>URNP01000026.1 GCA_900549225.1 uncultured Eubacteriales bacterium | reverse complement strand
CGCCGTTGCGGCTCGAAGTTCCGTCTGTGAAATGACAGAGGTTGTGTAGGGGACGCCTTGAATAAACTACGTTTAGCGCGTTACACGCGCTTAATACTATCGAAAACAAAATCAAGTTTTATAGGGTAAAAAAATGAGATTTGAAGTTATACACGAAGATAAAAAGACCGGCGCAAGAGTCGGTAAACTCTACACCGAACACGGCGTTATCGACACTCCGTGCTTTATGCCTGTGGGGACGAAAGCAACCGTAAAAGGTCTTTCTCCCGAAGAAGTGCACGCCACGGGCGCACAGATTTTGCTGTCGAATACGTACCATTTGTATTTGCGACCGGGTCACGAACTCATCGAAAAAGCAGGCGGTTTGCACAAGTTTATGAATTGGGACGGCGCAATCCTCACGGATAGCGGCGGATTTCAGGTTTTCTCGCTTTCTTCGCTGAGAAAAATCACCGACGACGGAGCGGAATTCAACAGTTTTATCGACGGAAGCAAACACTTTTTCTCGCCGGAAAAATCCATGGAAGTTCAAAAGGCTTTGGGCAGCGATATAGTGATGGCGTTTGACGAGTGTACGCCCCCGGATATTTCGCACGACAAAGCGCGTGACGCAATGGAAAGAACGCTAAAATGGTTGGATAGATGCTCGAAAGTCGAACTTAAACCCCACCAAACGCTTTTCCCGATCGTGCAAGGAAATATATTCCCCGACCTCAGAAAAGAGAGTGCCGAACGCACCGTTCCGTATGCTAAATGCGGCATTGCGATCGGCGGTTTGAGCGTGGGTGAAAGCGCGGAAAAAATGTACGAAATGCTCGACGTTTTGCAACCCATTTTGCCAAAGGATCAACCGCACTATCTTATGGGCGTCGGCACGGCGGATTATATCGTCGAAGGCGTTGCAAGGGGAGTGGACATGTTCGACTGCGTGCTCCCGACTCGTATCGCGCGCAACGGAACGGCAATGGTGAAGGAAGGCTTTATGACCATTCGCAACGCTCCGTACGCAGAGGACTTCACGCCCATTGACCCCGATTGCGATTGCTATGCTTGCAAGAATTATACCAGAGCGTATATCCGTCACCTCATAAAGAGCGACGAAATTATGGGCGGCAGACTCTTGTCCATCCACAATATCCGCTTCCTCGAAAGACTCGCCGCAGATATCCGTCAGGCGATTATGGAGGACAGATACGACGAATTCAGAAAAGAGTTTATGGCGCAATACGTTGGATAACGAAAACCGTCGCTAAGGCAACGGCAACACGCAAGTGTGCGTATTGACGAGAGGGTGAGACACCCACACCCGATTGGAATTGCCGTCCCCGGAGATCCTCACGGCTACGCCTCAGGATGACACGAGAACGGAGGAGGCATATTCCTTAACCCGAACGAAGTGAGGATATCATCGTGCTTGCACGATATCATCACAACGTGATATCATCGCTTGCGATATCATTGTGCAACTGCGTTGCAGTTGTGGAAAATTGGAAATGCCGACAAGACGGAAGATAACGCCGTTTTGACGGTGCAAATATTAAAATCGATTTAATAATGCCACAAAATGTACTTTTTTTGTTGCAAATCCGCATTAAATCGTGTAACATTAAGGCATCAATAAAAGAAAATCAACCGTAATAGGTGAATAAAGGAGCAAATATGTTAAATTCTTTGATTCTCGCAGCAGAGCAAACAGCCAAGGACGATAAAGGCTGGATTATGTACGTCGTCATCGGCGTTGTGCTCGTGCTCATGATCGTTATGACCATCGTTCCTCAAAAGAAACGCCAAAAAGAGCAACAAAATATGATGAACAGCCTCTGCGTCGGTACGAAACTGATGACAGTCGGCGGTATCGTCGGAAAAATCACCCAAGTCAACGCTGACAACACTCTCATCGTCAACGTCGGCACTGAGTCCAACCCCACTTTGATCGTCATCGACAAAAAAGCAGTCGGGTACGTTCTCGAAAAGGTGAATGCTCCTCAACAAGAGCCCGTGGCGGAAGCACCCAAGGCAGAGGAAACTCAACCCGAAGAAACAACGGTTGAAGAAAACACAACCGAAACCGCTTGCGACAACAACTGCGAAGAATGCGCAGAAAAAGCAGACTGCGACAAAGCAGTGAACGGTGAAGTCGTAGACGAAAACAAATAAGTTTTTGAAAAACGAAAAGCACGCTCGTTGCGTGCTTTTTTTATTGCAAGATTTTGCAAAATCTTGCAACGATATTGTGCCATAAGACACAAAA
Source organism: uncultured Eubacteriales bacterium (assembly GCA_900549225.1). GTDB lineage: Bacteria > Bacillota > Clostridia > Christensenellales > CAG-917 > CAG-475. The sequence goes on along the minus strand of URNP01000026.1, from coordinate 15,133 downwards.
TTATGCTTTTCGGGCTTTGAGATTCACCGCGATTATTCCGCTTATCGCGCCTGCTACGGGGAGGGTGATAAGGTCTATCCAACTGAACGCTACGTCTTTGAATCCGTTGAGGGCGGAGAATATCAAAAACGTCAGCAACATATAGATCAAGCCGCTTATCGCGCCTTTGACAAGTCCGTTTTGCGGATTCTTGAAGGCGATCATCACACCGATGAGCAACGAGAGAATTTTTATCGCGATATTGACGGGCATTATTACCTTGTTTTCGACGTTCGCAAAGCGGATTACGATCGCGAAAATCAGAACCAAAGCGAGAGATATGAGGGTTGCAAACAGCACGGCTTTCAATACGTCCGTGACGTCGGTTTTTACGTTTTTTGCTTTTTCCATATCACAAACTATGAGATTTCACGCGGCAATATGCCATTATGCGTAAATTTTGCAACTTAAATTGCGCCAAACGCATCATATTTTCTTGACTTGACAATGTGTTATAGTTATAATATTTATGTTTTACTATATGGAGGACTAGTCCTGTGAACAAGAAGAAATCTATAGTCGTCTTGTGTATAGTGAGTGTATTCATCATTCTCATGGCAGTGTTTGCAGTGTTGCCCACGTTTTCTATTGGCGACACGGTTTATGATTACACCGGATATGCAAGGACAATCAAATTAGGTTTGGATATGTCGGGCGGTGTGTCCGCTGTCTTTAACGTCGCAAACGACGAATACGGCGATTTCGATACCCGCGTCAACGGTACGATAAGTTCGCTTCAAAGTTTGCTTGTGTCCAAAGGATACACAGAAGCAACGGTCACCAAAGGCTCATCCGGCAACAATACCACCATTCGCGTCGAAATCCCCGACGTTGACGATCCCGAAAAAGTGCTCGATCTTATCGGTCGTCCGGCATCGCTCTACTTCACGCTCACCGATTTGGGCAAGGAGGCAAGCAATACCGACCTCGAAAAAGAAGCGTTCCTCAACGGTCGTGAACACCTCGAAACCGCTTACGTCACGACGGCAGACAACGGAGATTTTGCAATCGGATTGAAATTCAACGACGCAGGCGCAAAGATTTTCGGTGACATCACTTCCGCAAACGTAGGAAAGACCACCTATATCTACGTCGGCGGTCAACAGATTATGACGCCTAAGATCAACGCCGCAATCACCAACGGTTCGGCAATCATCACCGGCAACTACACCTATCAATCCGCTTACGATTACGCAACGCAACTTCAATCGGGTACGTTCGGCGTCACGCTTCAACTTTCCGAAATAAGAAACATTTCCGCAACTCTCGGTGAAAACTCCATCCGCACGGCTCTCATTGCCGGTGCAGTGGGCGTCGCGCTCATCTTCCTCTTTATGTTGTGCGTGTATCGCGGACTCGGCATCGCCGCAGACCTCTCGCTCTGCGTGTATATCGTGCTCCTCATCTGGTTCTGCGCAGTGCTTCCGTGGGTGCAACTCACTCTGCCCGGTATCGCAGGTATCTTGCTCTCAATCGGTATGGCCGTCGACGCAAACGTCATCATCTTCGAGAGAGTCAAGGACGAATATAGGCACTCGACCAAGCCTATCGCAACTTGCATCAAAACCGGTTTCAAACGCTCTGCGGGCGCTATCATCGACGGTCAGGTCACAACCCTCATCGGCGCAATCGTGCTTTGGGTGCTCGGCTCTGCTTCAATCGTCGGCTTCGCAGTGACGCTCTTCATCGGTATTTTGCTCTCGCTGTTCTGCTCGCTCGTCGTAACGAGACTCATGCTCAAAGCGTTTATGCCGCTCAACAGCACAAGCGAGAAGTTCTACGGCTTGAAACGAATCAAAGAGGACGAAAATTCCGATTCCGTTCCAGCTAATCTTGCAAAGGAGGAGGCGTAATTATGAAAAACAGTAACTTCCGCAATCTTTGCAACAAATACAGCGTTTGCAAAAATGCAAAATATATGGCTATCGTGCCTTTCGTCATCGTGCTTGCCGCTATCATAGTTATCGTGGCAATCGGTGCGAACACCGGCAGTTATACCGACGCAGTCGGCATCGGCATCGACTTCGAGGGCGGTACGATTCTCACCGTTACGCTCGGCAAAGATATCCTCGACGACAATGCGTACAAGACCAAAGGCAACGCACTCAAAGACGTCATTCAAGGCGTTGAAGTTGACGGTCAGCACGTCGTCGTAAGTTATATGCAACGCCAAGAAGCAAACGACAACGACAAGACCGCTATCGTCTTCAGATATAAAAACGTCTTTAAGGACGACGCAAAGTGCGACGAGATGAATAAGAAGATCAGACAAGCCGTTGACGACTATGTCGATCCCGAAACGTCTCTCACCGACGCAAACAAGATTACGTACGAATCCATCGGCGCTACCGCCGCTGCGGACTTGCTCTCAAAAGCAGGCATCGCTCTTGCGGTTTCAATCGCGTTGATCCTCGTGTATATCATGATTCGATTCACGTTTACGAGCGCAATCGCGGCTGTGGTCGCTTTGCTCCACGACGTCGTTATCATGTTTGCTCTCACCGTTATCTGCAGAGTGCAAATCAACAGTTCTTACGTCGCGGCTATGATCACGATCGTTGCTTACTCCATCAACAACACGATCGTCATCTTCGACCGCTGCCGTGAAACCATCAAACCGCTCAAAGGTAATAAGGATATCGACTACAAGGGTATCGGCGACATGGCAGTGCGCTCGTCGCTCACTCGTACCGTGTACTCCTCGTTGACCACAATGGTTACGATCGTCTTCCTTGCAATCCTCGGAAGCGATACGATCAGAGAGTTCTGCGTGCCTATCATCCTCGGTTTGCTTGCAGGTTTGTTCTCGTCAATCAACCTCGCAACTCCGCTTTGGGCAGCACTCAGCATCTCTTTCGACAAGACCAAAGAGAAATATGCAAAACGCAACTCCGTGTCTTACGATAAGAAAGACGATGACTCCGATTCCGATATAATCGTCGGCGAGGACGGCGAACAGACCGTGAGAGTGCAACAAGTCAAACAAGCAGGTCAACAAAAACAAAAACAAAACGTCGTTTACAAATACTCAAAAAAGAACACGACGTTCAAAAAGAAAAAATAACTGACGATTGCGCCCTCACAAAGGTGAGGGCGTAGTTTTATGATTTTATGAGATACGTCGTAAAAACTCCGCGATTTCCGCTTTCAAGTGACAGAATTGCACTTGCCAAACGTCTTGGGATTTCCCAAGACTTTTTGCGTTTGCTTCTGGGAAGAGGAATGAGCGAGGATTCTCTTTACGACTATCTGCACCCGTCTTTGGACAAACTCTCTTCGCCGTATGAAATCGACGGTATGAAAGAGGCGGTCGAGCGTATCAAACTCGCCATAAAAAACAAAGAAAAGGTGCTTATTTACGGCGACTACGACTGCGACGGCATTTGCGCGATATCAACGCTTATGCTGTATCTGCGCGACAAACTCGACGTGTTTTATTTCATTCCCGACCGCAACAAAGACGGCTACGGAATAAGCGTCGAGGCTCTTGATAAAATCCTCGCTTACCACTCGCCGAAACTCGTGATTACCGTCGATACGGGCATTACCGCTATCGAAGAAGTGGAATATCTTAAATCGAGGGGCATCGAAACTATCGTCACAGATCACCACGAGCCGCAAGAGAGAATCCCTGATTGTATCGTGGTTGACCCGAAGGTCGCAAGAAAAGGCTTCTACGACCTTTGCGGCGCAGGCGTCGCTCTCAAACTCGTCGAGGCGCTCGGCGGCAGAGAAGAGGCGAAAAAATATCTCGATATCGTGGCAATCGCAACCATTGCAGACGTCGTTCCGCTCAAACAGGACAACAGAATCATTGCTTATTACGGATTGAAACAAATCACGACATCTCCGAGAAAAGGAGTGAAAATGCTCCTCAATCAAGAGAAAGTGTCGGCGCAGGACGTTATGTTCCGCCTCGCTCCGAGAATGAACGCCGCAGGCAGACTCAATTCGGCAATGAAAGTGGTCGGGCTGTTCCTCGAAAACGATTATTTCCTTTTGAGGACGCTCACGGACGAGCTTGCAAGAGATAACTCGGCAAGGCAGGAACTTTGCGAAAAAGCCGTCGAGAGAGCAAAAGCGCAACTTGCGGGCACGGATTTCAACGACGTGGGAATCATCGTGCTGAAAAACAAGGATTGGGAGCCGGGGATTCTCGGCATCGCTTGCGCAAGACTCACGGAGGAATTCAAACGTCCGACTATACTTTTTGCAAACACCGACGAGGGAGAATTGCGCGGCTCGGCACGTTCTATTCCGCAAGTCAATATCTTTGAAACGCTGTGCGCGCTTTCGGAATACTTTACGGGATTCGGCGGACACGCACAAGCCGCTGGTATATCGATGAAAGAGGATCGGTTTGACGACTTCGTAAAAGCCGCCAACGAGTTGATACTCAAAACTCACGATAAGCACGATTTCACTCACGAGATTTGCTGTGAGATGGAATTGCCCATAGATATGGACTTTCTGTCTTTTGCAAAAGAACTCGAACTTATGGAGCCGACGGGATATCAGAATCCGCGCCCGACTTTCCTCGTGAAAGGGCAAGGAATGAGATTTGACAGAATCGGCTTTTCGCAACACGTAAAATACGTTGCGCCCAATATCGAACTTATGGGATTTTCCAAATTCGCACCCTGTCTTTCGGCAAAAACGGGAAGGGTGGACTTTGAGATTTCGCTCGGCGTAAACGCTTTCCAAAACAGAGAAAGCGCGCAGGGAATCATCCAAACGTTGCAATTTGAAGATATCGACGTTTCGGAGGACGAGGCGGTGTGTATGAATTTGCACCAACTCTCTTGCGAGGGCGAGGCGCATATTGAAAGCACCGACTTCAAGCAATTGAACGAGTGGCTCAAAGCACCTTTCGGAACGGCAATCGTGTGCTTCTCAAAGCAAGAATACGAAAACTTGCTCGGCTCTTGCGATAGCGTGAGGAAACTTCCCGTGCTTATCGCAACTACTCGCTGTCTTAATCCCGAAAACTGCGTCGTGGTTTGCCCTGCAGAGTGCTTTGATTTTTCGTTTTTCAACAGAGTGGTGGTTGCGGGCAATCCTCTTTGCGATGGATATCTTGCAAAACTTCAAAAGGAAAGCAACGCAATTTACGCACTCGGAGATTGCTCCGCAAAAAAAATCGCCGTGAGCAAAGATACTTTGCGAAAAGTGTACAAAGAGATAGTCAACGTGACTCGTCGCACGCCGAAACTCGCAAGTCCGCACAAAACGTATATTGCCGTTTGCTCTGGATATAAGGTGAAGGAAAGCACGTTTATGCTTGCTCTTCGCATTTTCGACGAAGTCGGAACGGTCAGAATCAACGAAAAGGGTTTTGCTCAAATATCCGCAAAATCCGTTAATCTCGAAGACAGCATTGTATACCGAAACACTCAACACGCATAAAAACGGACGATTTTTTTGCGAATTGACGATTTTGGCGTATTGCAATGTTTTATTGTATAAAGTATAATACTATATTATCGGTAGCAAAAAAATAACGCGCGCGCATGCGATTTGCACGTTGCGTATGACGAAAGTATATGGACGAATTGCTTGTAAAACTCAGAAAAATATACCCGACGAATTATGCGGAAATTAAAAAAGCGCACGATTTTGCAGAGGAAGCCCACCGCGGACAAAAGAGAAGTTCGGGCGAGGACTACTTCATTCACCCGTGCGCCGTCGTTGAAATTCTCGCGGATTTCGGTTTTGACTCTTCAACAGTCATAGCCGCGTTTTTGCATGACGTTTTGGAAGATACTTCCGTCACTTACGACGAACTCAAAGAGAATTTCGGCGACGAGATTTGCGAACTCGTCGAGGGTGTAACTAAACTCGATAAGTTGCAATTCGTAAACAGAGAAGAGGCGCAGGCGGAGAATTTCAGAAAGATTTTCGTCGCTATGGCAAAGGATTTGCGAGTTATCATCATAAAACTTGCAGACCGCTTGCACAATATGCGCTCACTTCAGTATTTGCCCGAAGAGAAACAAAAGCGTATCGCAAAAGAGACGCTCGATATCTACGCTCCGCTTGCGGGCAGGCTTGGTATTTCATTCTTCAAGTGCGAACTCGAGGACCTTGCGATGAAGTATCTGCTTCCGCAAGAGTACAAATACATTGCCGAAAACGTGGCGAGGAAAAAATCCGAAAGACAAGGATTTTTGGATGCCATTTGCAAGCAAATAGAGGTTAAACTCAAAGAAATGGGCATACACGGCGAAGTGAACGGCAGACCAAAACACTTCTATTCCGTGTACAAAAAAATGCATAATCTGCATATCGATTTAGACCAGATTTACGACCTTCTTGCCGTGAGAATCATCGTTGACACGGTGAAGGATTGCTATACCATGCTCGGTGAAATCCACACTATGTGGAAGCCGATGCCGGGCAGATTTAAGGACTATATTGCTATGCCCAAAGCCAACAACTATCAGTCCTTGCACACGACCGTCGTCACGCCGTTCAACGAAACGTTCGAGATTCAAATCCGCACCTACGAAATGCACAGAGTGGCGGAATACGGCGTTGCGGCGCATTGGAAGTACAAAGAGGGTACGACGGGCAAGGATAGCGAACTCGACAGCAAAGTGCGTTGGCTTCGCGAGGTTATGGACGCTCAAAAGGATATAGACGGTGCAAAAGAGTTTATGGACGCCGTCAAAATCAACGTTTTTGACGACGAAGTTTTCGTTTTCACTCCAAAGGGCGACGTTTTCGATTTGCCCATAGGCTCTACGCCTCTCGATCTTGCATACAAGATTCACTCCGCAATCGGCAACAAGTGCATCGGCGCAAAGGTGAACAAGCGTATGGTGCCGCTTTCGACGAAGTTGCAAAACGGCGATATCGTTGAGATTCTCACTTCAAACTCGTCGAAAGGTCCGAGCCTTGACTGGCTCAAATACGTGCATACGGCTTCCGCGCGTTCAAAAATCCGCGCATACTTCAAGAAAGAAAAGAAGGACGAAAATATCACTCGCGGCAAGGAAATGCTCGAAAAAGAGGCAAAACGCAGAGGTTACGCTCTTGCGGATATCTTTACGCCCGACATTCTTTCGGGGATACTCCAACGCCACGCTATGAGCAGTGAGGACGACTTGTACGCCGCAGTCGGATTCGGCGGTCTTACGACGAGTCAGGTGCTGACGAAAATCATCCAAGACTTCAAAAAAGAGGATCACACGATCCCCGTCGAAAGCAGCATTCCCATCACAGAACAGAAGCCGAGAAAGCACTCAAAGAGCGGCGTTTTGGTCAACGGAAACGCAAATTTCACCGTGCGTATGGCGCAATGTTGCTCGCCCGTCCCCGGTGACGAAATCGTCGGCTATATTTCTAGAGGGCGCGGCGTGTCCATTCACAGAAAGGATTGCCCCAACGTCAAGGGGATGGAAGAGGAAAGACTCATTCAGGCAAGTTGGGACAGCGACGGCGAAGAAAGATTCAACGCAACTCTCACGCTCCTTTGCGAAAATAAGGGCGGTTTGCTTGCAACGATAACCGCACATATCGCAAACGCAAGGCTCGGAATCTCCGCCGCAAACGTCAGAGTCGACGAAAAGGCGGGCCTTGCCGAAATCATAGTGACCGTGCAAATCACCCAAGCGAGCGAACTCGAGGAACTCGTAAGACAATTGCGTGCAATCGAGGGCGTCATCGAGGTGAGAAGATGAGCGAGCCGAAGTTCTTTCATCTTTACACGGGGCCGCTTGAAGTCAACACGTATATCGTCGTAAACGGCGATAGCGGATTCGTGGTCGACCCCGGCGGCGACGCAGACGAGATTTTTGCGATATTCAAAAAACAAAAAGCAAAAATCGACGCAATATTGCTCACCCATGCGCACTTCGACCATATAGGCGGTGTGGCGCAACTCGTGAAAATCGCAAGCGAGAGCGAAGGAAAAACGCAAAGCACTCCGACGGTGTTTTTGCATCGCGATGAGGTCGAAAAAATCGGCTCGTATAAGAATATGGGATTTTCAATGAACGCAAATCCCGAAAAATTTGTTCCCGACGTGTTGCTTAAAGGCGGTGAGACGCTCGATATTTCGGGGTTGAAAGTGAAAGTCATTCACACTCCCGGTCACTCGAAGGGCGGTGTGTGTTACGTCGTCGGAAACAAGATTTTCGTCGGAGATACGCTCTTTTTTACGTCGTACGGGCGTACTGATTTTTACGACGGCAACGCAAAAGACCTCAAAAACTCTATCGTAAACAAACTTTTCAACCTCAAAGGTAACTATACGCTGTTGCCCGGACACGGTGAACCCACGACTCTCGAATTTGAGAGAGTGAACAATCCCATAATAGAAAACGCTCCCCATATAAACGCGGATTGACCCAAATAGATGATTGATTTTTCCATTTCCAACGACGAATATCTCAACGACCTTATGGAACTTGTCAGACCGTTTGAATCACGCTCGGACGAGAATCTTTCGCTTGCCGTAGAATACGAGAATACGGACGGCGTTTTTAAGGTGAGAATTGCGTCGGATAAGTTTGACGGATTCGTAAAAAACTATGCTTTCAAGATAGACACGGACGGAGATCTCGAACGCAAAAGAGTGGAAAAAAGATATTTGAAAATCGCAATTTACCGCACGTTGAGTTTCCTTCTCAACGTCAATCTTCCGTACGGTTGTCTGACGGGGATTCGTCCGACGAAACTCTATTGTGAAATCGAAAACGACACGGATAGATACTCGAAATCCGCACATGACGTGTTCTTGAAAGATTATAGCGTGAGCGACTCCAAAGTCGAACTTATCGAGCGTATCGTCAAGGTGCAAAAACCGATAAGAAACAAATCGTCAAGGCAGTACGACGTGTTCGTTTTCATTCCGTTTTGTCCGACGAGGTGCGCGTATTGCTCTTTCGTGAGTTTGCCTATCGACAAGCAAAGAAAACTCGTCGAGCCGTACGTGGATTGCCTCGTGCGCGAACTCGAACAAACCAAAGAAATTATCGCAAAAAAACGCATCAAAGTCAGGGCGGTGTATGTCGGAGGGGGCACGCCTACGTCAATCGGCGCAGAACTTCTCGACAAAGTGCTCGAACACTGCCATTTCGGAGCGGTAGAATTCACCGTCGAGGCAGGTCGTCCCGATACGATAAACGCCGAAATTGTCGAAGTTATGCAAAAGCACGGCGTAACGCGCGTTTCCGTCAATCCGCAAACTTTCAACGACAAAACCCTCGAAATTATAGGACGTAAGCACAAAAGCGCGGACACTTACAACGCATATATGCTCGTGAAGGATAAATTTGACGTGAATATGGATTTGATTGCGTGCCTTCCCGATGAATCCATAGACGATTTCAAGCGTAGCGTGGATATTGCCGTTGCTCTGAATCCCGCAAACGTCACTGTGCATACGCTCTATATGAAAAAAGGCTCTGCGCTCAAGCAGGGCGGCTACGACAATACGGACTTTGAAACCGCCTCGCAAATGGTGGATTACGCCTATAACAAACTCACGGCGGCAGGGTACGAGCCGTACTATATGTACCGCCAGAAGTATACGAGCGGAAACCTCGAAAACGTGGGTTACGCAAAGCCGAAAAAAGCGTGCGTTTACAACGTGGATATTATGGAGGAGGACACTTCTATAATCGCAAACGGCGCGAACGGAATCTCGAAAAAGTGGAATAAAAAGAAAAATCTGATCACTCGCTGCGCAAACTACAAAGAGCCGATAGAGTACATAAAGCATATAGACGAAATGCTGAAAAGGCAACGAGATTTTTGGCTGTAAAATCAATAAATAATATTTAAATTTTTTAATCTTCCAAAATATAGGCGAAAATCGTTTTACTTTGGGTTTTTATTGTGCTAATATCTATGTGTACTTTCGACGAGGTTGCGACAAAACTCCGAGTCGCTACTTGGTTGAAAGCGAATCATTTATCCAACGAAGGAGGCAAAAACAATGGATAAAACTACGAAACAAGAAATCATCGCAAAGTTCGCTCGCAAAGAAGGCGACACCGGTTCTCCCGAAGTTCAAATCGCACTTTTGACGGCGCGTATCTCCGAACTCACCGAGCACCTCAAGAATCACCCCAAAGATCATCACAGCCGTCGCGGTCTTCTTATGATGGTCGGTCACAGAAGAAGTCTTCTCAACTATCTCAAAGAAATGGACATCGAGAGATACCGTGCAATCGTATCTTCTCTCGGTTTGAGAAAGTAAAAAATATCGGGTGTGGTTTGCCGCACCCGTTTTTTTTGGAAAACACGCATAGGCAATTCGCCGGTGTGTAAAAATAAAAAAATAAAAATAAACCGCTTTTGCGGAAATAAGGGAATGACGGAATTCCCAGAAGGAGAAATTTTATGGAAAAAAGAATTTTTAAGACAACGGTAGGCGGCAGAGAAATGACCGTCGAAACAGGCGCATACTGCGGACAATCCAACGGTTCTTGCATCGTGCGTTGCGGCGACACGGTGGTTATGGTCAACGCAACGATGAGCAAAGCACCCCGTGACGGTATGGACTTTTTCCCTTTGAGCGTTGACTACGAAGAGAAAATGTACGCAATCGGCAAAATCCCCGGCGGATTCAAAAAGAGAGAGGGCAGAGCAAGCGACAAGGCTATCCTCACTTCTCGTCTTATAGACAGACCTATTCGTCCGCTCTTCCCGAAGGGACTTTACAACGACGTCACAGTTATTGCGACCGTTCTTTCGGTTGACACCAACATCCCGCCCGAAGTTTTCGGCATGATCGGCTCTTCCGTTGCACTTTCGATAAGCGATATTCCTTGGGCAGGTCCTACGGGTTCTGTCGTGGTCGGCATGGTGGACGGCGAGTACGTCATCAACCCCGACAGCGAACAACGCGCAAAATCTCGCCTTACCCTCAACCTCAGCGGTACGAAAGACGCTATCATGATGGTTGAAGCGGGCGCAGACGTCATCACCGAAAAGGAAATGCTCGGCGCAATTATGTTCGGTCACGAAGAAATCAAAAAAATCGTGGCGTTCATCGAGGAAATCCAAAAAGAAGTCGGAAAACCCAAACTCGATATCGAACTCGAACATATCCCCGACAATATCAACGAGGCAGTCAGAGCGTATGCAAACGATAAGATGGACTACGTCCTCGAAGCGTTTGACCGCTATGAAAGAGAGGAAAGAGAAGACGCTCTCAACGTTGACGTGCTTGCTCACTTCGCAGACGACTTCAACGACGAACCCAAGAAAACCAAATTCATCCTCGACAGCCTCTACTATCTCAAGAAAGAGAAAGTGCGTGCAAAGATTCTCGACAACGGCGTACGTCCCGACGGCAGAACTCTCACCGAAATTCGTCCTATCTGGTGCGAAGTCGGTATGCTTCCGCGCGTTCACGGCAGCGCAGTATTCACAAGAGGTCAGACTCAAGCCCTCACGACTTGCACTCTCGGCACTATAAGCGAAGCGCAAAAACTCGAAGGCCTCGACGACGACTACTACAAGAGATATATGCACCAATACAATATGCCCGGTTACTCCACGGGTGAAGCAAAGGCACTCAAGAGCCCCGGTCGTCGTGAAATCGGTCACGGCGCACTCGCAGAACGCGCTCTCGAACCCGTGCTTCCTTCCGAGGACGAATTCCCGTATGCAATCCGTACGGTGTCCGATATCTTGAGTTCAAACGGCTCTACTTCTCAAGCATCCGTTTGCGGCAGCACTCTCGCTCTTATGGACGCAGGCGTGCCCATCAAAGCGCCCGTCGCAGGTATCGCTATGGGCCTTATAAAGAACGAAGAAAGCCACAAAGTCGCAGTTCTTACCGACATTCAAGGTCTTGAGGACTTCCTTGGCGATATGGACTTCAAAGTCGCAGGTACGACCGAAGGCATCACCGCAATCCAAATGGATATCAAGATCAAGGGTATCGATGAGGAAATCCTCACTCGCGCTCTCGAACAAGCAAGACTCGGCAGACTCGAAATCCTCGGCAAGATGCTCGCAACTCTTCCCGGACCGCGTGCGGAATTGAGCAAGTTTGCTCCCAAGATCGTGTCATTCTCAATCGATCCCGATAAGATCCGCGACGTCATCGGCACGGGCGGAAAGACCATCAACAAGATCATCGAAGATACCGGCGTGAAAATCGATATCAACGACGAGGGTATGATCTTCATCGCATCGAGCGACGACGTTGCAATCCGCAAGGCTCGCACCATCATCGAGAATATCGTCCGCGACGTCGAAGTCGGCGACGTGTACGAAGGCAAAGTCACCAAGATCATGGAGAACGACAAAGGTCAATTCGGCGCATCCGTCAACTTTGCTCCCGGCAAAGACGGTATGATTCATATCTCCAAACTTTCCGATCAACGCGTCGAAAAGGTCACGGACGTCGTCAACGTCGGCGATATCGTGCTCGTCAAGGTTATTAAGATTGATGAGAAGCATAGAGTGGATCTCCGTCTCAAAGAAGTCATCGCCAAAGCGTAACGCATCCAAATAGCGAATAACTTTGTCAAAGCCCTTTTGTCACTCGTCACGTACGTCAAGTACGTTGGGCGAGTGTCAAAAGGGCTTTTTCGCGTTCTTCATCTATTTGGAATGCGTTACGTTTTTAGCGATACCCTAACTTTGTCAACACCCCATTGCCATCAACTCATTTACGTCAAGTAAATTAGGGTTGCTGTCAGTGGGGTGTTTTCGCGTTCTTCATCAATTTGAGCGCGTTACGCACCTGGCGTCTTTGGAAAATAACTTCCCAATCACTTGAAAAGTAACGCCTTGGCGTTACTTTTCAATTACGTTGCTCACTACGTCGGCATTGAGATTTTGAGATCTGACGTAGTCAAGAATTTTCGGAAGGGCTTTTACGGTGGCGTCGGTGGGGTGCATAAGTATCAAATCGCCCGATTTGAGATTCTTTGTGGCGCGCTCGTAAATAAGATCGGGATTCTTGTCACGCCAATCAATCGTGTCGTGCGTCCACATTATCACCGTATAGCCAAGGTTTTTGCAAGCGTCGAACATTGCGTTTGACATACTTCCGCTCGGCGGCGCAAACAACTTTGAGTTCGTATAGTCGGGGAGGGCGCAGAGGTATGAATCTATCAACTTTTCGGTGACGCGGATTTCCTCGATATTGCGTTGTACGTTTAATTTTGCGTGGTCTTGGTGAGAATAGCCGTGATTGCCTATTTCGTGGCCTTGCGAGGAGAGTTTCAAAAGCGTATCGCCGTTTTTTGCCGCCCAACAGCCGCCTACGAAGAAAGTGGATTTGAAGCCGTATTCGTCAAGGATTTCGGCAATTTTCAGCACGTTGTCGGTGCGCTCGTATACGTTGAACATAAGAGCGACGCTTCCCGTGTCCGAATTGCCGTTGTACACTGCGTTGTTGACTTGCTCTGTCTTCGCTTCGATTGGGTACGCCGCCACGAAGGATACGCCGAAAACAAGCAAAAGTATGGATACTATGACAAAATTTGCGCAAAAATTGCGGAACCTCGTTTCACTCATACCATAAAATATGATTGCGACTTTCAAACTATGTGATATAATGTTCGTATGCAAAAAATGATTGAATTTGACAGCGGATTGAAACTCGTGTTCGTGCAAAACACTGCCGTAAGGTCGGTGGCTATCGGCGTTTTCGTCGGCGCGGGAGTGGTGAAGGAAACTCCCGAAATAGCAGGCATTTCGCATTTTATCGAGCATATGGTGTTCAAAGGCACGAAAAATCGCAGTGCCTTCGATATCGTCAACGAAATCGACAGCATCGGAGCGCAAATCAACGCTTTCACCGCAAAAAGTTACACTTGTTTTCACACCGTATCGCTCGATACGAACGCGCGAAAGTGCGCAGACGTACTCTCCGATATGTACTTCAATCCGTCCTTCGATCCCGTCGAACTCGAAAAGGAGCGTAGGGTGGTTATAGAGGAAATCAACGAGAGCGAGGACACTCCCGACGATTTGTGCCTCGAAAGACTGTTGAGTCTGTATTTTAAGGGCTGTCCGCTTGAAAAAGCCATTCTCGGCACTAAAAAGACGCTCAACGCAATAACGAGCCAAACGCTCAAAGAGTATCACGACAAGCACTACGTCGCCAAAAACACCGTTATTTCGATTGCGGGAAACCTGACGCAAGAACAAGCCGTTGCGATTGCAAAAGAGTTTTTTGAGGACAAATATACCTCTAAAAACGATTATGACAATACGCCTATATGCGCGCGCACGCCTCATTCGCACTCGTGCAAGCGCAAAAAAGTAATCGAGCAGACTCATATCGCATTTGCCTTTCCGTCATATCCGTACAACGACCCAAGATGCATTGCAATGCAACTTATGACGATAATTTTCAGCATGGAAATGTCGTCGAGACTTTTCCAAAGCGTGCGTGAAAAACTCGGACTTTGTTATACGATTTACGGCTATCCGTCCTCGTATCAAAACAACGGCGCATTCATAATCTATACCTCGACAAGTCCGCATAACGCCGAAAAAGCGGTGGTCGCCATAAGAGAAGAAATCGATCTATTGCTTGAAAAAGGCGTGAGCGACGAGGAACTCAACAAGGGCAAAGAACAACTCAAAACGTCGCTCGTGTTGGGGCAGGAAAGCACCTCGGCAATGATGCGTACGTTCGGCGGACACGCCGTGCAGACGGGTGAACTTTACGACTTTGACGAGAGGATAAAATTCATCGATTCCGTCACGAAAGAGGACGTTTTGAGGAGTGCGAAAGAGATATTCGATTTCTCACAGGTATGCTCGTCGATAGTCGCTCCGGAAGACGACGTTGATATACTGAAAATAATAAAAAGGAACGATTAGAATATTGAAAACAGGCATTGCGATAAAATTGCAATGCCTGTTTTCAATATTGATGATATACTATTTCGGAGATGGAACACGAGCCGCAAGGCGGCGAGCCAAGGGAGCGCCGAACTTGACGGATAGTACAAGTGAACGGGCGAGCTGGAATTGCTTTCGCCCGTGAACGAGTGACACGGCTTTCAGCCGATTTGTATTGCTAAGAGCCTGTCTGCCGTTCGTTGCTTGCAACGAACTAGCGATTGCTACGAAGTCAATCGCGTCAGTGTTGCCCCACGCGGAGCGGACG
>URNP01000025.1 GCA_900549225.1 uncultured Eubacteriales bacterium | reverse complement strand
GACCCGCGACTTTCACCTTGGCAAGGTGACACTCTACCACTGAGTCACTCCCGCACACGATTGCTTTAACAATATATCAAAAACAAACGCGTTTGGCAACAATTTTTTGAAAGTTTGCGCTATATTCGTTTATTTTTGTCTATTGCAAAGCGCATCGGCAAAATCGGACAATTCTTTTGCGCCCGAAAAACCCGATATAGTATCTTTGGCTCTTTGCGTTTTCGCATCGAGCAACGCACGAGTTTCGTCTGCGCCGAGCACCGATACGATACTTCCCTCTTCGCCTTCGTCCAAAAGGTCGTCGGCAAGTTGAAACGCCACGCCGATATTCATTGCATACTCGCCGATTTTTTCTATCTGCTCGAAGTCGGCGTCCGCGCATATTGCGCCTGCACAAAATGCGCCCACGATCAACGCGGCGGTTTTTTGAGAATACATATCGAGAAAATCGTTTGCATTTTCGCAACCGCGCAAATCGTTTGCTTGCCCGAGCACCATACGTTTTGCGGCAATCGTTATCTCTTGCGCCGCTCTTGCAAAATGTGCGCCGAACACTCTCGCGCCGTCGAGCAATACGCACGCGGCAAGAGTGAGAAGTTGATCGCCTATAAGAATTCCGTTGGCGTGACCGAATTTTTTGTGGACGGATAGTTTGCCTCTGCGATAATCGTCGTTGTCCATTGCGGGCAAATCGTCGTGCACGAGCGAATAGTTGTGGATAAGTTCGATTGCAACGGCAAGGCAAACCGCTTCGTCGACTTCGGCGTCTTTTCCCGTCGAACGCGCGCCGTAGTACACGCAAAGCGGACGCACTCGTTTGCCGCCGTCGAGAGTTGCGTAACGCATCCCTTCGTCGATTACGGAATTGCCTTCGCCTATCGCGTTTTTGAGCGACTGTTCGACCATAAATAAAAATTCGTTTTTGCCGATAGTTGAGATTTTCATAATCAGTCGAGTTTTAAATCTTCCGTAAGATTGTTGATATCGTCAACGAGCAAAGAAAGTTTGCCTTTTTCTGCTTTGAGGTCGGCAATGCAAATTTTGCTCAATTCGATTCCTTTTTCAAAAGCCTTGACCGCCTCGTCGAGCGGAATGTCGCCTTCGAGTTGTTTTACGATTGCTTCGAGTTCTGCAAGCGCTTCTTCAAATTTTTTGATTTCTGCCATTATTCGTTCTCCTATAGATTTCTATTTTGCTTACTTGCGCTTCGATGGCGCCGTCCGAGCCCGTCGCTGTGACGGTATCTCCGATTTTCAAATTTGCCACTTTGTTTATCGTCTTGCCTTGCGTCTGAATTCTGAAATACCCTCTGCGCAAGGTCTTGAGCGGTGAGAGATTATCAAGCGAAGCCGTGGCTTTGTCTACTCCTGCATTTGCGATTTCAAACTTTCTCTCAATCTGCGATTTTGCTCTTTGCATAAGAATTTCGATTCTATGCCCTCTTTGCATATAAAACTCCGAAGCAAGACGGCGCAACTTGTTGCAACCAAGTTGCACGCTCGCGCCTTTGAGGTTGTACACTCTCGTTGCGTTGAGAGTCAGTCTGCGCATATTCTGTTTGAGTTCGTCTGCAAGCGCGTAATAATCGTACGCCACCAACTCTCCCGCGGCGGTCGGAGTTGCTGCTCTCTTGTCGGCAACGAAATCGCAAAGCGAAAAGTCCGTTTCGTGTCCGACTGCGGATACGACGGGCGTTTTCATTTTGTACACCGCCCTCACGAGAGTTTCGTCATAAAACGGAGCGAGGTCCTCGAGCGAGCCTCCGCCTCTTGCAATGACGATAACGTCGTATCCGAGATTGTCAACCCTTTCAAGCACTTTGGCAATTTCTTTGCCTGCGCCCTCGCCCTGCACCCTGACGTCTTTGACGACGATATCGACGACGGGATTTTTGCGTCTTACTGTCGTGACGATATCTCGGATAACCGCACCGGTTTTGGACGTGACGACGAGAACGTTTTTTGCAAATTGCGGAATCGGTTTTTTGTGCGCCTCGTCAAACAATCCCTCTTCTGCAAGTTTTGCTTTGAGTCTTTCAAACTCCAAAAACAGCATTCCCTGTCCGACGGGTGTGATAGAACTTGCCTGCAATGAAAGTCGTCCGCCCTTGAGATAGTAATCGAGCGAGCCTTTCACGATGACGCTTTCTCCGTCCTTGGGAACGTAAGTCTTTTGCGCGTAAAAGCACACGCAAGAGAGTTGCGAGTATTTGTCCTTCAGCGTGAAGTAAGCGTGAGGCCCTGAAAACTTGTATCCCGAAATCTCGCCGAAAACCTCCAACCCTTTGAAGATCGGAGCGTCAATGCAGGCTTTTATCGTGGCGTTTACTTCGCTAACCGATATAGTATTTTCAGAAAATGGGGTTTTATCTGACACAATCGACACTTTATACACCTTTTTTGCAGTAAAACACCGATTTTTCGGTATTTTTGCTTCGTTTTTCCGTCAAAAAATCCCGAAATATCAAACATTTGCACACAAATTCCGCATCGTTTGAAAATTTCGGGATAATTCTCTTTATTAGTCAATATCTTTCACTATCTTTGCAAGCACGCCGTTTACGAAAGAACCGGATTTGTCCGTGCCGTACTTCTTTGACAGTTCAACGGCTTCGTTAATTACGACTGCGTTGGGAGCAGTGTGCTCGACAAGTTCGTACGTCGCAACGAGCAACACCGCATAGTCGGGACGATAGACTCTTTCAAGTTTGTACCCCTCAAGATGCGCCTCGATGATACCTTTGAGTTTTTCGTCGTTGGTCACCACTCCGAGATAGGTTGAATTGATATACTGTCTGTCGTCTTCGGTGAGGTCGCTGTCAAGGAGCATAAGTTCCAAAGTCGACTCGTTCACCGATCCGTAGAAGGTGTACTCGAACACCAATTTGAACACGTTTTCTCTTGCTATTCTTCTCATATTATTGCACCACGTTTACGTTGACAACCTGAACGTTTATCGACTGAACCTTAAACTTGGTTGCGCTCTCGATTTGATTTTTGACTTTTTCTTGCAAGGTTGCCACGGTGGAAGGAACGCTGTATCCCAAATCGATGCTCACAAAAAAGTCTGCCGTGACTTTTTCGTTGGGCAAAACGTATACGGACACCGCACCGCGATTGCGCTTCGAGTTGAGAAGATGAATACCCTCAACGTCTTGCGCCGCCTCGGTTGCCAGCGAAACCAACACTCCGTTTAATACCGATGATTTTTCTTTTGCCATAGTTTGACCTCAGTGTCAATTATTATATCACAAGCAAGAAATTATATCAACCGTCCGCAAAATTATTTTTCGATAGCGTGCAATCTTACGAATATAGTTATAAAACCCAAACGCAATTTAGCAATCGTTAATCGCAGAATATCAAAGAAGTTTTCGTTTGTGCGCGAGCAACGCTCGGCTGCGATAATAGATTGTTAATTATAAAATCGCGCCGCAAAATAAACTTTTGCGGCGCTGCCTCTCCTCCCTACGTCAGTTGAAAGGAATAACTTTGACCTCCGTCGGCTTGAACGTCGTTTCAGCCACGACGACGGAAAGTATCTGATTTGCTTGCTCCTCGGTTAGTTCGCTCTGCCCCACGACGATGCTTATGCCCTTGTCGCCGATTGTGACGATTGCGTCCTCGAAGCCTCTGCCCTTGATGAGAGTTTCAAGCGCGAGTTCTTTTTCCATTCTATTTACGAGTTGCATTTTTTGTTCTTGCGCACTTGTCTTTGCACTCTCCGAACTTTCTTCGGAATTCATAATTGCGTCAAGATACAAAAACTCCGATTCTCTCGTTGCGTCACGATCGCTTCTTGCCGCCGCGAAGAACGTTTGAGTTACGGTGTCTTTTGCGCCCGTCGCATCGGTGGACGTTTTGTTGAGTTTGTCGCTCAACACGAAGTTGAGTACGCCCGTTGCAACGAGCAAGGCAACCATAACCGACAACACGATTATCTTTTTGGTCTTGGGTTTCATTTTCATATATTCCTCCTATAGGTTCAGTTTTTACGACTCAAAACACTCACTACGTCCGAGTCCACTCCGAGCGCGCTGGAAGCCGCCTGTAGCAACCGAAGTCTTACGAGCGGATTGCTTGCGCCGTCCGCAATCACGAGCACTCCGACGATTTCACCGGACGACTTGCTTATCATCGTTTCCACCTCGCCCGCCCCGTCAATCGACGACAGTATGCTTGCGAGCCTGAGTTCGTCTTCGTTCTGAAAAGTTTTTTCAGTCTGTTTGCTCGTGGCTACGCTAGAGTATATGATGAGCGAGATTGCAATTATGAATATCAAAGCAATAATCTTTATATTTTTTATTCCTTTGATTTTCTCCCACGTCTTAAGCACGTCGCTTTTGACTTTTTCAATCCCATCGCTCATATCAAAATATATATGACCACCACCGAGAATATGAATGATAATCAAAAATCTGCAAATATAAAGTTATATCGCACTGCGCACAGTTAGTTGAGAAACGATATTGCCTTTGACGATGATATCCTCGCAAGGCTTGGATGATATCACTGCGTGATGATATCCGCACTGCGCGTGGGTTGCGGAATATTGCAATTTACCGCTTGCGCCATAAGCGCAAAAGACAAGCAACGCTCCAAAAAAACAGCGTGCCGACGGCACGCCACCAAGCAAGCCATCGCACGGAACTGCGGTATGAGTTTTTGTCCGTCTTGCGTGCGTAGCACGCTTCACCAAACAATCGGGCGTGCGGAATTGCGGTATGAGTTTTTGTCCGTGCTCGATTTGAGAGCATACGCACGATTGTGCGGTTAGTTGTTGCGAGAACAAATGCGGTTTATGACAACAAACAAGTTTGTTGCCATCACCGCAATGCCGTTTGAGCAACGGGTTGCACGGAGTAGAGCAAAAACCTAGCGTGGCTCTTGGCAAAATGCACTCTTGCATTTTGCCATTGTCACAGCGACTGTTTTTGCTTTTCGCGCGCACGCGCGCGCCTGCGATATTTTATTGTACGCACGCGCGCGCAAGACGATATGATTTTCCGTCGTTTTTTACGGCAAATCGCTATAAATAACGTTGATTATTTTGGGCGAAACGTTCAACGTTTTTGCCACGATTTCAACTATGCGCGCTCCCGATATCGTCGTTTTTTGAACACCGACTCTCACGTTGCTTATCACCGTTGCGTTCATTTCGATATCCACCCTACCCTCGCACCCTTCGCTCTGAAGCGCGAGTCTTGCCTTTTCGCTCGCGCTTATCGTCAAATTCAACCCTGCCGATACGCTCGTATCGGGCGTGGAAAACAAATCGTCGGAATCGAAATCCCAATCGGCTTTCGCAACGACGGGTATTATCGATGCGATGACGTACACCACGAGCAGCGAAAACGTACCCCGAACGTATTTCGTGGTCTTTCCGCTCGGAAGTACGATTTCAAGCAACACACCTAGGCATATCACCCCCACCACAGACATTATCCACGCGCCCATATCACACTCCCATATTGCAAGACGATATCAAAAGCATCAACAGCAAAAAGAACATAAACGCAACGCCTGCAAGTGCGGTCACAAGCAAATTCATATTTTTTGACACCGAAAACAGCAGATTTGAAGTGCGCGTATCGCCAAGCGGTTCACATATTGCGGCCGTTAGTTTGATCGTAAGCGAGAAAACCACCACTTTCACAAGCGGGAACAGAACTATTGCGCACAGCACGATTGCGCCGGTATACCCCAAGGCGTTTTTCACAAGCACGACCGATGCCGACAGCAAGTCCAAGCCGTCCGAAAGATAGCCGCCGAGAATCGGAACGTAACTCGACACGGCAAATTTTGCAACGTTGAAGCCGAATTTGTCCACCGCTCCGCCCGTCACGCCTTGCACCGTAAGGAACGTTGCAAATATACCGAAAACTATGCCGATGAGCCATCCCGAAGCGGAGCGTATGAGTTTTGCGAGTTTGTCGAGTTTCACGGTTTTTGAAATGTTGCCGACCACGCAAAATATTATGCACGCAATAAACGCAGGCAAAATCACCGTGCTTACGAGTTTCATAATATACGTGCAAAGCACAGCCATCAGCGGCGAGTAACCTGCCACGGTTGCGGTTGCGCCGAGCGTTGAAAGCAGAGTCAACAGCACGGGAAAAATTGCGTTGGCAAACGTCGAGAGAGAGCTTACGGTTTCCCCTACGGTTTTGACGATTCGCACGATTCCGCTCATAAGCACGATTACTATTGCCGAATAACAAACCGTATGCACCACTTCCGTAGTTGAAGTGTTGAGGAAGTCGGACGTAAGAGAACAAAGCATGTTTTTCAGCAAGCATATGACGATAATAGTAAGAAAACTCGGCACGAACGACAAAAAATACCGCCCTGCCGATTTTGACATCAACGACATAAATTTTTCGTAAAAACTTTGAGGGTTGCCGCCGACAAGCGCTTTGAGCGTGTCTTTAACGTCGTCAATCGACAACGCTTCGTCGGCGTCGCCGTCGAGCGAATTCAAAAAATCCTGCAACGCTTTCAAGTCGAGCCCCGATATGACCTCGTCAACCGTATCGTTAAACTCTTTTTTTATTTCCTCTTCGGACTTGTCCGCGGCATAAGCAGTATTGTCAAAAAACACAAAGGCGCACACTGAAAACACACATAGAAACAGTGCGAAAAAGCATGCGATTCCAAACACGAAAACCGCCTTGTTTTTCGGTTTTTTCAGCATCGATTTCATAGGAAAAATTCTCGTTTTCATATCGCGCTCACAAGCGTGGACACGACGTCCACGAGAGATTTCACGATTGAAATACTCATCAGAAAAATCACGATTTTTCCGCCGAATTGCAACTTTTGAGCGATGGACTCGCAGCCTGCGTCGGTTGCGACGGAAGAGGAATATTCCGTCAGATATCCTATCCCGATAATCTTCAACACGGCAGAAAAAACCGCGTCGTCAATGCCGCTTTTTTCAACTATCGAATCAAAAGAAAGCACCACGTCACGCAGTGCCGAAAGCATCGTTATCACCATAACCACGCCCGTGGCAATGGTTGCAAACACACTGAATTCGGGCTTTGAATTTTTGAGCAAAGTCACCACGACAACGCCCGTCAAAGCGATTCCGATAAGTTTGAACATCATACTTTCTTATTTCTTCTCCGATTATCAAATCTTATATTTTTGACGCAATGCAACGTTTAACATATCGAATCATTTCAATAAAGTGCCAATATTGATTTCAGAGTGTCAAACAGACCTCCGAGCATATCGAGCACGAGCACCGCCACGATGATAAGACCTGCAAGCGTTGCAAACGTTGCAATTTCGTCGCGATCGCTCTTTTTCAGAATTACGCATACGATTGCCGTAAGCAATCCTACGCCTGCAATTTTAAGTATTACGTTTACGTCCATACACCACCCCTCACGCCAAAATCAACAATATCGCAAGTCCGAAAAGCACGCACAATTTGAAATACATACCTCCGAGTTTTTTATCTTCGTCTTCACTCGTTTTGCGCTTTTGCTCAAACAAGTTTTTGTAGTAGGCAACGTGTGACAACTGATCGTCGAGATTCGTCTTTCCGAGCGACGAAAAGAACTCTGCCAACTCCTTTTTCTCGTCGGTTTTCAAGAAGGAAGTTTTTATGTCGTCAAATCCGAAAGTCGTTGCGTTTTTTGCAATCGCAATCCAACTCTCGACAACCTTTTCAAACTCACCTTCTCTCCCCTTGAGAAACTTATTTGCGATTTCGGGCATCGGAGTTTTTTTCATTCCGAGTTCTGTCGCAAGACTCGACGAAAACTCACACGCAGACTTAAAAAACGCCACCCGCGATTTGTACCGTTTTTTCACAAGTACGCCGATATAACACATAATCAACGCAAGCAATCCGCCTGCAATAAGCCTCAATATTTCGCTCATACTCTTTTTTCGACTATATGCCCGACGGGATTCTTGCCAAGCACTACGACCACCTCGAACGCTTTGGCGAGCGGCGCAAAATCGCTTTTCAGCGCGCCTTCTATGCTGTCGCCGTGCAGTGACGCAAATACGTTTACTCCGCACCTCATCACGTCCAAAATCGCTTTGACGTCCTCTTGACCGAACAACTCGTCTGTGACGATAACGTCGGGATTCATTGCCCTTACGCAGTTTTCGTACGCGTACTTTTTGGGTATTCCGCTCACGACGTCGCAATCACCTATATCGAGCAACGGAACGCCCTTTGACATTGCGCACAACTCGTATCTCTCGTCAATCATAACGATGTTGTAGCGAGCCGACGCAACGCGTGCGAGTTCCCGTAGCAACGTCGTTTTGCCCGCGCCCGTGGGAGAAATCACTAGCGTACTGCGCACTCTGCCGTCTTTGAATACGTCGTTTGATATCTTGTCCGCAACTCCCTTTATCTGATGCGGAATACGTATTGTCACGAACGCAACGTTTTTCACACTCATAAGCCGTCCGTCTTCGAGCACCCCTTCTCCGCATACGCCGATTCGATAATGCTTGCACGGCACGTATCCTCGCTTCATTTCTTCCGAAGCGCTGTAAAACGACATATCCGTTGCTCTCGTCATCACGTCGTCTATATCCTTTTGTCTGACGATATACGGCGCGCCAAACTTCGATACGACCGCTCTCGTTCCGTCGATACGGCACGCAACGAGAGGTCTGTTCACGCGCATACGCAACTCCGCAAGAGCGACCTCACTCCCCACCGCCTTTGCGATATCCGTTCCGACCAATTCTTCGAGCATACAAAAATATATGCCGATTGCAAACCTCAAATAGCAATCGGACAAATTTAGACTTTTTTCGCAAAATGGAAAAAATTAATCGTAAACTAAATTTAAAATTAAAAGGAGAAATAATTTACTGAAGTAAATGAGTTGACAGTCGATGGACATTGACAATTATTTACTCACACTCTGTCAAGAGCCTGAAACGGATGAAGAGCGCGGACACTCGCCCAACACACATCGATATCTAAGTGCACCAAACAGATGAAGAACAAGAAAGAGGCATCCGAACGGCAACCCTAATTTACTGAAGTAAATGAGTTGACGGACGGATGCCTCTGACGCAGTTATTCGCTGTTTGGTGCGCTTAGACTCTTGACATGTATTCGCCGGTGCGAGTATCAATACGAATAGTATCACCCTCGTTGACAAACATAGGAACTTGAAGTTCATAGCCGGTTTCAACGGTTGCGGGTTTGGTGGCGTTGGTGGCGGTGTTGCCTGCAACTGCCGGTTCGCAAACAGTGATGAGAAGTTCGACAAAGTTTGGCGGTTCAACGGAGAACGGTGCGCCTTGGAAGAACTTCATGGTGACGTTCATATTTTCTTTGACAAAGTTGAGCGCGTCTTCGACCTGACTCTTGTTGAGGGGGATTTGCTCGTAAGTGTCTGCGTCCATGAAATAATAGAATTCGCCGTCGTTGTAGAGGTATTCCATCGTTTTGGTTTCGATGTGTGCGAGTTCAAATTTTTCGGTGGGGTTGAAAGTCTGTTCAAGCACTGCGCCGGTGACGACGTTTTTCATCTTTGTGCGAACGAAAGCAGCGCCCTTGCCCGGTTTGACGTGCAAGAAATCGACTATGGTCATAATTTTGTTATCATAGAGGAAAGTGATGCCCTTTCTCAAATCGCCTGCCATAATTTGTGCCATAATGATATTCTCCTAAAATAGTGTTTTGTGTTGTGCGCTAAAGCCTTTATGGTATTTTAGCACCATATGCGTCGCAATGCAAGTTTTACGCCGAATATTGACATAAACCTTGCAAAGCGCGATAATTTTTGTCTTCAGAGCGGATTATTTTGCATATTCCACACTGCGAACTTCCCTGATGACGTTGACTTTGATTTGTCCGGGGTATTCGAGTTCGTTTTCGAGTTTCTGCGCGATTTCTCTTGCAAGGAACACGGTGTTTGCGTCGTTGACCTGTTCGGGCTTGACCATAACGCGGATTTCTCTGCCTGCCTGAACGGCGAACGTTTGTTCGACGCCGTCGAAGGATTTTGCGATATCCTCGAGTTTTTCGATACGTTTGACGTAGGTTTCGACGGATTCGCGTCTTGCGCCGGGTCTTGCGCTCGAGATAGCGTCTGCCGCCTGAACGAGCACTGCGTCGATGGTTTGAGGCTCGATATCGTTGTGGTGTGCGGCGATTGCGTGAATGACCTCGTTGCTTTCGCGATATTTCTTTGCGATTTCGACGCCGAGTTGAATGTGCGTACCTTCAAATTCGTGATCGATTGCTTTGCCTATATCGTGGAGCAAGCCTGCTCTCTTTGCGATACGAGGATCGATGCCGAGTTCTGCCGCCATAATCGATGCGACCGATGCGACTTCGATTGAGTGTTTGAGCACGTTTTGACCGTAACTCGTGCGGTATTTGAGTCTGCCGAGGATCTTGATAAGTTCGGGATGCAGACCGTGAACGCCCACTTCAAAAGCCGCTTCTTCGCCTGCCTCTTTGATGCCTTGTTCGACTTCCTTTCTGACCTTGTCCACCATCTCTTCGATGCGAGCGGGGTGAATACGTCCGTCGGTGATGAGTTTTTCGAGCGTGAGTCTTGCAACCTCGCGTCTTACGGGATCGAAACTCGAAAGCGTAATGACGTCGGGAGTGTCGTCGATGATGAGGTCAACGCCCGTTGCGCTTTCAAGAGCGCGGATATTTCTTCCCATACGGCCGATGATCCTTCCCTTCATCTCGTCGTTGGGCAGAGCGACGACCGAAACGGTGTTTTCGGTTGCGGTGTCCGCGGCGCAGCGTTGAATCGCTTGCGAGATGATGTTTTGAGCCTCTTTGACTGCGTTGTCTTTTGCTTCTTGAATGAGTTGCTTTGCGTCGTTCGCACTGCTCTTTTTCACGCTTTCGAGAAGTGCGTCTTTAAGTTCTTGCGAAGCCTCTTCTTTGGTCATGCCGGCAACTCTTTCGAGTTCCTTCTGCATTTTTTCCTGAGCGCTGTTGAGTTCGTTTTCGATGCCTTTCAAGCGCTCTTTGGTTTCTTCGATTTGTTTTTGCGACCTTTCTACGTCATCGATTTTTTTGTCGAGAGCGGCGTCTTTCTTGTCAAGAGCGTCCTCTTTTTTGTCGAGCGTAGCCTCTTTTTGAGCGAGGCGATTTTCGGTGCGTTGCCAGTCTTGCTTGCGCTCTTTGGTTTCGTTCTCGAAATCAACGCGCATTTTGTTCATTTGTTCTTTAGCCTCGAGCATACCGTCTTTGCGAATGGTTTTTGCTTCGAGATTTGCTTCTTCGATAATTCTTGCCGCTTCACGTTTTGCGTTGCCGATTTTGTTTTGAGAATAGACTCTATAAACGATAAAACCGATCAAAGCGCCGACGATAATCGCGCAAGCCGCCGCAATGCCTGCAGCCGCGCCCGGCGAGAGAGCCGCAATCAGAAAATTGAAATTTCCGGTCATTTTCGACCTCCATATATATAATCAAAACCACACGAGAAAGCAAAAATACGGCTATACGGAAAGTTTTTTCAAACAGGAAAAGCCCCAATTTATATATGCAAACTTTGTATCTATACCAAATATTGTTTTCAATATATAGTTTTGTCGTATATAGTATATACTATTTATAGTGTTTCGTCAATGCCGAGTCCAAAAAAAAATCGCTTTTCGTCAAGAAAAGCGATTTTTGTTCAAATAGGGGTTTTAAGATGCACGAATCACTTGTTCATCTCGTATTTTTCGCGGATTTTCGCGTCGAGTTCTTTGAAGATTTCGGGGTTTGCTTTCAAGAATTCCATAGCCTTATCTCTGCCCTGACCTATCTTCTCGTCGTTGTAACTGAACCAACTTCCGCTCTTTTGCACGAATCCGTTTTCAACCGCGAGGTCGAGCACGCAACCCATATTCGAGATGCCCGTGCCGTACATAATATCGAATTCCGCAACTTTGAACGGAGGAGCGACTTTGTTTTTGACGACTTTTGCTTTGACGTGGTTGCCGACGATATCGCTGCCGTCTTTGAGCGTGTCCGCTTTTCTTATTTCGATACGAACGGAAGCGTAGAATTTGAGCGCTTTGCCGCCCGTGGTGGTTTCGGGGTTGCCGTACATAACGCCGATTTTCTCTCTCAATTGGTTGATGAAGATGATGGTGCATTTGCTCTTCGAGGACGCCGCGGTGATCTTACGCAACGCTTGCGACATAAGACGAGCCTGCATACCGACGTGACTGTCGCCCATATCGCCGTCGAGTTCGGCCTGCGGAGTGAGTGCGGCAACGGAGTCGATGACGATGATATCGATTGCGCCGCTTCTGATGAGCGTTTCGGTGATTTCGAGCGCTTGCTCGCCGCTGTCGGGTTGCGAAATGTAGAGGTCGTCGAGGTTTACGCCGAGTTTTGACGCGTAAACGGGATCGAGAGCGTGCTCTGCGTCAACGAACGCCGCCGTGCCGCCTTCCTTTTGCACTTCCGCAACGCAGTGGAGCGCAACGGTGGTTTTGCCCGATGATTCGGGTCCGTATATTTCGATGATTCTTCCCTTCGGGATACCGCCGATACCGAGTGCGACGTCAAGCGTCAAACAACCGGTGGAAATTGCCTCGACTTTTGGGATTTCCGTTTCGCCCAAACGCATAATCGCGCCTTTGCCGAAATCCTTTTCTATTTTTGCAAGTGCAAGTTGCAGATTGCGTTCCTTGTCGGTTGACTTATCCTGAATTTTGTCTGC
Organism: uncultured Eubacteriales bacterium; assembly: GCA_900549225.1. GTDB lineage: Bacteria > Bacillota > Clostridia > Christensenellales > CAG-917 > CAG-475. The sequence goes on along the minus strand of URNP01000025.1, from coordinate 6,693 downwards.
CATATTTTATCTCCTTTATATCCTTTCGCCGTGCGGCAAATGTTTTTCTTGATTATATTATGCAACTATCAATGTACCAAAAACGGTGCATCAAAGTCTCAAAATGTCGCCTTTGAGATATCTTATCAGATAGAACAACGCAACGTTTGACGTCGCACGTCTGATTTGATTGCGACTGCCCGAAAATCTGCGCTCGAAGACGGTGATAAACTCACCTCCTCCGACGCCTATATACACGAGTCCGACGGGTTTACCCTCGTCGCCCGCAGGACCTGCAAGCCCGGTGGTTGCAAGCGCAATGTCAACGGGGCGTTTGCAAAGTCCTTTGACCATCGCGTAAGCGGTTTCTCTGCTCACCGCGCCGTAGTCGGCAAGCACTCCTTTTGGCACGCCGAGTCTTTCGACCTTCGAGGCTCGATTGTAGCACACGATACCCTCGTAAAAGTTTGCGCTTATCCCCGCAATACCCGTAAGGCGAGAGCAAATCTCTCCGCCCGTTAGGCTCTCGCCGACGGCAAGAGTGCGATTGTTCATCTTCAAAAGTCGAGCGGCGATCTCTTCGAGCGAGCCTTCCGCCGCAGAATACACTTCCTGTTCAAAAACGTTGTATACTCTGCTTTTTATCGTCTCGAAAACTTCACGGCTTGCGTTTGAGCGCATGGTTATAGTCGCGTCAAGGCAATCTTCCTCAACCGAAAACTCAACGCCGTACCCTTCAAAACCTTTGAGTTTGGAAAGGATTTCATCTTTGTCAAGTCCGCATATTTTTACGATTTCTTTTATCATTTTCGGCTATCTAATCAAGTGAATCGAATTATTCCGCTTTCGTTTGTTCTTCTTGAGAATCGTCGTTTTTCACGGGCTTTTCGGCCTCGTCGTCTTGCTTGAGAACGTGCTTGTTTTTCAAAACGTAATTGAGTCCGCTGTACACCGCAAAGGACGAACCGATATAGAACACGATAGTTCCTATCCAGCCGAGCGCGGGGTGCAATCCCGCAAGCATAAGCACCGTAACGCCTATATCGAGACACACGGTCTTGATTTTGCCGTAGATATCTGCGGCAAGCACCAATCCTCTCGACGCCGCAATGGAGCGGAAAACGCCGATCATAAGTTCTCTTGAAAGGATTATGCCCGACAGCAACGCGATAACGAGCGCATTGTGCGGATAAACTCCGTTCATTGAAAGTCCGTCTTTGAAAAGCACTATGAGGAAGAGCATCACGACGATGACCACCTTGTCTGCCAACGGGTCTAAGAACTTGCCGAGCATTGATACGGTGTTGGTTTTTCTTGCGATATGTCCGTCCACGAAGTCGGTTGCGCAACATATTGCAAACAGCACTGCGGCAATCACGATAAGAGCGATATGCGCGCCGTGCGAGACGTTTGCGAGTTCTGCCGCGATAAACATTGCAATCGTGGGAATTATCAAAAAGATTCTTGCGATAGTGATTTTTGTTGCGAGTGTGATTTTCATTCTATCACCTTCCCTACGAGATCTATGCCGTCAGCGCCCGTGATTTCGACGGTGTAAAACTCGCCTATTCTCACTTCCTCATCCGATTCAAACAACACTACGTTGTCGATATCGGGGGCTTGCGTCTGACTTCTTCCGACAAACTTTTGCTTGTCGTAATCTATATCGTCGTAAATGACTTTGACTTTCGTGCCGACGAGTCGTTTGTTGCGCTCTTTGATAATCTTTTCCTGAACGGAGCGCAATTTCCTTGCGCGCGCTTCCTTGACGTTTTCGGCGATATGTCCGTCGAGTTTGTCGGCAGGCGTGCCCTCCTCTCTCGAGTACGCAAAGAATCCCGCGTAATCGAATTTGGCTTCTTTCACGAAACTTTCGAGTTTTTCAAACTGCTCATGCGTTTCGCCGGGGAATCCGCAAATAAACGTCGTACGCACGGCAATCCCTGCGTTTTTGAGTTTTGTCACGAGTTCTCTTATGCTCTTTTCGTCCGTTCTGCGGTTCATTCTTTTGAGCACAGTATCGTCTATGTGTTGAAGCGGAACGTCCATATATTTTGCGATTTTCGGATTGTTTTGGACATATTCAATGAGCGTATCGTCCACCATTTCCGGATAAAGATACAACAGACGAATCCACGAAAAGTCGAGTTCGGACAGTTCTTCGAGCAATTCGATAAGATGTGGCTTTCCGTCAAAATCCGTGCCGTATCTCGTGACGTCCTGAGCAACGAGTATGAGTTCTTTTACGCCGTCGTCGGAGAGTTTTTTTGCTTCGGCAATCAGATCTTCCTTCTTTTCCGAGCGGTATTTTCCTCGTATGGACGGAATCGCGCAATACGTGCAATGATTGCTGCACCCGTCTGCGATTTTGAGATATGCGTAGTGATAAGGCGTTGTAAGCACCCTGCCCGAATAGAAAACGTCGCTGTTTGCGCAACTGAAAACTCTGTTTCCATCCTCAACGTCCTCTATGGTTTTCAAAATCTCGTCGTAGTCTGCGATGCCGAGTATTGCGTCGACTTCCGGAAATTCCTCTTTGAGCGTATCGGCGTATCTTTGCGCAAGACACCCCGTGACGATAACTTTTTTGCCTTTTCCTGCGTTCTTTGCGGACACGGCGTTAAGAATTTCGTCAATCGATTCCTCTTTTGCCTTATCGATAAAAGCGCAAGTGTTGACGATGATAACGTCCGCTTCTTCTTCGCTTCCGACCAGCGTATGTCCGCCGCCGACGAGGCGAGAGAGCATTTTTTCGGTATCTACTCTGTTTTTATCGCATCCAAGCGATATTGCTCCGATTTTCATTCTTCATCGTCCTCGTTTTGTGCAGATGCTTTGAGTTCCTCGAGTTCCTCGTACGAAATATTGACCTTTTTCTTTTTGGGGTCGTGTTCGTCGGGCGTGAGATAACCCATAAGTTCCATCTTGTCGTATATCTTTGCAGCCTTCGGCCAACCGAGTCCGAGACGGCGTTGCATAAACGAAATGCTTATAGGCGCGTCCTGCTCTTCGCGAAGTTCGATGCCGAGTTGCAGAGCGTCGAAGAGTTCTGGCGGCAATTTATCCTTGTCGTTTGCCTTGGAATCCTTGGATTGAGCAGGCTTTTCTTCCTCTTTATCCTTGAATATTGCGTCCTTGATATTGTTGTCGAAGTACGCGTCGTTCTTGGACTTGACGAAATCCACCACTCTCTTGACTTCCTCGTTTGAAATGAATGCGCCTTGCATACGTTCCAGGTCGCTTGCGCCGGGCATCATATACAGCAAGTCGCCGTAGCCGAGAAGTTTGTCTGCGCCAACTGTATCGAGAATGGTTTTGCTGTCGAAACTCGACGTAACCTTGAATGCGACACGGCTCGGGAAGTTGTTTTTGATAGTACCGCTGATGACGTCGACGGACGGTCTTTGCGTTGCGAGCATAAGGTGAATACCCACTGCACGCGCAAGACGCGCGATACGGTTGACGGTGTCCTCGACCGCCTTCTTACCCGTTGACATAAGGTCAGCGAATTCGTCGACGATAATGACGATTCTCGGCATCTTTTCGTAGCCGTTCTTCTGGCAGTCTGCGTTGTACTCGTCGATATCTCTGTAGTTGACATCCGCAAGGAATTTGATACGTCTTTCCATCTCGCTTATAGCCCAGTTGAGCGCGCGGATAGCCTTGTCCGTATCGCAAATAATCTCGTCCATAAGTAGATGCGGAATTCCTGCATAAACGCTCATTTCTATGCGTTTGGGGTCGATAAGAATAAGGCGCACGTCGTCGGGGGACGCCTTGTAAAGCAAACTGACGATAATCGAGTTTATACAGCAACTCTTACCTGCACCCGTAGCGCCTGCGATGAGAACGTGCGGAAGTTTTCTGATTTCCACCACTCTCGAATCGCCGTAGAGGTTTTTGCCCAGAGCGAAAGTCGCGGGGGCTTTTGCGTTGTTAAACTCGGGTGACTGAATGATTTCGCTGAGGTTGACGTTTCTTCTATGCTTATTGGGCACTTCGATACCGACTGCGTTTTCGCCGGGGATAGGCGCGATAATACGCACGCTGCCTGCCTCCATTTTCATAGCGATATCGCTCTCGAGCGAGGAAATATAGCCTATCGTTCTGCCTCTTGGCATCTCGACGCGGAGTTTGTACATAGTAAACGTCGGACCGACGAGAATATCGATAACTTCACCCGTAATATTGAAGAACGCAAGCGTGTTGATGATCTGTTCTTTCTTTTGTTCGTAGTCCTCGTTCTGATCGATTTCGGGAGCAGGCGGATTGAGCAGAGATAGCGGCGGCGCAACGTACGGACGTTTTGGAGTCGCTTGCGAAATTGCCTGTTCCATATTGACTTGCGTAAGGCGTTCGTTTCCGCCCTTCTTGGGAGATTCGGGCTTTTGAATACCGCGTGATTGCGAGGCTTTCATCTTTTCCTCGCGCATAAGCGCTTCACGCTCGTACTGTCCCATTTGCGGAGTTTCTTTGATTGCTTGTTTTATATTTTGAATGCGAGCCTTGACCTCTGCGTTTTCGATATCCTTTGCGGAGTTCTTGGCAATAGCGGTCGTGGATTGAATTGCCGCTCTCGACATTTCACCGCCCGTAACCTTTTGTCTGACGGGAGCGGGTGCGCTGGGGTTAGCTCCGCCAACGGTCTTGTCCTCGTCAACGTATTTCGGACGCTGATTTTCGAGCGTAGCCTTGCTCATCTCGTAGGTTTTTACGGGTTTCGTCTTGCCGATGCCGCCAAAGAAATTGGTTTCGGTCTTTTCTTCCTCAACCGCGGTTTGAGCAAACGCTCTTGGCAATTTTGCCTCTCCCTGAACGGGTTTATATCCGCTTCTGTCAAGTTCGTCAATGCTTGCCGCCTTCTTTTGTTGTGTGACGGGGACTTGTTGCACCGGAGCGGTTTTTTGCGGCTCGTTTGCAGCGGAAGTCTGACCGCTTGCAGCCTGTTTAGACTCGGTTTTCGGCGTTTGTTCGGCTTTTTGAGCCTCTTCGCGAGCGATAAACACCATATCCGTTTTCGGCTTTTCGTACGCTTCCGACACGATTTCTTCTTTCACGACGGGCTTCTGTTCTTCCTCACCCGAAATCGCTCTGTTGAGTGCGCCGAGCATACCCACGTTCACCTGTTGTTTGGACACTGAATCGTTGGCTTTTTGTATGGTTGAATTTATCGCTTCCGCCCCGTCGTAAGTCTTGGTGGGCTTGACGACTTCTTTCTTTACGGGTTCGGCAATGAGGCACGCCTCGTCCTGTTGTTCGAGGTGTACGCCCGCTTCGTACTCGGGTTTTGCGTACAATTGACCGAAGCGTTGAGTTTGCTCTTGCTTCAAAGCGCTGAAATCGCGCTTGAAATCGAGCGGAGTTTCGATTCTGCTCGCAACCGATTCCTTCGCCTCTTCCTTTTTCTGCGCTTGCGATACGTTTGAAGCGGGTTCGGGCTGAACGGCTCTATATCTCGACATAAAGTCCTCGCGAATGGCGCTTTGAGTTGCGTCAACGCCGAGTTTTGACTTGAGTTCGTTTCTCTTGAATGCGCTGTAGGGTGCGCTCACGCTCGAAAGTGCGTTGTTTGGGTCTTTTACGGTGTCGAATCTTGCAAGATTATCCTTGTTTGGACCTGCGCCGAATAGAATATCTCTCGCAATACCTCTTGCGGAGAATTTGTCCGCGCCGTTTTGCGTATATTCGGGGCGTTTCATCTCGTCCTCGACCGTGCCTTGAGCGTTCGGATAGAGAGGATTGAACGAATCGAGCGGACTGTATCCTTCCGCGCCGAGAGCCTTTTTGTTGACTTTGCGTTGAAGCGGATCGCCGGGAACGTCCACGACGTAAAGTCCCCTACCCGTACTTGCGGAATTGAAATCGGTGATAGTCGGAGCGTCCTGCGCCTCAACGAGAGGAGAAGTCGCCACGACTTGTTTTTTGGATTTTGACGAGAAAGAATGTTTCTCTTTGGGTGCTTTCATTCTTCTGTCACGATCTCTCTTGGTTGCCACGGTATAAGTGACGTTGCGCTTGATAGACGGATAAATCGCAAAGAACGCAAGTACGAAAAACGCCACGCAAGCCGCAATAAGCGCGCCCACGGACGTGATGACTTTCATAAGCGGATATGCAGGCAATCCCAAAAGCATACCGCCTGCGGTGTTCGTGTTATTGTAGCAAGCAAGCAGATATTCGGCGTAACTTGCGCCGACGATATGAGTGCTCGAAGTGTAAATCTGAAGAGCGAAAATGCCGAGGATAAGCAAACCGAAATAAGTCAACGCCTTTGAAAAACGCATTTTCGGGCGAACGTTGAAAGTGACGGCAATGCCGATAATCAACCCCATAAGAGAGTATGCGTAAGCGGCAAGCCCGAAAAATCCGCAAAGGAAAGAATACACCATTCTTCCCACGCCGCCGAGCGCGCCGACCAATGAAAGGAAACAAAACAGCGACACGATGATGACCAGCACCCCTGCCGCAATCCTATTGCCTTTGTTTGCTTTTGCTTGTCTTGTATCTGCCAAGGTAAACCTTCCCGATAATATATAATATTAGTATTAAGATTATACCATAATATAAGGCGATTTACAAGAGAAAATGTCAAAAGGTTGTCAAAGATTTTTTATTCAACGAAATATACGCAAAATCTATTCGTCATAGACAAATATAATTTTCCCCCTTCCTCACGTGTTTTGACTTCGGCGTTTGCGCAATGCAATCCGCCTC
>URNP01000024.1 GCA_900549225.1 uncultured Eubacteriales bacterium | reverse complement strand
GACCCGCGACTTTCACCTTGGCAAGGTGACACTCTACCACTGAGTCACTCCCGCAAGCACAAATTACTATATCAAATCAATCGGCAAAAAGCAACAATTTTTCGATATAAAAATAAAAAATTTTTCGGATTTACATTTATAAACTGCCGATTTAGCAATTTGCTTTACATAGTGTGTTTTTATGGTATAATAAATGTACTTCCAAATGCGGATGTGGTGGAATTGGCAGACACGCAAGATTTAGGTTCTTGTACGAGAGTGTGCAGGTTCGACTCCTGTCATCCGCACCAACTTCTAAAAAAACGAACCTTAACGGGTTCGTTTTTCGATCGTTGGCTTGTTGACGGATTCGCGACAATGAAATGTGATGCTTGCATCGCATTTTTTTATTCATAGACAAGTTTCCTGTAAAGCAAATCGATTTCTCAAAATAGTGCGTTAGAATCCGCAAAAATCAATATTTATCGAATATTCGAACGAATAAGAAAACTTAAAATATAATGTGAACTCTAAATTTCAAAGCGATATTTTTGCTCCGAAAAATATCCAATTGAACTTTTATAATACAAGCAAAATCGATTTTATTCGCACTTCGCATATCTTGTTTCCGTCGCGGTCAATGCAACGCTACGGCGGTCACCTATCATCAAACCTTCCTCCCGATTGCAAATAAGATTTTCAATTTTAGGAAAGTTGGTCAAGATTTATTTTTTGTATTTTCTTGATAAAACTTTATCTATATGATAAAATAACTTTAACTAAACAAAAAACACTCTTTTTGGAGGCAATAATCTATGCAATATTCAAGTGAAGTTGAAAACATGTGTTGCGTTGCGAAGGGTCCGAACCACGGTCCCGCCCCGATTCCCGAAGAAGGCAAGTGGGTGCAAGCAAGAGAAATCAAGGACATCAGCGGCCTTACGCACGGCATCGGCTGGTGCGCACCTCAACAAGGCGCATGCAAACTCACGCTCAACGTCAAAGACGGCGTGATTCAAGAGGCTTTGGTGGAGACGATCGGTTGCTCGGGCATGACGCACTCTGCGGCAATGGCGGCTGAAATTCTCACAGGCAAGACCATTCTCGAAGCGCTCAACACCGACCTTGTGTGCGACGCAATCAACACTGCTATGCGTGAACTTTTCTTGCAAATCGTATACGGCAGAACGCAATCCGCATTCTCCGAAGGCGGACTCGTCATCGGCGCAGGCCTTGAAGACCTCGGCAAAGGACATCGCAGCCAAATCGGCACTATGTACTCCACCGTTTCCAAAGGACCTCGTTATCTTGAAATGGCAGAAGGTTACGTCACCAAAGTCGCACTTGATGCAAACAACGAGATCATCGGCTATCAATTCTGCAAACTCGGCGTGTTTATGGATATGATCAAGAAAGGCGTAGACGCAAACGAAGCGCTTGCAAAATGCACGGGCACGTACGGCAGATACAAAGCCGAAGACGGTGCTGTGAAGTGGATTGACCCGCGTCAAGAATAATCGGAGGACGAAACAATGAGTGTAACATTTGAAGGTTATGAAAGAAGAATAGACAAAATCAACGGCGTTCTTGCACAATACGGCATCAAGGACCTCGAAGAAGCAAGAGATATTTGCCTTTCCAAGGGCGTTGATTGCAACGCAATCGTCAAAGGCATCCAACCCATCTGCTTTGAAAACGCAGTGTGGGCGTACACCGTAGGTTGCGCAATCGCAATCAAAAAGAATTGCGTGAACGCGGCAGACGCGGCAGAAGCAATCGGCGAAGGGCTCCAATCCTTCTGCATCCCCGGCTCCGTTGCAGAACAACGCAAAGTCGGTCTCGGACACGGCAACCTTGCCGCAATGCTCCTTAGAGAAAGCACCAAATGCTTCGCATTCCTCGCAGGACACGAATCGTTTGCGGCAGCAGAAGGCGCAATCGGCATTGCAAGAACGGCAAACAAAGTCAGAAAGACTCCGCTCAAAGTCATCCTCAACGGACTCGGCAAAGACGCGGCGTTCATCATTTCCCGTATCAACGGCTTCACTTACGTGCAAACCAAGATGGACTACTTCACCGGTGAAGTCAAAGTCGTCAAAGAAACTCCCTATTCAAACGGCGAGCGCGCGGCAGTCAGAGTTTACGGCGCAGACGACGTCACCGAAGGCGTTGCGATTATGCGTCTTGAAGACGTTGACGTCTCCATCACAGGCAACTCCACCAACCCCACTCGTTTCCAACACCCCGTCGCAGGCACTTACAAGAAATGGTGCGTTGACAACGGCAAAAAATACTTCTCCGTCGCGTCGGGCGGTGGCACGGGTCGTACGCTCCACCCCGACAACATGGCGGCAGGCCCTGCTTCCTACGGCATGACGGACACGATGGGCAGAATGCACTCCGACGCACAATTTGCAGGATCTTCATCCGTTCCCGCACACGTGGAAATGATGGGCTTGATCGGCATGGGCAACAACCCAATGGTTGGTGCAAGCGTTGCTTGTGCGGTCGCAGTTCAAGAAGGTTTGACGAAATAACTCATTCGCACAAGCGAACGAGCATAGCCTTTGCGTAAGCAAAGTAAAGCCAAAACACAAAAGCACCTGAAAAGGTGCTTTTTTGTTGTCTACACGCAAAATCTGCGCTAATATATAGATATGGAAGACGCACAATCATTTTCTGAAAACCAATCGCAATTGCCAGACGCGCCTTCAATAGCCGACAAACGTTCCGACGGCGGTCGCAATATTGCGTTTGATATTGCAAGAATCGTTGCAATGTTTCTCATAGTTTCGACGCACTTTTTAGGACACGGCGGATTCATCGACCATATGGTCGGCGCAAACTTCGTGTTCGGAAGGATTCTTTATTCGCTTTTCAGTCCGTCAGTCAACGTTTTTGTACTGATAAGCGCTTACTTCACTTGTCGTTCGACAAAACCCAACTGGAGAAAACTCATCAAATTATATGCGCAAGTATGGACGTACAGCGTTGCGCTTTTCATTGCGTTTATTATCGTCAACGGCAAAGAAAGTTTCAGCGTTCAATGGTTGCTGTCCTCCCTCTTCCCCGTGGTAAGCGGCAAATACTGGTTCTTCTCTGCCTACATATTTATGATGCTTGCGTCGCCGTTTTTGAACGTAATCATAGGCAATATCGACAAAAAGACTCACTTTGCGATATGTATATTTGCAATCGTTGCAGGGATACTTTCAAGTGACGTTCATATCGTGCCGCAACTATCGCTTGAAGAAGGATTTAGTGTCGCATGGTTCATTTTGCTGTACTTTATCGGTGCGTTTATTAGAAAGTACGACGTAAAAGTTCCGAAAAAATGGATATTTATTCCAATTCTCGTTTACGTTGCGACTTTTATTGCAGGTTACTTCCTAAACTCGTCACACGCCTCGATTATCCGCACCGCACCGGCAGTAATTATATTGCTTGCCCTCAAAGACATTAAAATGCAATCGGGAGCAGCGGCAAAGTTTGTCGTTTCGCTCTCCTCAAAAATGTTTGGCGTATATCTGATTCACGACAGCAACGAAATGCGCTCTTATATGTACGAAAACATATTCCATTGCAGTGAATATTATCAAAGCAAGTATGCGTTCTTGATTATGCTCGGATTTATCACGGTCACGTTCATCGTCTGCATTATGATAGAAGAAGTCAGACAAGGGCTTGAATCGATAATCGAAACTTTAATTCCGCTCGTAGAAAAGCACATTCGCAAAAAGTCAAAGAAGAAAAGTAACTCTCACGTCGAAAACAATACAAAGCAAACAACCACAACGGAAATCCCATCTTCCGAAATCGCTCCCGACGAAACAAAAGCGATTAACGAAACAAAAGCGATTAACGAAACGGACGAACAAAGCGACGAAAACTCCGCAACAAAAGAAAACGCCTTTTACAAGGAAGCGTCCAAAGAAAACACCGATTTCAACAAGTAAACAAAGTTTCCCCGACTTACCGAAAACCGACAACGAATAATCTACAAAAAAAACACTCGCACGAGTGTTTTTTTGCAATATTCATTGATTATTCTCATTCCGTTCGGATTGATATCATTATCCATCGGGTGTGGACAGAGTCCACCCTCATTTATTAATTATTCATTATTCATTATTAATTATTAAATCTCAATCAATAACCTAATTCTTCGTCATCAATAACCTAATTCTTCGTCTATCACAACAATTTCGTACGGACAATTCGTGGGTTTTCTCCACAGCACTGCCAAGCCTTTGCAAATACGTTCGGGGCTTGAGCAATCGTGGCACACGCCGTCCACTGCGCAGGGCGTGTTTTTGTGAAGTCGCACGGCGTTTTTCGGCGCAGCAATATTTCTTGCACGCCACAGAGCCTTCTCGAAGTCGGGCGCAATCTTGTTTTTGCCGACGATGATATAAACTCTTTCGTGACCGTACAACTCCCCTGCGATTCTGTTGCAATTGCCGTCGATATTGACGATCTCACCCGTTTCGGCAACGCCGTTTGCACTTGTGAGAAAAACGTCTGCGGTGAGCGACTCTTTCATCACCTCGACGGGAGTTTTTCCGTCGGGATTGTCGAAGCGATACAGCACCTTGTTGTGCTTTTCGAGCATTTTAAGAATACCCATCTCATCGAGAGTCACAGAGCCGCCGAATCCGATGCTTTTGTCATCTATTTGCGCATTGAGATACTCGTTTGCTTCGTTTATCGTTGAAAACAATGAAACTACAAATCCGCGTTTTTCAAGATTGTTTTTCAAAGTCGAAAAATCCATATATACAATTTTTCCTTTATTCTGAGTTTTGCTCGTTATGAAAAGCGCAACGGATTGACCGTTGCGCCCTTTTTCATTATTGCACTCTGACTATATCGGTTTGCGCAAAGTTTTTGATTTCTCTCATATGGCTGTTTGCATCTTCGAAGGTGTTTTGAGGCGAGCCCTTATGGACGTATGTTTTACGCTTAAGCACGAAGAAGAATTTGCCGTCTGCGGCTTCGATCGTGTAAGTGCCGATGATAGCGTGAGATTTGAAGCGGTTGATTGCTCTCTCGCAGTACTCTTGAGTCGTGTAGTTGGAACTCTCGTAGATATTGTTTCCGCTTGCGTCGTAGAGGGTGTAGAACCACTCTTGCGTTCCGTCGCCCTTATCCACGTGTTCGATGACGTACTTGCCGTAAATGACGGACTCGTCAAATCCTGCAACGGGCTTTGGTGCTTGACGTTTATTCTTGGGCGTCTTGAGCGCGGCAAACGGAGGAGCGACTTTCTTGATGACGACTTTCTTATCCTTGTTTGCGTTGAGCGCTTCGAGTTCAGCCTCTTTTGCGGCGAGTTTCTTTGCAAGATCGGGAGACGGAGTGCCTTCATAGTAGCAAGCGTCTTCGGGATCGTAGTAGTATCCTTCGTAAGTTCCGTCGTATTTAGACCAATCGTCGGGTTTCTTCTTGACGACTTTCTTAGCGGCGGGTTTTGCAACGCCCTGTTTCTTAGGCTCTTCGACGAGAGCAGGCTCAACGGGAGCGGGCTCGACGATAGGTTCGGGTTTAACCTCTTCCTTGACGGGTTCAGAGATAGGTTCGGGTTTGGGTTCTTCCTTAACTTCTTCCTTAATCGGTTCGGGTTGAACGACAGGCTCTTGTTTAACTTCCTCTTTAACAGGTTCGGGAGCAGGTTCGGGGATCGGCTCTTCTTTGACGGGTTCGGGAATAGGTTCTTCCTTCACTTCCTCCTTGGGAGCAAACTCAATCGGAGCAGGTTCGGCTGCAGGAGCAATCGGCTCTTCGACGGGAGCGGGCTCAATAGGAGTTTCTTCGACGGGTTCTTGCGTTTCGGGCGACGCATCAGGCTCGGATTTTTGTGCCATAGAGGCACGTCTTGCCTTTCTACTGTGCATAAGGCTCATAAGTTCGTTACGTTTTTGAGCGATTTTTTGGTTGAGGCGCAATTCCTCACCCGTAACGCCGTATTCGGCAAAGAATTCGTCTTCCGCTTTATCCTCTTTATCGTCGAAATGCTCTTTGATAGCCTTGATGATATTAACGACGAAAACTGCAACGAGACAAGCCGCCGCGATGATACAAGCGACGATGACGAGCACTGCGGTGATACCGTCGAACGGTCCGAGTTTGATGTCTTGCATAGTTTGCACTCCCTTATCAGAGTATTATACTCCCTCATTAGAGTATTATAAACATAATCATATTATCACACAAAGCGTGCGAGCGCAATACATTTTTATTTTTTTCCGTCAAAACCCACGTTTAATCCACGGATTTCGCCAAAAACGTGCAAAAAATCGATATGGAATTCCCTATAACCACAATCGAAATCGCAACGCCACACGCCCCGATCAATCAGCAAAACGCGACGAGAAGCGAGCGCAACATCATAAACGCGCACAGCATAACGCACACTCCTCTGCACTTTTTCACTCTGTCGAGAAACACGAATCTTGACATGAACACCATCACGACGACGAGTGCCACGAGCGTTACGACGTCGGCGGCGACCGACGCCGTCGCAATACTCACGCTGCCCACCAACCCAACGAAAAGTCTGAACGGAATAAGCAAATATTTGAGTGGCAAAACGATTGCGCCCATACCCGTGATCGACGCGAGCAACGTCAGCACTATCGCAACTACGTAAAACGCCATAATATACGGCAAAATCAACCAATTTGAAAGCACGAACAGTGTCGGCACTTCGCCGAAAAAGTACGCCACGAACGGAAGAGTGAAAAGGTTTGTTGCAAAGGAAAGCGCGCACACTTTTGCGAAATTCGTTCCGAGTTTGCGTTTCGGGCTGATTTTATTCACGATTTTGAGTCCCGTTCTTTCAAAAGGTCTGTCAAAGAGGAAGATTCCCGTGACCGAAGCAAACGAGAGCAGAAATCCCACGTCGAAAAGGTCTGCGGGGCGCACGAGCAGAATGACGATTGCGGCGAGCGAAATCGACGACAAATCGTCTTTCTTCCTTGAGAATGCGGAGGAAAACATATACACACCGCTCATAATGACGGCGCGCAACGACGATGCCGTAAACGAGCAAAGCATCGAATAGAAAAACGTTGCGATCAGCACGATCACGAAACTGATTTTGGGATTGACTTTGAGTTTTTTAAGCACGAAATAGAGTGCTGTCGCAAGCGTCGTGACGTGAAGACCGCTCACGGCAAGCACGTGTGCCAAACCGCTTGACTTTATGTCGTCGTACATATTCGAGTCGATGCCCGACTTATCGCCTATGACGAGAGCTTGCACTATCGAAGCGGTCTTATCGTCGAGATGCGTATGGAGAATCCGCTTGATTCTGACCTGCAGGTTTTCGGGAAAATCGAGTTTGCCCGATGCAACCTTGTATGCCGAATATGCTGTAAGCGAATATCTTTGCCCGCTTGAAATTTTGCGCGGATAATAGTTGTCGAATTTTTCGTGCGCAAAGTAGCGGAGTTTTCCGTTCACCTTCACCGTATCGCCGGGCGAAAATTCGATGTCGTCAAGGTATGCGTACACCCTCGCCTCGTACTTTATCGTTATTCCGTTTATGGTGATTCTGTCGGCGTCGAAGGAATAACTTTTGCCGTTATACACGATTTCGCTATTGACTCTGACGGTCATTTCGCCCGTATAATTATTCGGTTTTACCGAGTTATATTGCAAATTCGTACTCGTCATCGCGACGAATCCTACGAGCAGTGCAAGCGGAATGTAGAAGAGTTTTCTCGACTTTTTGAAAGCGGCGGTAAGCGAAAACGCCAAAATAAAAACGGCAAGCAACGCAAGATACACCCACGTTGGCAAGCCGTAAAACGCTTCGGACACAATTATGCCCGCAACGAGAGAAAGAGCAAACCACAACATAGGTCTATAGTTGAATATTCTCCTTCCCTTGATTCTCATTTTCTCTTTTGCACACGCCGATATGTTTTCGCGCAAAGCGAAAGGATATCGTCAAAAAAACGCTGCAACACGGACTTTATCTATATTTTTTAGCAATATAAACTCCGTGTTGATAAAATTACTTTCTTCCCGTGATAACCACGTCCGCGCCGAGATCGAGCACGTTTTTTGCAACGACGTCACCGATTTTCACGTCGTCGGGAACACGCAGTTTGCCAATATACGCCACCACGTCAAAGATTTTCTCTTTTGGAACGGTGGTTGAAGTTTTGCAAGAAGCAACGCCGCCCGATACGGTTTCAACGAGCGTAGTCACGTTTCTTTTGGGGTGAGTATACTCTTCCTTTCCGTACAACTCTCCTCTTTTGCAAGTGTTGCCGCTCACAACCACTTCGCCGTTAATTTCCTCTATCGTGAGAGGACAGCCCATAGGGCAATTTATGCAAATCGTATTCATTTTTCAAGCCTCACAGTAATGTCGTCGGTCACTTGGGATTTGTCAATGACGACGTTGCCCATTTCACCGGGCGCAAGCACCATGCACTTCTTGCTTGCAAGGATATTTCCGCCGCTTTCCACGACTAGTTTGCAGTTCTTATACACGTCGCCGACTCGGAAGAAAATCTGCACTTTACCCTCGCCCTTATTCACTTTTTGAGGAAGTGCGTATCTCACTCCGTCTTTTGCCGTGACGTTCACTTGTTCCGCGCCGTTTTCGGCTTTACCGAGAGCAAACAAAGCGGCGTGTTCGCCTGCGATTTCCGCCTCGTGAGAAACGTTATCTACGAGGTCGTGGACGTGAAGCACGTTTCCGCAAGAGAAGATACCTTTCACGCTGGTCATTCTGTTTTCGTCAACCACGGCGCCGTTCGTCACTCTGCTCATTTCGACGCTCGTACCGTTCAGCAGATCGTTTTCCGGGATAAGACCGACCGACAGCAACAGCGTATCGCACGCGACGTACTCCTCTTTTGAAAGGTCGGGTTTTCTGTCAGCGCCGACGGGGGCATACCAAAGTCCCGTCATACGCGGCTTACCCTCCACTCTCGTGATTGTGTGGCTGTATTTGATGGGGATACCGTAGTCGTCGAGGCATTGCACGATATTGCGTTTAAGGCCGCTTGAATACGGCATAAGTTCGAGAACGAGTTTGACGTTAGCGCCCTCGGTTGTCATACGTCTTGCCATAATCAAGCCGATATCGCCGCTTCCGAGGATAACCACGTCTTTGCCGACGAGATATCCGTCAAGGTTGCATATTTTCTGCGCCATACCTGCGGTATACACGCCTGCGGGGCGAGTGCCGGGCAAAGCGATTGCGCCTGCGGTGCGTTCTCTGCACCCCATAGCAAGCACCACTGCGCCTGCTTTTATACTGCAGAATCCTTGCGTAGGCGAAAGCACTTTGACCTCCTTGTTTTCATCAAGGGAAAGCACCATGCTTTCGAGCATAACGTCAATATCTTCCGCTTCGACCATTTTGCGGAATCTGTCTGCGTATTCGGGGCCCGTCATTTCCTCTCCGAAATAGTGGAGTCCGAAGCCTTGGTGAATACATTGATTGAGTATGCCTCCGAGGCGCACGTCTCTTTCGAGAATTAGCGTCTTTGCGCCTTGCTTACGAGATGCCAAAGCCGCCGCCATACCTGCAGGGCCGCCGCCGATAATCACGACGTCGTATGAAAGTTCTCTCATCTTTGCACCTCCTTAACTCTGCACACGGCGATAGAGGAATCTTCTCCGCCGCCCTTTCTCACTTTATCGAGCGGAATATTCAATTCTCTCGATATGATCTCCATAACTCTCGGACCGCAGAAACCGCCCTGGCATCTGCCCATACCCGCTCTCGTGCGGCGTTTTACGGCGTCCACGGTATAAGCGACGAGCGGCGAGTGGATAGCGTCCACGATTTCCGCCTCGGTGACCTTTTCACAGCGGCACACGATTCTGCCCCAAGCGTTATTCTCTCTTATCAGAGCGTTGAGTTCGTCCTCGCCGAGTTCGAGCAATCTCTTATGTTTTGGCATAACTCTGACGTATTCGTCTTTGAGAGCCGCGCCCGACGCATTTGCAATTTGCTCGTCGATATATTCGGCAATGGCAGGAGCGGAGGTAAGCCCCGGGGAGCAAATTCCGATTGCCATAACGAAGTTCTTTTTGATTTGAGATTTTCCTATAACGAAGTCGTGACCGATAATGGTACGCAATCCCGAGTACACTCTTATGCACTTGTTGAACGCAGGGCACTTATACGAGAGCGGAACGCTCTTTCTCAATGCGTCGAGCGAGTCGAGCGAAGATGCGGTATCGTCGTCGTCCGTAGTGTCTATTGCCGTAGGCCCGTATATGACGTTTCCGTCTGCGGTGGGAGCGACGAGCACGCCCTTGCCGTGAAGGGTAGGAAGTTGGAATATGACGGTATTGACGTTTTTCCTCTCTGTGTTATCGAGCACGAAATAATCGCCTCTTCTATACGTCGTTTCGAAATGTTCCGCGCCTGCAAGGTCGTTCACCTTTGCACCGTGTGCGCCTGCGCAGTTGACGATATACGTCGTTTCAAACTCACCGTCGTTCGTTTTGACGATATATCCGCCGTCTTTATCCTCTATTGCGACAACTTCTCTTTCAAGCAGTATTTCCGCACCGTTGAGGATTGCTCTGTCTGCGTACGCAATGCACAGTTGATAAGGCGAAACGATGCCTGCGCTCGGAGCGTAGAGCGAAAACTCTATATCGTCCGCAATATGCGGCTCGAAGGCAAGAGTCTTTTCTCTATCCCAAATCTCCACTTCCACGCCGTTTGCTTTCGCTTTCTTTGCGAGCGTTTCGATTCCATCGTACTCCTCTTTGGTCGCAACGACGATAGAGCCGCATTTGAGGTGCGGCACGTCGAGTTCTTCCGCGTCTTTCCACACGAGCGGATTTCCCTTGACGTTAAAAGAAGCCTTGAGCGTATTCGGGTCGCAGTCGTATCCTGCGTGCACGATTCCGCTGTTGGCTCTTGTTGAAAAAGAGGCGACGTCGTCTTGCTTTTCGAGGAGCAAAACTCTGAGGTTGCGACGCGCAAGTCTGTCAAGCGTTGCGCAACCCACGATACCGCCGCCTATGACGATACAATCGTATTTCATATTTCTCCGTGTTGCCAAAAGGCAAAAGTTTTATTTCACGTTAAATTTTTTCTTGTATGCTTCTAGGTTATCCTTGATGATAAGTTCCGCAAATTCTCTGTTTTTAACTTGGAAGACCGTGGTCTGCTTTCCTTCGAGTTGTTTGTACACTCTGAAGAAGTGCGACATTTCTTCCATAATGTGAGCGGGCAATTCCTCGATTTCCTTGTATGTATTCCAAGTCGGATCTTTGAAGGGAATCGCGATGATTTTGTAGTCCATCTCTCCGCTGTCTTGCATCATCATCACGCCGATAGGATAGCATCTTACGAGGGCGAGCGGCACGATCGGCTCGGAGCAAAGCACAAGCACGTCGAGAGGGTCGTTATCCTCACTGTAAGTGAGCGGAATAAAGCCGTAGTTCGCGGGATAGTGCGTGGAAGTATAAAGAACTCTGTCCAAAATCAAAGAACCGCTTTCTTTGTCGAGTTCGTATTTATTTTTGCTGCCTTTGGAAATCTCTATGCAAGCGAGAAAATCCGTCGGTGTGATTCGTTTGGGGTCAACGTCGTGCCAAATACTCATTTTTGGTATCTCCCTTAATTTTTTATCTAGATAAGTATAATAATTTGTTTTACAAATGTCAATATAAGTCGGTATAAAATCTGACCTCATATCGATTGATAAAACCCCGTCCGTGTGCTAAAATCAGTATTTGAAACACGAAAGGACGAAAAAACGAAATTATGTTCAAACTTCTCAAATATCTCGAAGGCTACCGTCTAAAAACCGTGTTCGGCCCGATATTCAAACTCATAGAAGCGGTGTTCGAGTTGTTCACGCCGATAGTCGTGGCGTGGATAATCGACAACGCCATACCTATGGGGCGAAACGGCGATTTTTCGGGCTTGGTTTACGGCGGTCTTATAGTGCTTGCGCTCGGCGTATTCGGGCTTGCTTTTGCCCTCACGGCGCAATTTTTCGCCTCTCGCGCATCTCTCGGATTCGGCACGAACTTAAGGCGCGATTTGTACGCTCATATCAACACGTTTTCTTACACCGAACTCGACAAGTTTTCCACCACGTCGCTCATCACGCGTCTTACGTCGGACGTCAATCAGGCGCAGCAAGCGGTGGCAATGTTCATTCGCCTCGTTTTGCGCGCTCCCTTCATCGCAGTAGGCGCAATCGTGATGGCAATGCTCATCGACCTCAAACTCTCCTTGATATTCGTGGCAGCGGCGCTTTTGATAGGCGCGATGCTTGCGGCGATAATGCTCTCCACGATGCCCAAATACAAGCAAGTGCAGTCAAAACTCGACGACGTGTCGAGGCTCACCAAAGAGAACTTATCCGGTGCGAGAGTCGTGCGCGCTTTCGGCGCAGAAGAGCGTGAAAAGACAATTTTCGACAATGCGGCGCAATCTCTTTCCAAAGCGTCCGTAAAAGTCAGCGCGGTATCTTCCCTTCTCAATCCGCTCACCTATTCCGTTCTCAACCTCGCAATAATCGCGATTTTGTATTTCGGCGGAAAAACCGTATACGCAGGCAACCTCACGCAAGGCGAAATAATCGCGCTCGTCAACTATATGACGCAGATTCTCAACGCGCTCATCGTCTTTGCCAATCTTTTGGTGACTTTCACCAAGGCTTCGGCGTCTGCTGCTCGTATAAACGAAGTGTTTGAAGTTTCCTCGTCCATGAGCGAAGGCAGCGGCGCGCTCAAAGACGAAACCGCTCCTGCAATCGAGATGAAAAACGTCTCTTTCGGTTACGGCGACAATTCCGAGCCGTTCTTGAAAAACGTAAATCTAACCGTGCAAAAAGGCGACAGCGTCGGCATTTTGGGCGGCACGGGCAGCGGCAAAACCACCCTCGTATCGCTTATGTCGAGACTCTACGACGCAACGGAGGGCGAAGTGCTCGTCTACGGCGAAAACGTCAAAAATTACACCAATATTCAACTCCGCGAAATCTTCGGAGTCGCTCCTCAAAAAGCAGTCTTGTTTGAAGGAAGCATAAAGGACAATTTGCTTTGGGCAAACCAAAACGCCACCGACGAGCAATTGCAAAACGCCCTCGAAGTTTCGCAGTCGGCAGAATTCGTCAATGCATTGAAAGACGGTTTGCAAACTCAAATCGCTCAAGGCGGCAAGAATCTTTCGGGCGGACAACGCCAACGCCTCACCGTTGCAAGAGCGCTCGTTTCCAACCCCGATATTCTCATTTTGGACGATTCGTCGAGTGCGCTCGACTTTGCCACCGACGCAAAACTCCGCAAAGCGCTCTGTCATCTGCGCCTTGAAAAAGGACTCACCACCGTCGTGGTTTCACAGCGTGCCACGAGCATAAAATACTGCGACCTCATCGTCGTTATGGACGAAGGCAAAATCGTCGGTTTAGGCACGCACGATCAACTCATAAAATCCTGCGACGTGTACAAAGAGATTTGCCTGTCGCAAAACAAGGAGGATGAAAACAAATGAAAACTCCCTCCTCAAATAATCCGAATATCAAAAAGAACTCCGTTTCCCAAATGAACGCCGTTTCCCAGCCGAGCGTTGATTCTCAAATGAACGCAAACGCTCCGTTGTCCGTAAATTCTCAAAAGAACTCCGCTTCTCAAAAGAACGCCGTTTCCCAAATGAACGCCGTTTCCCAACCGAGCGTTGATTCTCAAATGAACGCAAACGCTCCGTTATCCGTAAATTCTCAACCGAACGTTGATTCCAAAGGCAAAATCACTGCTCCGAAGAATTCCAAGAGAATCCGCTCTCCCAAAAATTCGGATACTCCGAAAACGAGAACGGATTTTGCGGCAATCAAAAAATTGTTGACTTACGCGCGCCCGTACGTGCCCGTCATTATACTTGCGCTCATCCTTTCTGCGTTGCAAATAGCGGCGACGTTGCTTGCGCCCGTCGTCATAGGCAAAACCGTCGACTATATCGTTGGCGAAAACGACGTAAACTTCGAGATTATTCTCAAAAACGCGGGCATACTCGCAGGGCTTATCGCGTGCGTGTTCGTGTTTCAGTATCTCTCGTCTTTGTGCATCAACTTTGCGTCCTTCCGCACCATTCGCGACCTTCGCTCGAGTGCGTACGCAAAACTCAACGACGTTCCCCTCTCCTACATCGATTCCAACTCCCACGGCGACCTTATGTCGAGAGTCGGCAACGACGTAGACCAAATCTCCGACGGCTTGATACAAGGCTTCTCGCAACTTTTCAGCGGTATCGTGACGATAATCGGAACGCTCGCCTTTATGCTTTGGTACAACTGGCTTATAGCGCTTGTCGTGGTATGTCTGACTCCCCTCTCGCTTTTCGTTGCGTACTTCATCGCAAAGGGCTGTCACAACATGTTTGCCATGCAAGCCAAAAAGCGCGGCGAACTTTCGGGACTCGTGACGGAGATGCTCTCCAACCAACGCGTCGTCAAACTTTTCGGCTATGAAAAGCGCGCCGAGTCGAGATTTGCCAAAATCAACGGCGAATTGAAAACGTGGGGACAGAACGCCGCTTTCTACTCTGCAATGGTCAATCCCTGCACAAGATTCGTCAACAACGTCATCTACGTCGTGGTATGCGTTCTCGGCGTCTATTTGGTGATAAAAGGCAACGTCGTTCCGGGTATGAGCACCCTGTCCGTAGGCGCGCTCTCCTGCGTTTTATCCTACGCCACGCAGTACACCAAGCCTTTCAACGAAATCACGGGCGTCGTCACCGAACTTCAAGGCGCGACGGCGGCGGCGAGCCGCGTATTCGACCTTCTCGAAGCGCAGAATCAATCTTCCGACCAAGACTTTGAAGATCTTACGGACGCCAAAGGCAACATTTCCATCGACGACGTATACTTTTCCTACGTCAAGGACAAGCCTCTTATTCAAGGCTTCTCGCTGAGCGTAAAGAGCGGACAACGAGTCGCAATCGTCGGACCTACGGGTTGCGGCAAAACCACCCTTATCAACCTTCTTATGCGTTTCTACGACCCCGACAGCGGCAAAATCGAAGTCGAGGGCAAAGACATATCCGAAGTGACGAGAAAGTCGCTCCGTTTGAGTTACGGCATGGTGCTTCAAGACACGTGGCTCAAAAAAGGCACTGTGAGAGAAAACATAGCCTACGGAAAGCCAGACGCAACCGACGAAGAAGTCGTCGAAGCGGCAAAAGCGGCGCACGTTCACAACTTCATCACTCACCTTGAAAACGGCTACGACACGATTCTCGACGACGACGGTGGCAATATATCGCAAGGACAGAAGCAACTTTTGTGCATCGCAAGAGTCATGCTCACTCACCCGCCGATGCTCATACTCGACGAGGCTACGAGTTCCATCGACACCCGCACCGAACTCAAAATCCAGCAAGCGTTTGAAAAACTTATGCAAAACAAGACCTCGTTCATCGTTGCGCACCGCCTCTCCACCATAAAGAATGCGGACGTAATCCTCGTTATGAACAAGGGCAACGTCATCGAAAAAGGCACGCACGAGCAACTCATCGAGAAAGGCGGATTCTATTTCAACCTCTACAACTCTCAATTCGAGCATTAAAACGATAAGTCGTTTCAAAACGCAAAAGCGTAATACACAAAAGCAAAAATGCGACGGTAAATCCGTCGCATTTTCTTATGCAAAATTCAATTTCAAGCGTTTAGAATCCGCAAAATCACAGAGTATCGCGATTATTCAAACACTTTTATATCTTTCTTTGAAGAATAAGTTTTCCAATCCTCTTTTCCCTTTATGTTCGGGTTTTGCGAGCGTGCGAACTCAGCCATTCTGTCAACGATTTCGTCTGACAACTCGCAATCCGCCTTCGTGAACGGACGAGGAGATTTTCCGAGCGACCCGAGCACGTACCATAGGTCGCAGGAATGGAAAGAGGCGTCGTCGGGCGGCAACAGGTGCGTAAGCGAAAAGACGTAACAAGGCGCGTTTTTCTTTTTCTGCCCTCTTGCAAACGCTCTTGCCATATGATTCAGCACGGGCGGAAGCAAGTCCTTTTTGACCGTTCCCAGCACGATCGGGATATCGGTATCGTAGCGTTTGTCTTTGACGAGTTCTCCGTCGATAACGGGTTTTGTGCAGAGTGCTTTTCCGATCGGAAATTTTGTTTTCCACGTCGTCCAAACGGTCTTTGCGTCGAGATTTTTGAACTCCGCGAAACTTTGTGCGCCGCTTGCCTTGACAAGTTTATTCCAATATGCGACGTTCGGCTTTGAAATCGGCAAAATCACGCCGCGTTTTCCACCGCCAGAGAGCATAACGGCGCCCTTAACCTTGCCTTTGAGCATATCCGAGCAAATGAGGGTTTGAATGCTCATCGCGCCGGCGCTCTGCCCCATAAGCGTGATATTGTTCGGATTGCCTCCAAAAGCGGAAATATTGTTTCTAACCCACTCGATTGCGGTATACTGGTCAAAAATACCGAGCATACCTTTTGATTTTTTCTCCGCTTCTTCGATTCTCGCAATATCCTCAACGCAAATACAAAGCGGTTTTTCGCAAAGCACGTTTACGCCTTTGTTCAACGCATAAACGACCATTTCGGCGTGCAAATAATGCGGCGTGCAGACGTGAACGACGTCGATACCGCCGTCGTCAAGCATCTTTTTGTAGTCGTCGTATTTTCTGTCTGCGGAAAAATTTGCGAGTTTGCCACTGTCTATATCGCAAATCGCAACGACGTTTTCACCCTGCTTTTTCAAGGTGTCGTAATGCACTTTTCCAATGACTCCGAGTCCGATAATCGCACTGTTCATGGCTTATCTCCTGTTTCACAAACAGTATATCACCCGATTATTTTTAGGTCAACACTCAATTTCGTGCGAATTTACCTTAAAAAACTGTAAATCCGCCGATTTTGCCGCTCTTTTCGTGCTATTTGACGATTTTCAACTTAAATATCGGACAATCGAACGCTCTACGCCTTTACAAACGTCGATTTCGGTGGTATGATTAAAGCAACTGAATAGAATACGGTTTGAAAAGTTGTTATGCTGAGTAGATTTGACATCGGGTTCGATTCCCGAACAACCGCCACCACTGTATTTGAAATCGTCGGAGCGTTTTGCGCCCTCTTTTTCATAAGTCAGAAGTCACCGTATTTGAGTGTCGTCAAGGCAAAAACGTGCTCCCGATTTGCCCTGCTGCACGCAATGAAGGAATGCACGACAAGGTGCGTTTTTTGTTTTTCAAAGCAAAATTCGGCACGCGATCCATCGGTTTCGAGGCGTAGATTCAAGCAAAAAAACGCAAGTTTTTAAGGCTTGATGACAATCGACACCGTGGTTGTCAAAGACAACGATTCAGTTAAAACAGGCGGTTAGATTCCTGAAAAAAAACTATCGAGGATATGCAAAGTCGCATATCCGAGATTTGAAAAAGGAGATTAACCAATGAAAAACAAAAGCGTAAAGATTTTGTGTCTGGCACTCGTCGTTGTTCTCGTACTTGCCGTCTCACTTGTCGCGTGCAACCCCAAGGACGAAACGCCTACAGACGCTCTCTGCCAAAGCTTAAAAACGTCACTTAAAAACTATCTTGCAAGCGAAGAATTTGCAACCGCAAAAGCCGCCGCTACGACGCAAGACCGCGTGCCGCTTATGTATTCGAGATACCTCACGGGTAATATCTACACCGACGGCGACGCCGAATCGTTCAAAACCAATTTGAAAAAAATCGACAGCGTTATCGATGAAAACGGAAATCTTTCCGACGAGCTCTACGAAAAAGACGGTTGCCCGCTCTACACCACGTACGTTTCCGAATGGGACGGCCAAACTTACAAAAACGGCTGGCAAAGCATTTTGGACTATGCGTACAGTTGGTCGCTTATGTACAATCAATACAGACAATATTTGTCACAAGCAAACAAAACGGACGAATCCTTTGACGATTACGTCGTCAAAATCGTCAATTACCTCAAAACCGTCGATTCTTCCGATGCCTACTATGGCACGGCATACGGCTACGACAAGGCAAGCAGCATCGTTCTCACGCTCGCAAACCTCGCATACGACCCCAAGAACGCGCCCGTAAGTTACAACGCGCTTCTTTCCTACTATGACACGGACAAGGACGGCAACTTCACCAAATATATCGGCAACCCCAACTGGATAGGCTTTACAGGCAGACCCCTCGCAAGCGGTTCGCTTATGAGAGGTGAGGAAAAATACAGCCTCGTTTACGAAAAAACAATGCAAGGCATCTACCCCTACGACGATACAAAGGGCGATGCATACTACAACTTCAAAATCGACGATATGATCAACCTCGACCGCCTCTTTGACGACTACGGCAAAGAAATCGTGTCGCAATACGACTCTATCGGCGATTCAAGATACGGCATTTTGTACGGCTACCTCAACGGAATCGATATGACCAAATACACCAAATCCGTTGACGATGGCAAAACCTATAACGTGCTTCAAAAGTGGGTCGACACCCTCGAAAAAGACTCCGACGGTAACTACGTCCTTGCGGACGGCGTCGATATGGCGGTTGCGATTTGCTACGTTTACGCCACCGAAATAGGACTCGACGTTCCCCCGACACCCGTTGGCTCTTACAGTAGCGCAACATCCGTCATTTCTCTGGGCTGATTGCAAATCGAAATAGCGTAACATAATCGACAACACTGAAAATAACTCTCTATGTGAGGCGCATATGAACACACGCAAAAAGGCTTTAGCAACAATTGTTACGGCGGCAACGCTAATCGTGCTTTGTCTTGCTCTTTTTGCGTGCGACAACGGCGTTTTGGGCGGTGACGAAACCTCCGACGATGCACGATATACGGTCGTGGACGGAAAACAACTCTACTTCACTCTCGAATTGCGCAATCCGAGTTCGGAAACGGAGATTTCAAACGGCGATTCTCGCCCCCACGCAAAAACCGACGGAGAATTGATAGCTTCGTGGCAAATTCCTTGCTACGGCAACACCGCATACGAGTCTATCGTAAAGTTTTTCGAAGATAGGCAAGATAAGATTTCTTTCCGCCTATCTCAACGCAGATTCTATATGTTTCACGAAGCGGTGCTCGAAAACGGCGACGTTTTCAACCTCGAAAACGCTTATATAAGCGCGGACGGCTCGTATTCCAAATGCGCAAACTTCCAAACTTTGTTTGGAGAGGACGAAAATCCCGGAACGCTTGACGACCTCAAAGTTTTGGTGATAGTATATCAAGGGTGGCTGTATTAGTCACAAGGAGAAACAATGAAAGGTATTTCTTTGCAAAAGACCGAACGCTTGGCAAGAACGAGCGGACTCAAAGGCTGGATTGCAACGTTCACGTTGCTCGGCATTATGTGCTACGACCAGTTTATTTTGGAAATCCCGTTTGCAAACGTCGTATTCCCCGTTTTGGTGATTTGCGCCGCTTGTATGAATCCCTTGAAAAATGCGGTTATGGTCATTGCTTACTCCGTAATTTTCGAACTGAGTTGCATAGCGTGGTTTCCGTCTGAACTGTATAGAGTTCAATGGTGGCTTCTCACCGTCGCTATCGGATACGCAATGCCGTTTGTTTGCTACAAGTTGTTCAACCACAAACACGAGGATATGAGCGTCGTATCTTACGCCGCACTTGCCGCACTCTCCGAACTTTTGTACTTCTGGGTTTACGTCGTGGCAACCGTGCTTATTTGGAAAGTACCGTTCGGCGCATACTTCCTCTCCGACATCCCCTACGAACTCGGCGGTTGCCTTGCAACGTTCGTTTGCGCACTCCCCGTCGCAACGCTCTACAAATTGCAAACGAAGGAACTTGTCATCGGACAGCACGCAAAACGCCCCGTCCTTGCTCCTCAAATCTAATCTTACGATAATCGATATTTCAAAAACGGACTTGATTTCCAAGTCCGTTTTTCATTGTAGTTCATGAAAAAATGCTGCTGAATTTTACATTTATTCTATAAAAAGCGCCATATGCATTATTGCCAACAAGTACAATCTTTAATTTGCATGTCGTGATATCGCGATTCTGTTTGCAAGGCACTCGTCAGTTTGTGCTCAAATACTTTGCCGTGTGAGCGTTTGCAAAGTCAAGCGCGTGGTGCATAGATTCGATCGTCAAATCCGCTTTGCCCGTTGCAAGCAAGAAAAGCACCGCTCCGATAAAATTGTCGCCTGCGCCCGTAGTGTTGGAAACTTTGACTTTTACCGCTTCCGATGTGCAAACATTGCCAAAACGGTCGTATGCAACCGCCCCGTCTTTGCCTTTTGTCACGATGAGTATGTTAAGATTCGTGCCTCGAAACATTTCATTCGCCCTCTCTTGTTCGGTGCTGCCCTGCGAGAGCATATTGAGTTCTTCCTCACTGACCTTGACGATATCCGCATACGGTAAAAACTCGTTGATTTTGCTTATGCAATCGTTAATACTGTTCCAAAGATTTGCTCTCACGTTGACGTCGAACGAAACGATACAACCCTTGTTTTTTGCGATTTCTATGGCTTTTCTGTGCGCACGCTCGCTCTTGCCGACAAGTCCCACCGAACAAAAATGAAGAATATCGCTTTGGGAAAACATATCGTCTCTAACGTCGTCTTCGCAAAAATTCAAATCCGCAGTGTTATCGCGCTCAAACGTAAAGTTTACGCCATCTTTTGTAAGCGATACGATGGCAAGCGTGGTTTTGAGCGTATCGTCAACGGCAATATAGTCGGTTCTGACTCCGCTCGACGCAATTTTGCTTTTTAGAAACTCCGCATACTCGTCGCCGCCGAGTTTGCCCAGATAATACGCCTCGCCGCCCAATCTTGCCACACATGCGCATACGTTGTACGGCGCACCGCCGATTCTCTTCTCATATCCGTTACCGCAAGGCGTCATATCCACCAGACACTCGCCCATACACACAACCTTTCTCATATGCACTCCTTTTGAATTTATAATAGCATATTGCTTTCCGTTTGCAACGTAAAACGTATTCTAATTTAATTAAATGCAAAAATGCACTGCTAATTTCTGCACATACGACGTTAAAAATCACAAAAACTTCTTCCTCGCAAGGACAAAATGACTAAAAGTAGTTGCAAGTATCGGCGGATTATGGTATATTCATACTTGCGCCGGCGTGGTGAAACTGGCAGACGCGCTGGACTCAAAATCCTGTGGACTAATCATCCGTGTCGGTTCGAGTCCGACCAGTGGCACCAT
>URNP01000023.1 GCA_900549225.1 uncultured Eubacteriales bacterium | reverse complement strand
ATTGTATACCGCCAAACCTACGCACAAGAAGGGATGCTTGCATGCCGACAAGTGCGGATATATGAAAAAAATTAGCACTTAAGTGCGATTGCAAGGTTGCTTATGAGTGCCCGTAGGCGGTATTGTATACCGCCAAACCTACGCACAAGAAGGAATGCTTGCATGCCGACAATTGCGGATATATGAAAAAATTAGCACGCAAGTGCGATTGCAAGGTTGCTTGTGCGTGCCCGTAGGCGGTATTCATATACCGTCAAATTTACAAATAATTAATAAACACACTGATTTTCGTACCGAATTGCGACAAATTTACACTTGTGTATTTCGTAGGCGCGTTGTATAATATTGCTATCTTATAATCAGAGGTGCAAAATGAAAAATCAAAACGGATACGTTGATAGTTTTGCAAAACTTATTCAATGCCCCACCGTCACAAACAGCGGTCACGAATACTTCGAGGCATTCCACAAAGTGCTTGACGAAGAATTTCCGCACGTTACGGCTACGTGCCAAAAAATAAGCGTCGGCGGTGACGTTTTGCTGTACAAGTGGAGCGGAAAGTCAAGCGCTCGCCCGTTGGTGCTTATGGCGCATCAAGACGTCGTTCCCGCAGTCGGCGGAGATTGGAAATATCCTCCATTCAGTGCAACGGTCGTTGACGGCAAAGTGTACGGCAGAGGCGCAATGGATTGCAAAAACACGCTCTTTTCCACCATACAGGCGGTTGACGAACTCATTGAACAAGGTTTCATACCAGAGCAAGACGTATATCTCAGTTACAGCGACAACGAGGAGACTTCGGGCCCCGGCGCAAGCATGGCGCGCGATTGGTTCAAATCGCAAGGCATCACTCCGTTTATGGTTATTGACGAAGGCGGCGCAATCATCAAAAAAGCGTTCAGTCTTATGAAGAAGGACGTTGCCGCCGTCGGTATTCTCGAAAAAGGCTATGCCGACGTCAAATTCATAGCGCGCGGCAAAGGCGGTCACAGTTCTCAACCGCCAAAGCATACTCCAATCGCTAGACTTGCGGCTTTCGTAAACTACTGCGAGCATCACACCGTTTTCAAGCCGAGAATGTCAAAAGCGGCAAAGGCAATGATCTACGGACTCGGCGATGCACTCGGCGCTCCCCTCAACCTATTCTGCAAGACTATCGGTCTTACGGGTTGGTGGGTGTCAAAACTCGCTCCGAAAATCAACGCCGCATACGGCAACAGTATGTTTGCAACGACGATGGTCTTTACGATGTCAAGCGGCGCTCAAGCACCGAACGTAATACCTCAAGACGCATGGGTTGTGGCAAACCTGCGCTTTGCGCCCACCGATAAGAGCGAAGATTGCTTCAACAAACTGCGCAAACTCGCAAAGAAGTACGACCTCGAAGTCGAAGTGTTGCAATCGCGCGAGGCTTCCCCGATGATCGATATCAACGGCGAAGGCTATCAAATGTACAAAAAAGCACTCAACGAGGTCTATCCCGACGTTGCAGTCGTACCCTACCTTATGTTCGGCGGCACGGATTGCAGAGTCCTTCAGCAAATCTCGACCAACGCCATACGTTGCACGCCCTGCGCACTCTCGTTCAGTCAACTCGGCGGCATGCACGCATCCAACGAAAACGTGGATATCAAATCGATCGAGGAATGCGTCGGCTTCTTCAAGAGATTCGTCCAAAACTACAAATAATTATTTGTTACTCAAAAACACCATAAAAGCACGCAAATTTTGCGTGCTTTTATTTGTTTATTTGAAAAAAAGTTTTCTCCCCCTCCGTATTGCTTGTAAATGGAATATTTAGATGAAGAACAAGAAAGAGCCTGTCTTATAGACAGGAGCGTACTTATCGTACGTGACTGTTTAGAAGACAGGCTCTGCCGCAGTTGTTCGCTAAATAGTACTTTTACAAGCAATACGGGGTGACTTGGTAAACGTAGTAATTCAACCAATTATAAAACAACAAATTTGCCGTTGAACGCCACTTCATATCGACGGAATCGAGAGAATCCGAGAGGAAATAGTTGACGGGTTTTTGAATGGGCAAACCTTTTTCGAGGTCACGCAGGTACTCGTTGCGAAGAGTGTAACGGTCGTACTCGCTGTGTCCCGTGAAAAAGAATGATTTGTTGTCGGTGGTTTTGGCTATGACGACGCCTGCTTCGGGCGACTCTGCAAGAATCTTGACGGAAGGCACTTTTCTCAATGCGTCCTCGTCGATGCGAGTGTGACGAGAAATCGGGATATAGAAAGTGTCGTCCATACCTTTTAAGAGCATATCTTTGCTGACGACGGCGTGAGCGGGATATACACCGAAAAGTTTTGAAGGAAGATTCTGCTTTTGTATGCCGAACTTGTGATAGAGCGCGGCTTGCGCTCCCCAACAAATATAGATCGTGCTCGTCACGTTTTTGTCGGCAAAATCCATGATTTGTTCAAGTTCATGCCAATATTTGACTTCTTCAAACGGTATTGTTTCGACAGGTGCACCCGTTACGATCATACCGTCAAACTTCATTTTTTTAACTTCGTCGAGACTCTTGTAGAAACGAATCATATGTCCTAACGAAACATGCGTAGGCTCGTAGGAATCCGTCTTGATGAGCGTGACGTTGATTTGAAGCGGAGAGTTGCTCAAAAGTCTTATGAGTTGCGTTTCCGTCGTTTCTTTGGTGGGCATGAGATTGAGAATTGCAATCTCTATGGGGCGTATGTCCTGCCCTACAGCGCGAGCCTCGTCCATAACGAAAATCTTTTCGTCGGTGAGGCTTTTGAACGCAGGCAAACCTTTGGGAATAATTATCGGCATAATTCACCTATATACTGCAAAATCGGGATTTTAAGCCTCGATATGTGCGTTGTCAAGCGCTTGTTTGACGTCGTCGATGAGATCGAGCGAGTTTTCGAGTCCGCAAGAGAGGCGCACGAGATCGGGCGACACTCCTGCGTTTTGAAGTTCGCCGTCGGTGAGTTGACGGTGGGTTGAACTTGCAGGATGCAAACAGCAACTGCGTGCGTCGGCAACGTGCGTTTCGATAGCAATGATTTTGAGCCCTTTCATAAACTCTTCTGCGGCTTTTCTTCCGCCCTTAACACCGAAACTCACCACGCCGCAAGTGCCGCCCGGGCAATACTTCTTGGCAAGCGCATAGTCCTCGTCGCCTTCGAGCGAGGGATATTTGACCCACGCGATTCTATCATCCGACGCAAGATACTTTGCAAGAGCAAGTCCGTTTTCGCAATGACGCGCGACTCTGACGTGCAAACTCTCCATTCCGAGATTGAGCAAGAAAGCGTTTTGCGGGCTTTGAATCGAGCCGAAATCCCTCATCAGTTGCGCCGTACACTTCGTGATGAACGCACCGCCCAAACCGAATTTTTCCGCGTACGTTATGCCGTGATAACTCTCGTCGGGAGTGCAAAGTCCTGGGAACTTGTCTGCGTGTGCGAGCCAGTCGAATTTTCCGCCGTCCACGATTGCGCCGCCGACAGCCGCGCCGTGTCCGTCAAGATATTTCGTCGTCGAATGCGTGACGATATCCGCGCCCCACTCTATCGGACGGCAGTTTATCGGCGTTGCGAAAGTGTTGTCGACGATAAGGGGTACGCCGTGTCTGTGAGCGACCTTCGCAAAAAGTTCGATATCAAACATTCTGAGTGCGGGGTTTGCTATGGTTTCGCCGAAAACGGCTTTGGTATTCGGTTTGAACGCCGCGTCGATTTCCTCTTCGGTGCTGTCGGGAGAAATGAACGTGAAATCCACGCCCATCTTTCTCATAGTGACGTTGAAGAGGTTGAAAGTGCCGCCGTAAATCGCGCTTACCGCAATGACGTGATCGCCTGCGTTGGCAATATTGAAAACCGCGTAGAAGTTTGCTGCCTGTCCCGACGAGGTGAGCATTCCTGCCGTGCCGCCCTCGAGTTCGGTGAGTTTTGCCGCAACGTAGTCGTTGGTGGGATTTTGAAGTCTGGTGTAAAAATACCCGCTTGCTTCCAAGTCGAAGAGTTTTGCCATATCGTCACTTGTATCGTACTTGAAAGTCGTGCTTTGAATGATAGGAATTTGTCTCGGTTCGCCGTTCTTGGGCGTGTATCCGCCCTGAACGCAAGTTGTTTCTATTCTTTTCATGTATACCTCGTGCGCTAATGCGCGAAAACTTATTTCTCTTTTGAATTTGACAATTTAAGACAGTCGACGCTCCGTTTTGGAAGCGCAAAGAAAAACTATCTGTTGTACTCTTTCATAACGCGTTGAAGATTGCGTTTGTTCTCTTTTTCCTTGATAGCCTCGCGTTTGTCGTGCAATTCTTTGCCTCGGCAAAGTCCGAGTTCGATTTTGACGAGAGCGTCCTTAAAGTACACTTTGAGAGGAATGAGCGTGTAACCCTTTTGCTCGACTTTTCCGCGGAGTTTGTTGATTTCGGAGCGGTTGAGGAGCAACTTTCTCGTGCGACGGGGGTCAACGTTGTTGTAACTGCCCATCTTATACGGAGAAATATGTGCGCCGAGCATAAACACTTCGCCGTTTTTGATTATGACGAAACTATCTCGGAGGTTGACTGCTCCGAGACGTACGGACTTCACTTCACACCCGACGAGCGCGATGCCCGCCTCGTAGGTGTCCTCGACGAAATAGTCGTGATACGCTTTTTTGTTGGTTGCAACGATGTTTATCATAGTTCGATTATATATTATCGCACGGACATATTCAAGCGTTGAGTCGATTGAAAATCCGCGTCTTTTGCCAAGAAAAAAGAAAACGGCTCGAAATACGAGCCGTCAGGATACCGATTGTGTTGCGATTATGCATTCGCATCAGGGAGAAGACCCCACATAACGAAGCAGATAATCGAGCAAACGATGATGAATGCAAAGAGACCGAACGTGATTTTTTTCAAAATACTTTCTTTGTTGGTCGACTTGTTCTTACCGTAATAGGTATCGCTTGCGCCCGTAATGACGCCTACGTTGTCGTTTGTGCCCTTTTGCATCATTATGACGACGATAATTGCAACTGCGGCAACTACCATCAATATGAGAAACACTTTCAAACATATTTCATAATCCGCACGCCTTACGCCTTGTTCGGCAGCAAGCAAGATTGCGTTCAATGTATCAAGCATATCTATACCTCCTAAAAGTTACTTTGAAATTTTAGCACACGGAAACGCAATTTGCAAGCGGTTTTATACATATTTTGAACGTTAATTGACATATATCGCAACTTTTTGGGTTCGACACACATTTTGAGCGTACCGAATATAATGTGCAAAACCAAGAGAGGTGAAATATGGACTTATCAAAATATGCGAGCAACTTGCCCTATCCCGAGATTCAGGTTGAGCCTAACGTTGCCGAGTCAAAGTTGCTGATGCCCGTCTACTCGGGCTCGTCGGGCGAACTCACCGCCGTGATGACCTACTGCTTTCAAATGTACATAACGCCGAAATATCCCGATATTCAGGAAGCGCTCGAAGGCATCGCAATCACCGAGATGCGCCACCACGAGTTGCTAGGAAAAGCCATATATCAACTTGGCGGTTATCCGATTATGGGCGCAAGGACGTATTGGAACGGTAGTTTTGCCAACTACACTCTCGACCCGAGAAAATATCTTCGCGAAAACATTCTCGCCGAGCAAAACGCAATTATGAACTATGAGCGCACCATTCTCAATCTTTCGACCGATAGCGTAAAGATGCTGCTCGAAAGGATCATACTCGACGAAGAGGTGCATATAAGCGTATTCAAGCAACTTCTCAAAGACAACTTCAACGTCGAAAGCGAAAGGTGCGAAAGATAACGAGCGAACGCAAACGCCGTTTTATACTCAAAAAACAGACGCTCAAGCGTCTGTTTTGCATATTGTGCGATAGATTTTGTCAAGTCCGTTCCAAAACAGACGATACAAGTCTTCGTATGCGGACTCCCCTTTTCCGAACGGGTCGGGAACGTCCGTACCGAGCAATTCGTCAAGTGCGAAAAGGTTGCGTTTTGCGCCGTAGTTTGCACGAAGTATCTCGGCGTGCACACTCGTCATCGCAAAGACGTAATCTGCTTTTTTGTAAAGTTGTTTCGTACAGAACGTGGCGTGTTTGTCAAAGTACGGCACGCCGTGTCTGTCGAGCGTGGAAAGGCATAGCGGATTCATATAATCGTTTGAAAGAACGAGTCCCGCGCTTTCGACTTCCGCATCCGTAGTTCCCTTTGCGCGCAAATACGCATTGAACATATATTCGAGCATAGGCGAACGACAAGTGTTTGCCGTACATACGAAAAGCACTTTCATACGCACTTGCCCCCTGCCGCTTTCTCCACTCTGTTCATAACCGAGGCTTCGAGACCTGCGCCGTCCAAGCGCTCGATGATTATATAATCGTAAGCCTTTTCGGCAACGTGCAAGGCGTTGTAAACGCAACGGATATAATCCTCTACCGTCACGCCCAAAGAAATCTGAGCGCGCTCGCCCACTTTATCCCTATATATATCGCGCGCGACGATAACGGGACGTCTGCCCTCGCTTGCAATCTCGTCGTAGCGTGCGACGGCGTGGTCGATATTCTCTGCCATAACCGTTTCGACGACGGGCGCGTAGTGAGTGTATTTCATACCCGGCGCTTTTGCGATTTTGATGACTTTGCCGTTTTGACTGACTTGCCCGACTATGTCGAGAAGCATTTCGGCAGTGATCGCGCCCGGGCGCAAAATGGTAGGCGTATCGCAAGTGAGATCGAGCACGGTGGATTCGATGCCGACCCCACACGGTCCGTCGTCAAGGATAAGTTCGACTTGTCCCTGCAAGTCCTCGTAAACGTGTTGCGCAGTCG
The DNA here is from genome assembly GCA_900549225.1 of uncultured Eubacteriales bacterium. GTDB lineage: Bacteria > Bacillota > Clostridia > Christensenellales > CAG-917 > CAG-475. The sequence goes on along the minus strand of URNP01000023.1, from coordinate 14,942 downwards.
TGGGCGAGATATGTTTCGAGCGATTTGCCGAAGGTGCGGCAAGCGGCTTACTGTTTGCGATAAGCGCCCTTGCCCACTCGTTTTTTGGCATTCTTATGCCGACGGTATCTCCGCCCGCAGTGACGACGTAAGGAATCTTGTCGCTCTTTTTGAGAATTATCGTGAGAGGTCCGGGCATAAAGCGCTCGGCAAGTTCATAAAACTTGTCGGGAATATCCACCGCAATGTCCTTGACTTGTTCAAGCGACGATATATGCACTATAAGCGGATTGTCGCCGGGTCTGCCCTTCGCCTTGAAAATCTTTGCCACGGCGTTTTGGTCAAATGCGTTTGCTCCGAGTCCGTATACGGTTTCCGTCGGGAAAACAACGAGTCCGCCCTCGTTTATGATTTGCGCGCCTTCGTTTATGCCGTCGCTTGCTTTTACGATTTTCGTTATCATTTGTAAGCCTTCTTTATACGAGTCTGTAAACCGTGTAACTGACGTTGCTTCCGACCGTAACTTTGTCGAACACGAACACGTTGCTCGGCGACGACGACGGAGCGTAAAGCACGCTGCCTGCGCTCATCGTTGCGTTCATAACGATATTCTTGTTGACGTTGGGATTGAAGTTTTTGATGCCGTACTTGACTATGTCCTTTCCGTCCTCACTCTTGACGGTGATCTTGAACATATAGCAGCCTATCTTGTAGATATAATTGCCTTTCGTCGAGGTTTCCGCCATATCGGCAAGCGGAGTCGAGCCGTCGCTCATTTCGCTCACGCGTTTTCCGTCGCTACCGACGATATACCAAGTGGAAACGCCGTCCTCGTTCTTTGCCTTGCCGATGGTGTAAGCGCCTCTGAATGCGGAGAGCGTGTAGTATTCAAACGGGATTGCGACTTCGCCTTTGAGGTTGAACGCGCCGTAAAGTTTGTCGGGATTTGACGAGTTGTCGTCGGGGTCGTTCACGGCAACGATAAACATATTGTTGGACAATTCTTGTTGTTGGATATCGTTTCTTTCGTTGTGCCCCACGCACGTGCCGTTCTTGTCGTAAACGTTGAATTCACTCGGAAGAACGGGATTGTAATAGTATCCGTCGACGCATTGCATAATGAGGTCGAAATAGCCGACCTTCTCTTTTTTCTGATCCTTTATCGTGACGCCGTAGTTGCCCGTGAGCGACATAACGATATTGAGGTTTTCGTCGAGAATAAACTGATCGTAAGTGCCGATTTTGTTGATTATGGTCAAGCCGTAACTTGCATAGGTAAATCCGTTTTTGAGGTATTGCGAGGTTGCGATGCCTGCCTTTGCCGAATCGTAATAGTTGTTTGTCATATACAAGAAAACCTTGTCGGAATTCTTGGTATATTCCGTGGACTTGTCGTTGTCGGGCGTATAGATTCTGCGAGTAAAGACGTAATAATCGAAACCGTCGAAATAGGTATAATCGTCGTCCTTGGACACCGTCCAATCCTGATGGATAAAGAACTTTCCGCCGCCCATATAGGTGATTTCGCCGTAATAATCGTCCTTGTCGTTGTCGGCAACCGTACCGTTTTCCGTTGCGGAAGTATTTTGCACTTCGCCAGAAACCGACGAAGGAACGGCAAAGATATAATCTCCGTTGGTATTGCCCGTTATCGTGACGTATTTGCCGTCAAAACCTTTGACGTTGGTGAGCGTGCCTTTTGCGTTTTCAAGGCGAGCAACGAGTGCGCCTCTATGCTCCACGTCACCGCTGAGCGTTGGACGATATATAGACGTATATCCGCTTACGCCGCTCTTGTCGTAGGAAGGATTCACCGCAATCAGACCGCTGTCGAGAATGGTGAGAATGGTGTCGATGCCCGCCGCCGTGTTGGACGAATAATCGATACGAGCACGAGAAAGCACCGTTCTGCCCGAAGTGTCGAACACGCCTGCCGTATTGTCGTTGAACTTGCACGCAATGAGACCGTCTTTGACGCGAAGCGCGCTTATTCCGAGATAATCGGGGAAAATCATTCCCTTCATTCCGCCCGTGAAATACTCTCTCTTGTCGTCGCATTTGACGATTGAAAGCACGTCGCCCTTGTTGACGACGAAAGCGTTTATGCTCTCTATGTAGCCGACGTCGCTTGAAACGTTTGCCGTTTGAGAACTCTTGCCGCTCGTCGTGTACACGCTCCAACCCGTGTCGAGAGTGAACACTCTTTCAACCCCCGAAAATTCCGAGTGACTCGTCGTCGACTTGAAGATATCTTCGACGGTCTTTGCTTTGGGCTTATCGTCGTTGCACGAAACGAGCAAAGCGACGCACGCAAACAGCGTGCATACGGTGAGAATCAATGCGATGGTTTTTGCAAAAAATCCTTTGTTTTTCATAGTTGCTCCGTAAAATAGTGAGTGCTTATGCGCACCCCCGTCATCATATACACAAAATCCGCAAGCAAAATATTGGCTTTTATTTTGAGCGGATGAGATATATCCGTTTTTTTGGCAAGATAGGCTCTCGACACACCGTCGACGAGTATGCCGTCAAGCCCCTTGCAATGTTCGCAAACGATTCCGTCTGCGTCTTTGAAATAGGCGTTGCCCTCGATATCGCACTTGCATACGTTGCAATGCTCGAAATCGAGTCCGTTTCCCGAAATATTCAGCAGTTCGAGAAGAAAATCCCTCACTGCGTCGTCCGCTTCCGCCTCGCCGTAAGCGAGCGTATCGAGTGTTTTGAGCGCAAGGATAAACAAGTCGGGATTTGCTTCTTTCGAGCCTTTTTGCAAGGTTTCGAGCACAAGCGAAGCGGCGTAATACTTTTCTATATCGCAAGTGATAGCCGAAAACGATTCGATTTGACTACACTCCGTCACGACGTATCTTCCGCCTCTGCCGCTGAGTACGTAATCTCCGAAATTCATCGGTTCCGCCGCATAACGCAATTTGGCTTTTGGTTTCAGACAGCCCCTTGCCGTTGCAGTAATAACTCCCGTATCAACGCCGACAAGAGTGACAATCATATCACTCTCGTTGTAAGGTACTGCCCTCGTCACGACGGCTTTAACTTTTACGTCGGCTGTTTGCATTTTCCTTTCCCGCTTTTTGCGAGTTATCCTCGTATTCCTTCATCGCAAGGTACATTCCGTACACTTCGATGTCCCCGGTCTTTGCAAACACATCCCATAACTGTCGTTTGTTCACGATATCAGTATGTGCAATCTTGCTTGCTTTATCCGAATTTTTCAAATTTTGTGAATTTTGCTGTTTTTCTTGCTACGTCAGTCCTTTTTGAGCGCTTTGAGGTCGTAGCCGAGTTCTTTCATAATTCTGTCGTCGTCGCGCCATTCGTTCTTCACTCTGACGTAGAGCGTGAGGAAAACCTTTTCTCCCGTCATCTCTTCGAGGTCGTGTCTTGCCTTGGTTGCGATTTGTTTGAGCATCTCGCCACCCTTGCCTATCACGATTGCCTTGTGCGATTGCTTTTCGCAGATAATATCGGCGTCGATATCGATGATGGGTTGTCCCTCTCTCTCCTCGAACTTGTTGATATAAACGCCTATGCCGTACGGCACTTCCTTGTCGAGAAGATACAACGCTTTTTCGCGAATAATCTCCGTTGCCATAAAGCGCATACTGCTTTCGGTGTACATATCTTCGGGATACATCGGCGCGCCCTCGGGAAGCAACGCGATAAGTTCGTCCTTGAGCGGCGCGAGATTCTCCTCTTTCTTTGCGGAAATGGGTACGATTGCTTTGAGTCCTTGGATTTTGTTGAGTTTTTCAAGCGATTCAAACATAGTTTCTCTCGTCACGCAATCCTCTTTGTTCAAAGCAACTACGACGGGAACTTTGTTTGCGTTCTTTTCAAGGAACTCGTAGTCCTCTCTTTGCATACCCTTTGCCGCGTCGATGACGTACACTACGCCGTCAACGTCTTTGAGCGAGTTTTCGACTGCTTGCATCATATATTGTCCCAAATGATTGCGCACTTTGTGTATGCCGGGCGTATCGATAAGCACCATCTGATAATCGTCGCCGTTGATGATGCCGAGCAATTTGTTTCTCGTGGTTTGAGGTCTCCACGAAACGATGGAAACCTTTTCTCCCACCAAAGCGTTGGTGAGAGTCGACTTGCCGGCGTTGGCAAGCCCTGCTATGCAAATAAATCCGCTTTTGAAGTTTTCGTACATATTTTACCTGGTTGTATGTTATATATTTTGCTTTTTGTAGACTGCAATGCTCACTTGGCAAGTAGTCTTCGATTAAGTGTTCGTTCAGATAAGGCTTTGCCTTCCTCAGTTATTAATTATTAATTAATAATTATTAATTTCTTTTTAAGCCGACTTTCTCCATTATCGCTTTCTGATGCGCTATCATAACCTTCTCGTCGTCGGGGTCTATGTGATCGAATCCGAGAATGTGCAAAAATCCGTGGCACGCCAAAAAACCGAGTTCTCTCGCGTACGAATGACCGTACTCTTTTGCTTGTTCCTCTGCGCGCTGACGGCATATCATAATCGAGCCGAGCATAACTCTCTTTCCGTCGAAATCGCTTGGCTCGAAGTCGTCGATACTCACGGGAAGTTGCAGTTTGTCAAAGCACGGAAAACTCAATACGTCCGTGACTTTGTCGATTCCTCTTGCCTCTTTGTTGAGAGCGCGAATGGTATCTTCGTCAACCACCGTCATATCGATAACGAAAAAGTCCTTCTGCCCCAAATGCTCGAAGCACGCTTTTTCGACTTTGTTTATGAGAATTTTCTCGTTTAGTTTTGAGTTTGAGATTTTTATCATAATGTTCTTTTGTGCGGTGAGTCCTTACTTATTAAACGTGTTTGCGCTTCTCTTTTTTTCGTAACTGACTCTGCTGTGATGAATTGACGGCAACACTTCGATTATCGTACGCTTGATGATTGCGATATCACCCATAGTGATCGGGCATTCGTCAAATTGGCGCAATTCCATCTTTTCGTCGACGAGTTTGTTGATTCTGCCCTCGAATTCCTCTTTCGTGTCGGGCATATATGCGCGCATAGCCGCCTCTATCGTGTCCGCAATCATGATTATCGCGGCGATCTTGGTTTGCGGCTTCGGACCTGCGTAGGTATATTTGTCAACGGCAAGGTCGCCTTCTTCTTTGAGTGTCAAGGCTTTGCGGTAGAAATAGCCGACGGGAGAAGTGCCGTGATGCTCTCTGCATATTGCGACGATTTCTTTGGGCAGTCTGTTTTGCTTTGCCAAAATCTCGCCGAACAGCGTATGCGACGTGATCATACTGACGCTGACTTCGGGGATAAGTTCGTCGTGAGGGTTATACGAGGATTGGTTTTCGCTGAAATAAATCGGGGCTTTGAGTTTGCCTATATCGTGATAATACGCCGCGCATCTTGCCATATTCGGGTTTTCGCCGATTGCCGACGCACACGCTTCTGCAAGGTTGCCGACGACTAACGAGTGATTGAACGTGCCGGGCGCTTCGCTCGCAAGACGTTTGAGGAGCGGATTGGACAGATTGCAAAGTTCGTTCAATCTGAAATCGTCCGCTATGTTGAACACGCCCTCGAAAATCGCAACGAGCGGCATAAACACGAGCGATGCGGCGATATTCGCGCCGTACGACCACACCGTGTGCCACAAAAGGTTCATAGACGTGTCGCCGCTTGCAAGCGTAAACAAAACGACGAGCGGTTGCATCGTGACGGGCGTTGCCATGGAAACGAGCAAAAATTTGAGGCGAGTAAGGTGCTTTTTCTCATAGAAATTGACGATGACCGCACACAAACTGTTGCACACGATAGAGGCAATGACCGTCGTGTATTCGTACGTCACCGTGTCGCGCATAAACGCAACCGCAATCATAATCGCAACCACCGCCGTTGACAAAGTGGCGGTGCGTCTTTCGATAAGTTCGATGAGAACGAGCGTTGCAAGCGCAATCGGCATTGCGTACAAATTGAACTTGGTTGCCGTGGCAATGGACGCCATAAACGTGATAACCACGAGGATTATCGTCAAATGGAAATCTCTCGTGTTCGTTCCTTTGGGCTGCGTAAATCTGTAAATGCCTGCCATAAGGAAAATCGTCAGCACTGCCGACGAAATGAAAATCGCCGTCGTGGAAAGTGCGTTCTTTGCCGTGAAAGCGTCCATAAAATCGCCTATCATAAACAGTGCGAAAAGCGTCATCGCAAACACTGCCACGATTGCCGTCGCAAAACAAGATCCGATATATCTCGATACGTCTCTGCGCGCTATGGCTTTTTCTTTTTCCGCTCTTGAAAGGTCTCTTACGTCATCTATCATAATTCACTCCCGCAAGGTCAATCATCGCTCTTTTGCTCGTTTGCGACTTTTGCTCTTGCCGATTCTGCTTTTTCATATGCTTGAATGATTCTCGTCACAAGTTCGTGGCGAACCACGTCTTTTGCGGTGAGTTTCACAATATCTATTCCCTCCACGCCGTCAAGCACTTCGATTGCGTCTATCATACCGCTTTTGACGTTTTTGGGAAGGTCGATTTGAGTTACGTCGCCCGTGACGACGATTCTGCTGTTCTCGCCCATACGAGTGAGAAACATTTTCATCTGTTCTCTCGTGGTGTTTTGCGCCTCGTCGAGAATGATAAAACTGTTTGAAAGAGTCCTGCCCCTCATATATGCAAGAGGCGCGATTTCGATGCTTCCTCTCTCGATATGGCGAAGATATGCGTCCTGTCCCATCATCTCTTGAAGCGCGTCGAAAAGCGGACGGAGATAGGGATCGACTTTCTCGTTCATATCTCCCGGCAAAAATCCGAGTTTTTCGCCTGCCTCGACTGCCGGACGAGTGAGGATAATCTTGTCGATTTCTCTGTTTTTGAACGCGTACACCGCAAGCGCGACCGCAAGATACGTCTTGCCCGTTCCCGCAGGTCCGACGCCGAAAACTATGCTCGACTTCTTGATTGCGTCAACGTATTTCTTCTGTCCCAACGTTTTAGGACGAATGATCTTGCCACGGGCGGTGATTGCCACCGTTCCCATCAAATCCTCGACGTCAAAGTCTTTGCCCGCCTTTGCGTAGCCGATGACCATATTGACTTGCTGTGAGCCGAGAGGTTGCTTTTTGCAAAGTTTTTCAAGCGCTTCAATCGCTCGGAGCGCGCCTTGAACATCCTTTTCCTCTCCGCTTATTTTCACGCTCGTGCCCATTGCAAAAACGTCAACGTCAAAAGCGTCGGTCAACTTTTCGATATTCTCGTCAAGTTCGCCGAAGACGCTCATCATCACGTCATAACTTTCAAATTGCTTTTCTTTTTGAGTTTTCATCTATATGATTTCCTCTGCTTCGAGCGTCAGCGTGACGTACGTTCCGTCCTCCGTTTGGGTGACCTCGTAATAGGCGTTAAGCACGCTTGCGCTTTCGTTGAGATCGGCAACGAGATCGGAATACAACGCCTTTTTCATACCTTGCAAATCGAGAGCGTTTTCTCTCTCAACCGTCCTGATTTCTTCAAACTCGAACGTGTATATGTCAAGCGGCAACAAGAATCCGAATCTTTCTACGCTCGTTTTCAGCGTAAAGTTTTCAAACGGGCTCTTCGGTTGCTTCGGCATCTTTGAGAATATGCCGAATCTCGTATATTTCTTCGTCGATACGACCTCGTCGATTTTCTCCACGTTTGCAAAATACTTGGTGCGCTTGTAATACACTTTCCCGAAAGCGTATCCCTTTGCCTCGACGGGAATTTTGCTGTCGCCGTACTCGATATAACCCTCAATCAGCGTGTCGCCGACATCGACTACGTCGCCGTACTTTTTGACCGCAGTACCGCCCTCGACGATAACCCTCGTGACGACCGCTCTCTTGGATGCAACCACGCTCTTTGCGTTGCCACCCACAAAACTCTCCTTTTTCAAAGCGGTTTTGTAGACTATCGTCAAATGCGTGCCGTCTCTCTTTACGCCGACGTACGCCACTTTATCGAGTGCGGAAATTGCGTTGCAAAGTCCCTTTTCGTCAAAATTGCGTATCCGTCCGCCTTTGAAAGCACCGTACTCTTTCAGTATGCCGTCAATTTGGGCGTTTAATGCGTAGTCGCACGCGCCCTCGCACTTCACGCTCACGCGCGTGACGAAAGACGAATACAGACAAAATGCAACTGCACCGAGGACTATCCCTGCGGCTATTCCGACTCTCGTGAACGCACGAAAAATCGCAGGCGACACTCCTCCTATATTAACTATTTTATAATCATAGCATAAGTTTTGCAATAATGCAATAATCTTATGACATTGTTTGGACGGCACGCAAAATCTCACGCAATCCTTTGCGTTCTCGACGTTTTGCACTCTCGCGATTTTTGAAATCGCAATCAGTGCTTTCGATGCGTTTACGCCTTCGACCTCAATCGTCGTTTTGCCAAACTTACCTTCAATTTTCAACAATCTATCGCGGTATTTTTTCTTTTTGGCAAGTAGTTTTCCAAGCAATATTTCATCTCGCTCGTCTCTCGATTTGCGCTCTTTTTCTCTTTGCTCGGCTCTTTGCTTTTTCAACGCCTGTTTTTTCTCTTCTTTGATTTGACGAATCTCGATTTTTCGGCGTTCTAACAATACTTTTTCTTTATTAGGCTCTTTTTTTGGCTTTTTAGTTTTCAAATTCGATTTTGTCAATTTGCCCCTCCAAAAACATATCTCCGCCACCGATTTCCACAATCTTTAGCCCTATGCCGTCAATCGTCATATTTCCGCCGTCAAGTCTGATTTTCAGTTGCGTTTCGGAAGAAAAAATCACTCTTTTCACACCGCAAATCACCGTCTTTTTCCTTGAAAGCATATTCAGCGTAAACGGAAAAACCTCCCCCGCGACGCTCAATTTCTTTTTCATTTCGTCTTTGAACATAAAATATTGTATGTTATTAAAAAAATAATAATGAACAATTAATAATTACGGATAAAAAAACGTGCCGAACGGCACGTCGATCAATATATTAAGATTCTTTACGACTGCGGCTTATATTTTATCCGCTTTGCGTGCACGGCACGCTTCACCAAGCAATCGGGCGTGCGGAATTGTGACAAGAGTTTTATCCGTGCTTGATTTGAGAGCAAACGCCCGATTGTGCGGTTATCAAAGCAAAAAATCTATCGTGACTCTTGACAATTGCACGAGTGCATATTGTCATTGTCACAGCGACTGTCCTTGCTTAAAACGGCATATCTCCGTCTTCGTCGATTTCGTCGCCGTCGTCAACGTATTCGTCGTCTTCGTCGGGAACGTCGTCATCGCTCGGCGGAGGCGCTTGTCGTGCCTCGTCAGAGCCGAACGGCATATCGAAAGGCATATCGGAATCCGCGGCTGCAACCTCGTGCAAATCCTCTGCGACATCGGATATCGCTTTCATATCCACACCGCCCTCTTCGTCGTCTTCACGCTTCTTGGGCTGCTCGTAGACGTACTCGGTGGTGTTTGCGTTTTCGTCAACGCATTCCTTGAACGAAGTCGTATCTCCGTCCCAATCGAGTTTGATTTCGCCTATAGTACCGTTTCTGTTTTTCTTGACGTCGAGGATAACCTCGTTTGGAGGAAGAGCCTTGTTGTAGGTATAGGGCTTGTTGAGGAACATAACGATATCCGCGTCTTGCTCGATTGAACCCGATTCACGAAGGTCGGAAAGTTGCGGCGTATGGTCGGGACGTTGCTCGATGCCACGTGACATTTGCGAGAGCAAGATGATCGGGCAATTGAGTTCCTTTGCGTAAATCTTCATCTTTCTCGACATATCGCTGACTTCGACCTGACGGCTCTCTGCCGCTCTGCCGTTCTTTTGCGAGGTCATAAGTTGCAAATAGTCGATAACGACGAGATCGAGTCCCTTTTCTCTCTTCAAGCGGCGACACTTCGACAAAACGTCCGTCGGTCCGTTCATCGAATAATCGTCGATATAGATATCCGACGCAAGCAACGCCTTGTAGCCGTTGTAAAGTTTTTTGAGGTCGGTTGCGGTGAGCGCGCCTCTTGTCGTCATCTTGGTGAGAGACACCTTTGAAATGTATGCGAGCATACGGGTTGCAAGCAAATCGGCAGGCATTTCGAGTGAGAAAATAGCCACTTTTTTGCCGTGATTGAGCGCAACGTTTGCCGCAATATTGAGTGCGAACGCCGTTTTACCTACGGAAGGACGAGCGGCAATGAGCACCATTTCACCGGGTTTCAAGCCGTGCGTTTTCTGATCGAAAGTCGGGAAATCGGTATATATCGTGTTTTTTGGCACGTTGCCCGATTGTGCGTCCTGAATGGTTTTGAGTGCGAGTGCGGCGGCGTCGTCGACTTTTACGAGAGCCTTTTCGCTCGACTGCTCCGCAATGGCGTAAACGAGTTTTTCGGCGTTGTCGAGAGCGTCCTTGCCGTCCTGACATTCATAGCCGAATTTTGCGATATCGTTGCCTGCCTCGATAACTCTTCTCGTCAGGCTGTCGCGTTTTATTATGCTTGCATAATACTCGCCGTTTGCGGCGGACACGACGCCCTCTGCAAGTTCGCTCAGATACGCAATCGAACCGACTTCGTCAAGTTGGCCTTTCAGTTCCAACGCGTCGCAAACGGACACCGTATCGATAGGCTTGCTTTCGTTTTGAAGTTGTTTCATCACCTCAAAAATCAGCCTGTTTTGCGAAAGGTAAAAGTCCTCTGCTTTGAGCATAGGAATGATGATATCGGCCGCTTTGTTGTCAATGAGAATAGAACCGAGAACGGACGCTTCCGCGTCAACGTTGTTTGGCATACCTCTCGTCACTCTTTTGTTTTCGTCTTTTGCCATTTTGCACCTTTGACAGATAACGTTGCGACGAGTGCGATAAGCACGATAGCGAGTGCGCAACACACAAGCGTTGCATACCAGTTTGCTGAATTGGGTGAGCGCATTTTGAGCGTAATCACGTCGTTTTCAAGGCTTTCGTCAAGCGCAAAAACGTGCGTATACGTCCTACCCGCGCGCGTTATTTCACCGTCGCTTTTTATAGATTTATAGATTGTATCATATCTCAAAACCACTTTCAAGCGGTTGTATTCAACTCCGTCGCTAACAAGGTCTTCTTGTGGTACGCTTGCTTTGACGGCACTAAATATCGCGCTCGGGTTGAGGCTTATCGTGGTTTCGGTCACGAAATAGAACTCACCGTCCTTTCTCCTGTCGCTATGCCATACCGCGCTTGCGCCTTCGACTTGCCTATCGGTTTTTGAAAAACCGACGTACACCGTGGCAACTCTGTCAGTTTGCTCGTCAAAAGCGGAAGTTTCGCCGCTCGGAGCGTCCGAATTTTCTTCATCGCCAGAAAATTTGATCGTGTAGATATACAAATTCCGCACCACGTCCCCGTCGTCATCGGCTTGCTCGTTGCAAGCGCAAAGGGAAAGCGCACTTGCAACTGCAAGTGCAACGACGAGTAGAATTAAAGTGATTTTTTTGATACGATTCATACGGTTTTGCAAGTTGCAAGCGCCTGCTTGCAACTTGCGATTGGTTTTTAGAGATTGAACGATTTTTCGAGTTCGTCAAGCGTGTCGGAAAACTCCTTCATTGCAAGTTCGTACGGAGCGTCGCTTTCAAGATCGACATCTGCAAGACGAATGATATCGAGCGGAGGCATACTTCCGCCTGCAGAGAGGAACTTCTTGTATTTTGCAAAATACTCTTCTCCGCCCTTGAGAATGTTGTTTGCAATCGAAACGGCAGTCGTGATGCCCGTTGCGTACTTGTAAACGTAGAAACTCGTGTAGAAGTGCGGAATTCTTGCCCACTCGTAGCGGATGAGGTCGTTGTGTTCGACTGCCTCGCCGTAGTATTTCTTGTTGAGTTCGTAGTATGCGTCGGAGAGTGCGGTTGCCGTGATAGGCTCACCCTTTTCCACCATATCGTGCGCAACTGTCTCGAACTCGCTGAACATGGTTTGTCTGAACAACGTTGTGCGGAACATATCGAGATAGTAGGAAAGCAAATACTTTCTGAACTCGCCCGTAGCAGTCTTGAGCAGGTGTTTGAGAAGCAAAACTTCATTGACCGTAGACGCGATTTCCGCAACGAAAATAACGTAGTCCGCCTTTTGTTCGGGGAGCGAAGAGTTGCTGAAATAGGAGTGCATCGCATGTCCCATCTCGTGAGCGATCGTAAACACGTCGTGAATTGTCTTTTGATAGTTCAAAAGCACGAACGGATGCACGCCGTACACGCCCCAAGAATATGCGCCGCTTCTCTTGCCTCTGTTTTCGTAGACGTCAACCCAACCGCTCTTGAATGCGTTTGCCAAAATCTCCGAATACTCTTTGCCCGTCACTTTCAACGCCTCTTTGACGAGTTCGACTGCGTCGTTATATTCGAGCGCAAGTTCTTGCTCGTTGACGATCGAAGTGTGCAAATCGTACATATTGAGGGTTTCCACGCCAAGCACTTTCTTTCTGAGCGCAATGTATCTGTGAAGTGGTTTCGTACCTTTGCCGACCGCTTCGAGAAGTTTGTTATAGCAAGTGGACGGCACGTTTTCGTTGTACATAGAATAGTCGAGCGAACTCTTGAATCCTCTCACTTTTGCGTAGAACCAATCCTTTTTGACGTTGCCTGCGTAGTTTGCCGCAATGGTGTTGATGTGATCCTTGTACGCCGTGAACATACTGTCGAAAGCGTCTTTTCTCACTCTTTGATCCTTGCTTTGCAACAGCATACCGTAAACGCCGTGACTCATCGCAACTTCGTTGCCGTTTTCGTCTTTGACGGGCGCGAATTTGACGTCCGCGTTGTCGAACATGGAGAACACTTCCCTCGGCGTACCCGAGAAGAGTCCGACTTCGCCGAGAAGTTTCTCTTCTTTCTTTGAAAGAATGATATCCTTGCTTCTGACGATTTCCTTGAAAGTCACGTCGTAGTCGGCAAAGCGTTTGCTACGTTGCAATTCTTCAAGTCTTTCCTTTGAAAACTCGCTCAATTCGGGAGTGATGAAAGACGTTGCGGTGCTGAATCTGACAAAGAGCATATCCGCTCTGTTTGCCATACCTTGATAGGTTGCGTCTCTTGAATCTTGATCGAGGCGCATCTTTGCGTATCCGTACAAATACGAAATATCGTGCATCATTCTTGTCATAAACTCAAGGCACTCGAAAAGCGTGTCGTCATCGCCGAGTTTATCCTGATACTTTGCAAAGTAACCCATACGCTCGTTGCATTTGAAGAACAACTCTTCCCACGCTTCGTTTGACGGGATTATGTCCTCGAGTTTCCACTTATACTCGCTCGGTATTTGATCTCTTGATTCGTAAAGCATATTAGTCTCCTTTATTAGTGTTTTATGGGTTGTGGCGTTACCACCTGTTTTTTTTGTATTAATTGCGCTCGAGTTATTCAATAAATAAAGTGTTGTCGAGGTATTCGGGCGAACATGTTAGGCGCACGCCGAGTTTTCTGAACGGATTTTCGTCCGCTTTGAAGAGCATATGTGTGGAGTGCGCGTCACAGCCGTTGAGCAAAGGAAGTTGCTCCATTGCCGTTGCGGCGTTTGCGTCGGATGCGGCGCATATCGACAGCGCAATCAACGCCTCTTCGAGCGTGAGCGTCTTGTTGTGTTCCTTGAGTATCTTCGTCTTGAGGTCGATGATAGGCCCGATGACGTAAGGCGATATGAGTTTTTGGTTGTCCTTTATGCCTGCAAGCATCTTTACCGCGTTGAACACGCAAGCGGCGGACGCACTCATTCTCTTGGTGTTTTTGCCCGTCACGATTCTGCCGTCCTGAAGTTCGAGCGCAACCGCTCCGCAGTTTTCGTTATCCTCGCTCTTCTTTTTTGCGACCTCCACGATTTTTCTGTCGGCAACGTTGATTGAAAGGCGTGACATCAAAAATTCAAGTCGACTGACCGTATCCTGCTCTCCCGTACCTGTTTTGAGGTCGCAAAGAGCCTTGAAGTATCTGCGCAGAATCTCCTGTTTGGACGCTTCCCTGCACGCCTCGTCGTCGACGATGCAGTATCCTGCCATATTTACGCCCATATCCGTTGGGGATTTGTAGATGCACTCTTTGCCCGTAATCTTTTCAAGAATACTCTTGACGACGGGAAAAACCTCTATATCTCGGTTGTAATTGACGGTGATTTCGCCGTATGCGTCGAGGTGGAAGTTGTCCACTTTGTTGACGTCCTTCAAATCCGCAGTTGCCGCCTCGTACGCAACGTTGACGGGGTGATTGAGCGGAAGATTCCAAATCGGGAAAGTCTCGAACTTCGCATACCCTGCCTGCACGCCTCTCTTGTTCTCGTGATAGAGTTGGCTAAGGCACGTTGCGAGTTTTCCGCTTCCCGGACCGGGTGCAGTGAGAACGACGAGCGGTCTTGACGTTTCGATATACGGATTTGCGCCGTAGCCTTCGTCGGACACGATTGTGTCGATTTCGTGAGGATATCCCTTCGTCGGACGGTGGATATAAACCTTAATTCCTCTGTTCTCGAGTTTTTGCTTGTATGCAAGCGCGGCTTGTTGGTCGGTGAACATGGTGATGACAACACAACTGATATAGATGCCCATAGCGGAGATATTGTCAATCATTCTCTCCACTTCGCTGCCGTAGGTGATGCCGTAATCGGCGCGGATTTTGTTGCGCTCGATTGCGTTTGCGTTTATGCAAATGATAAGTTCCGCCTTATCGCGCAGTTTTTGCAAAAGTTTGATTTTTGCCGCCTTATCGAAGCCGGGAAGTACTCTTGCCGCGTGCAAATCGTCAAAGAGTTTTCCGCCGAATTCGAGGTAGAGTTTGTCGAAGCGATTGATACGCTCGAGGATATGCTCCGACTGCTTTTGCATATACATATTGCTATCAAAACCGATTTTGTTCATAAGACGTCACTAAATTTCCTTTGTGTTATTTTTATTATGTTTTGGGCTCTAACTGTGCTAATCACAGTTTCCCCCTTCCTCACGTGTTTCCCCCACCGCCGTTCCCCCTTAAAAGGGAAT
>URNP01000022.1 GCA_900549225.1 uncultured Eubacteriales bacterium | reverse complement strand
TGCCGATGATATCGGAAGAAACGATTTGGTCGGTGTTGTAGCCGAAGGATTCGGTTGCTGCTGCTTTCATTGCTGCGTTGATGCCTTCAACGGTGACGTGACCTTTGACGACTGCAACGAGAATGGTGGTAGAACCGGTGGGAGTGGGAACGCGTTGTGCAGAACCGATGAGTTTGCCGTTGAGCTCGGGGATAACGAGACCGATTGCTTTTGCAGCGCCGGTGCTGTTGGGGACGATGTTGATTGCGGCCGCGCGGCTTCTTCTCAAATCACCCTTTCTTTGCGGTCCGTCGAGAGGCATTTGGTCGCCGGTGTATGCGTGAACCGTGGTCATGATACCGCTCATGATGGGAGCGTAATCGTTGAGTGCTTTCGCCATAGGAGCGAGGCAGTTGGTGGTGCAACTTGCAGCGGAGATGATGTTGTCGGTTGCTTTCAAAGTGGTGTGGTTGACGTTGTAGACGATCGTGGGAAGGTCGTTGCCTGCGGGAGCAGAGATGACGACTTTGCGTGCGCCTGCGTCAATATGAGCTTGTGCTTTTGCTTTGGAGGTGTAGAAACCTGTGCATTCCAAAACGACGTCCACGCCGAGTTCGCCCCAGGGGAGTTCTGCCGCTTTTGCTTTTGCGTAGATAGTGATCTTCTTGCCGTCGACGACGATGTAGCCGTCTTCTTTGATCGTGCCGTCCTCGTTGAGAACCGCTTCACAACTTTCTACCGTGTGAGAATTTGCGTAGTTGCCTTGTGTCGAGTCGTATTTGAGAAGATGAGCGAGCATCTTGGGGCTTGTGAGGTCGTTGATAGCGACAATTTCATAACCCTCTGCACCGAACATTTGTCTGAAAGCAAGACGTCCGATACGACCAAAACCGTTGATAGCGACTTTTACGTTTGCCATTATAAATTCCTCCATAAAGGTGTATTCCGAAATTGATTGGATTTCCAACCGCCATTATTTTACAATTATTATAGAAAATATGCAACTATAATTTGCGTATTTTTTTATCGACAAAAATATACTCTTCAATACCCTTGCAATATCAATCTGCAAGGTAAGTCGGCTTGCCGTACACGAAAATGCTGATATAGTCGAGTGGCCACACGAAGATGAACAGCGCAAACGACGCTATTGCCGCAATAAGCGTTGGCAACTGCCTCGTCTGCGAGTACTTTGCGAATCGATACATGAAAGTCATCGCCCAGCCGAGAAAGAACTCGACGAGTGCCTTTGCAAAAAGCGGCATATTATCGAATTTTTCCGTAGCGGTGAGTTTGCCGTTTTCGTACTCGATAGGAAGCGAAATCGAAAACTTGCTTCCCTTTCCTTTCTTGCTCTTTACGCTCACGCTTCCGCCGTGTTCTTTCATAATCTCGCTCACAACGTAAAGACCGACACCTTGGCTCTTTGCCGCCGAGCGCGCCTTGTCTTCGGTGTAGAACTGATCGAACACGAACGGCAGACTTTCCTTGGATATGCCGATACCGTTATCTTTGACGTACAGCACGAATTCCATTCCCCTCTTCTTTGCGCCGATTTTCACAACGGATTTTTCGGGAGAGTACTTGACGGCGTTGGACACGAGATTCTGCACGACTCTTTCCATCTGACTCTTGTCCGCTCTGATCGTAACGTCAGGGATTTTGCCGACCTTCATCGTAATGCTTTTCGCGTCGGCAAGCGGACGCAGTTTCTCGATGATTTTTCCAAACAACGTCCTTGCGTTTGTTTGCGTTTTATGTTCGGACTGCTTTTTGATTTCGGCGTTTGACGCCTCCACCATGTTTATCACCATCTCGTTCATCTGCTCCGCTTGCCGAATGATGAGCGAGGGATAGTCTTTGTCGTCCATACCGTCCGAAATGCACTCCGCATAACCCGAGATTATCGCAAGCGGCGTTTTCATATCGTGCGCGACGGAGGCTATAGATTTGTTTGCGCGATTAGACGTGGTTGCCACCTCGTCTTTGAGTTTCAGCATCGAAACGCGCAACGCTTCAAGCCTCGTCGCAATCGAATGATACTCGCCCGCGCCCTCCGTTTCCACAGGCGAATACAAGTCGCCGTCTTGGAATCTCGCAAGCGTTTTTTCAAGTTTTATAATCTGTTTTTTGTTCATCATAAGGCGTTTAACCTCTGCTTTTGCATAGATAAACGAGCGGTTTTGCAATCACACCGTTCAATCCTGCCACTTATACCCGAGTCCCCACACGGTGACGACGTTGTTGATTCCTGCCTTTGAAAGTTTGTCGCGAAGGCGTGCAATCGTCACGGCAACAGTGTTCTCGTCAATATATTCGTCTATACCCCAAACGTCGTCTATAAGTTTTTGCTTGGGCATAATCTGATTTTCGTGTATGGTGAGATAATCGAGAATTTTGAACTCTTTTGCAGTGAGATTGAGCGGCTCTCCGTCCGCCTTTGCCTCGAATCTCGTCGACGAAATCATCAACTTGCCGTAGTGCCTGTCGCCCGACGGTACGGCGTTGAATTCGTAATAACGCCTAAGTTGCGCGCCCACTCTCATCACCATTTCTTTGAAAGAGAACGGCTTGGTGATATAGTCGTCTGCGCCGAGGTCGAACATGCGCACCTTGTCCTCTTCCGCAACTTTTGCGGACACGACGATGATTGGCATGGTCATAGTTTTTCTAAGCGTTTCGCACACCGTAAAGCCGTCTATTTTCGGCATCATAATGTCGAGAAGAGCAAGGTCGGGTTTCACCTCGTTTGCCGTTTTGAGCGCCTCCGCTCCGTCAAACGCCTGGTACACCTCGTGTCCCGCTTTTTCGAGATAACTCTTCATCATATCCGATATTTCGACGTTGTCCTCTGCAATAAGTATCTTTCTCATATATTCGATTTCCTTCCGTTTTCTTTATTGTATAACAATATTCTGCCTATTTCCACACTTTTTTACAAACAGTATTTATGCCGATTTATTTTTTCGTCTGCATCTTTGAAATATCTCTCGTACGCCCTCTTGCAATAGCGCGAGTGCTTGTCCACGCTCGGCGTGTCGGGCAATTTGAACGAGTATCTGCCGTTGACTCGCCACCCGTTGAGTATGCCGATATCGAAAGCGTCGGCAGGACAATTGAACGAGCATCTCGTGCACATTATGCAGTCGCCGCCGAAACGGAATTTTCCGTTTTCGTCAATCCTTATGTTGCCAACGGGGCAGTTTTTGGCGCACGCACCGCAACCGATACATTTGCTTTCGTCAACCTTAAAGCAACGCCCGTTCGCTTTCATTGCAGGCTGTTCGATGCGCACCACCCAAGCGACGAATCTTCCCAATGGCACTTTCGAGAGTTTGTGTTCGACTCCGCAAAGCACCTCTCTTGCCTCTATGGACGCAAGTTTACAGAGTGTGTCTTTCATCTTCACCGCCATCTCGTCGGTGTGTCTGAAAATCATATTGTACGGCATAACGTAATGATATTCACTGCCTGCGACGTAGCCTTTTTTCTTCATAATATCGTTGAATTTTATCGACGAAACGTTGTTGATTTTCAACGGTTCGCCCGACGTTTTGACCACGAAATACTCTTTTTTATCTTCCGCTTTCGGCAAGGCTTTTGCAAGGTCGAGCATTATATACGGAGCGTTGAATCCGTGTATGGGGTAGGCAAATCCCACGTAGTCGAAATCGTTCGGATTCGGCAAATTTTCAAAGCCTTTTTTCACGATATACAGCGTCGTTTCCACGTCGAATTTTTCAAACTCGCTTTTGTATATATCGCACGCTCTTTTCGTGTTTCCCGTGCCCGAAAAAACGTAAATTATCGCATTTTTCATATCTTCCTCTCCTGTTCCCTTCTTATCGCTTTTGGCTTTCAATCAGTATTGCGTATATTTGGCAATGTGATTTGAGTCGTAAAAATAGGTCGTATTCTCTCCTTTTGCGTGCGTGTCGTACCAAATCTGCGCATAGAACGGCATAAATTTGGACAGTCTGTCGTAATCCCACGGGCTCGGTTGACAGCAAGTCGGACACCAATGGCCTGCTTTGAGCACGCAATACGGCGATGCCCAAAACTTGTGACCGTCGTGGCACTCCCATTCGAGTTTCGTATACAAATCGCCCTTTTTCATGCTCTTCGACAGGCATTTCCCGCCCCTGAACGCCGCCGCCGATTGCATATCCTCTATATCGAGTTCTTCGTCAGGCTTACTCTCGTCGTAGCCGTGATCGAGTATATAGCCATGTTCCTTTAGTTTGGTTATATCTCTCATATCGTCGTAATCGATATCGCCGTCGGCGAGTTGTCCGTGTGCGAGGACGGGGAACTTGCTCCAATCGTTTGGCAAGCATTTAAGATTCTCTTTACTGCCGAAAAACGCCTTGACTTTGCCCGCCTGATTCGTTTTGACCCAATATCTCGGCGCGTTATCGTCTTTGAGAAGCCTTTCTATTGCAAGTTTGGACACGAGTTTTGCCGGAACGATTTTTCCGAGTCTATAATACTCGTGCTTTGAAAGAATCTCTTGCCAATAACTCTTTACGTCCTCGTGTTGAAAGTCGAAATAATCGTTGAGAATATGGCTGTCCTGAAACCACATACAGTGGAAATTTCGTATGGAATTCCATTCGGGTTTCATATACTTTTGCGTCGAACCGCCGATGATTTTGAATCCTTCGTCAAACGTATCGTAGCCCGTCACCCTGTTGCACGCGCCGCCGCCGATGTTGTAGCACTTCTTCCAGAACTTCTCTTCGAGTTCGCCCTTTGCGTCCTTTTCCACCAGTCTGCGCATCAAAAGTCCGCTGTCGCGAGCCGTAACCCACTCGATAGGCGCATTGAAGCACGTATGAAACATGAGCCCGTCTTTCATATTGTTGGTGAGCATACGATTGTGCAGCATTCCCGTCTGTCTGAGCACCGCCCAGTATTTCACGTCACTGTCAACGACGTATCTCTCGCCCTTGATTTTGCTTGCAGAATATTCGTCGTAAGTGCTCGATATCAGCGGATCACCGACTCTCCCCCACGGGTGCTTGTAGTTGCGGTTTCCGTATATCGCCACGGTGGAAATATGCACGAGTTTTGGCTGGTTGCCCTTGATTTCCGACACGGAATCCACGATATTCATTGCGCCGATGCGGTTGCATCTATCAGTTGCCTCGGGGCAATGGTCCGCCATAGGCGGAATAACGGCGGCGAGGTTGAGAACGTATTCGCTGTTTGCCACGAGTTTTCTGCAATCTTCGATTTCCGCTATATCGCCGAAAATTACTTCGATTTTGTTTCCGTACTTGCGCTTCCACTCTCTTGCGCACTTTCTTTCGCGCCTTTCGTTAAGAAGCAAAACTTTGATTTTGCTCACGACGTCGCTCTCCATAAGTTGAGCGACGGTTTCAAGCCCCATATTTCCGCTTGCGCCGGTGATTGCAACAATTTTTCCCATATGCGTTTCTCCTTTCGTTTACGCATATATTATCGCATTTCGCCACGTCCGAAGTCTTGACAAAAACCTTACGATTTCGCCGTATTTTTGCCACTTTCGTCTCGTTTGTAATACTTTTGTAAGAAATAAGAAAAACTATTTATAAAAACCAAAAACACCCCGCATCCAAAAGACACGAGGTGCTTCCTCCCCAACTATAAATTAGAATATTCAAATTTTGAGTGCCGAATGCACGTCTTTTACACAAGATATGCCTTGTATTATCAACATTATACATAATATATGTTGTATTGTCAAGAAATGAATACATTTGGTGAAAATATAAAACGAGAGAGAAAAATGTGCGGACTTACGCAAAGCGAACTTGCCGCAAAGATGGGAATAACTCAACAGCAGTTGAGCCAATGGGAGTGCAACAAATTCGAGCCCACCGTCACGAGCATCGTTTCGCTTGCCAAGGCGTTAGACGTAAGTTACGACGACCTTTTCGACGGTATCGAATAATAATATAACGTAAAACGGCGTCCTGTGACGCTGTTTTTTCTATACAAAAAATCCACCGAAGAATCGGTGGATTTTCTTTTTGTGATTTGACTCAATCAGATGAGTTTAAGGATGCAGGTTTCAGCAGCGTCGCCACGACGAGTACCCGTCTTGAGAATGCGAGTGTAGCCGCCACCTTGTCCGAGTTCGTTCTTACGAGCGTCGTACTTGGGTGCATATTCCTTGAACATCTTCTCGATAAGGGGGTGTTTAGCATCTTTGATGCGTGCTCTGAAAGCCGCTTTGGATTCTTTCTCGCCCTTGATTTCTTGAAGGTCTACGAGTTCAGCCATAAGTCTGCGACGTGCAGCGAGTTTCTTCGGGCCGTCGTTGGTGAAAACGACTTCTTGTTTCGTGCCCTTTGCTCCGTCAACGGTCTTGGTGACTTTGACGTCGTCTTGGTAGGCTCTCATTGCGATAGTGATGTATTTTTCAGCAAGGCTTCTGACTGCTTTTGCACGGTCAACGGTTGTTTCGATTTGGCCGTACCAAAGAAGCTCGGAAACCTGGTTTTTAAGCATAGCCATTCTTTGGTCTGTGCGTTTTCCTAATTTAGACATAGTGTTCCTCCTGTGCTCTTAGTCCTCTTGAGCCTTCAAGCCGAGGCCGAGGTCTTCGAGTTTCTTGACAACTTCTTCGAGTGATTTTCTGCCGAGGTTTCTCACTTTGAGCATATCGTCTTCGCTACGCTTGGTGAGGTCTTCGACTGTGTGGATATTTGCGCGCTTCAAGCAATTGTACGAACGCACCGAGAGATCGAGATCTTCAACGGACATTTCGAGGACTTTGACTTTGCTGTCGGTTTGAGGTTCGACAAGGATTGATCTGTCGCCCATATTTTCGACGAGGTCCACGAAAAGTTTGATGTGGTCGTTCATGATTTTTGCTGCAAGAGAGGTGATTTCTTTTGCAGAAGTCGTACCGTCGGTGGTGACTTCGAGCGTAAGTTTATCAAAGTCTATGCTTTGTTCGACACGAGTGCTTTCGACTGCATAGTTGACTCTTACGACCGGAGTGTAAATCGAATCGATCGGAATATAACCGATGGATTGATGATGGCCCTTGTTTTGGGAAGCGGGAACGTAACCTCTTCCGCAATCGACGAAAATGGTCATATCGATTGACGCACCCTCGTCCAAAGTGCAGATGACTTGGTCGGGATTCATCACTTCGATGCCGGTGGCGCATTGGATATCGCCTGCGGTGACCGTGCCGACGGTGTTTGCAAAGAGTTTGCATTCTTGCTTACCTGCGGTCTCGAGACTGCTGATTGCTTTGAAACGAACAGTTTTGAGGTTGAGGATAATCTCGGTGACTTCCTCTTTCACGCCCTTGATTGTGGAGAATTCGTGATCGACTCCCGCGATTTTGATGCCGACAGCAGCAGCACCGGGAAGCGCGGAAAGAAGGATACGACGCAGGCAGTTGCCGATCGTTGTGCCGAAGCCTCTTTCAAGCGGCTCGACGACGAATTTTGCATAGTTTCTGCTTTCGTTCTCCGTGCAAGTTATCTTGGGACTTTTGATTTCCATCATAACTGTATCCTCCGATCAAATTATTTAGAGTACAACTCGACGATAAGGTGCTCTTGGATGTCGAGGTCGATGTCGCTTCTTTCGGGGAGAGCAACAACCTTGCCCGTGAGTGTAGCATTGTCAAATTCGAGCCATTTGACGAGGCTGAGATTTTTGGTCTCTTTGACGGTGTTCCACATTGCGGAATCTTTCTTGTTCTCTTTGACTGCGATGACGTCGCCTGCTTTGACGAGGTAGGACGGAATGTCCACTGTCTTGCCGTTGACGGTGATATGACCGTGGTTGACGATTTGACGAGCCATTGCTCTTGAAGTGCCGAGGCCGAGACGATACACGACGTTGTCAAGACGTCTTTCGATGAGAACGAGCATGTTGTCACCGGTGACGCCGCGCATTTCGGACGCTCTGTCGTAGTACATCTTGAATTGTTTTTCGGTCACGCCGTAGTAACGTTTGGTTTTTTGTTTTTCGCGAAGTTGAACGCTGTAACCGCTTGCTTTCTTTCTTCCCTTGCCGTGATCTCCGGGAGGTGCATACTTAGTGAGAAGGGGGCATTTGGTAGAGCCGCACTTCTCGCCCTTGAGATAGAGTTTGCAACCTTCACGTCTGCAAAGACGGCAATCTGCTCCAGTATATTTAGCCATAGTTTAAGTCCTCCTAATTACAGTCTTCTCGCCTTGGGCGGACGGCATCCGTTGTGAGGAATCGGGGATACGTCTTGAATGAGCGTAACTTCGATACCGACGTTTGCGAGTGCGCGAATTGCGCTCTCTCTGCCTTGACCGGGACCTTTGACGTAGACTTCAACGCTTCTCATACCTTGATCGTATGCAACTTTGGCTGCGTCTTCGCTGACCATTTGAGCTGCAAACGGAGTGGATTTACGGCTGCCGCGGAGTTTGAGTTTGCCTGCGGAAGACCAGGAGATTGCGTTTCCGTTCATATCGGTGATAGTAACGATTGTGTTGTTGAAAGAAGCGTGAATATGCACTTGACCTTTTTCAACGCGTTTGATATCTTTTCTTTTCTTAATAGCTTTTCTTGCGATACCTGCCATAGTCGCGCCTCCTTATTTCTTGCTGCGGCTGACTGCGCGCTTTGGACCTTTTCTCGTACGAGCGTTTTGTTTCGTATTTTGACCGCGTACGGGAAGTCCTTTTCTGTGACGGACGCCGCGATAGCAACCGATTTCCATCAATCTCTTGATATTGAGACCGACTTCTCTCTTGAGGTCACCTTCGACGTGCAAATGTTGTTCGATGTAATCACGAATGAGACTGACTTGATCTTCGCTCAAATCCTTGACGCGAATATCGGGATTGATGCCGGTCTCTTTCAAAATCTTTTGAGAAGTTGCAAGGCCGATACCGTAAATGTAGGTAAGTCCGTATTCAACTCTCTTGTCGCGCGGAAGATCCACGCCGGCGATTCTTGCCATTTTCTACCTCCGAAATAGTGAAAAAAGTGTTTTTATATATGCCACGCATAGGTAGTTGCCGTAAAAGTTTGGAATGGAGCAACCAGCCGCCCTACGCTTTTTGCCGAATTTTACTTTTGAGCCGAGGCGGAGCATTGCCTCAAAACGTCAAAAGCCCGACGCATCAATCAACCTTGACGTTGTTTGTGGTTGGGATACTTTGAGCAGATAACCATAACTCTGCCGTTTCTTTTGATAACTTTGCATTTGTCGCACATAGGCTTGACGCTGGGTCTGACTTTCATAGTTAACCTCCTGAATGAGTCCTTTGTTTTCGATATTGTTTCGATATGACCTTATTTGTTGCGGTAGATTATTCTGCCTTTTGTCAGGTCGTAGGGCGACATTTCGATTTTGACTTTGTCGCCTTCGAGAATTCTAATGTTGTTGATACGCAACTTTCCGCCGAGATATGCAAGAATCTCGTGTCCGTTCGTGAGCATCACTCTGAATTGAGTTTTGGGCAAAACTTCGATGACTTTGCCTTCGGTTTCGATAACGTCTTCTTTTGACATAGAGTCCTCTTATTTGTTGTTGTCGTTGTAAAAACGGAGTGCGCTGAACAATTCTTTGTCAAACACCTGCGTGCCGTTTTTGAGTTTTTCCGCAATCTTTTCGAGCACGTCGCCCGTAGATTGAAGATGTTTTACGTTTTTAAGTTTCGCGTTTTTGATATGGCGCAGATTTCCGTCCGCGATTCTCACCGTATTCTCGTCCACGACCTCGACTACCGCGTAATACGCGCCTTGGTCGCGACCTGCCTTTGAATAAACGATAAGACCGAGTTCCATATCACAGCGTAAGTATTTCAGCCCCGTTTTCTGTCAGAGCAACAGTATTTTCGTAGTGAGCGGAAGGTTTGCCGTCGAGAGTGACGCATTTCCAACCGTCCTCGAGCGTTTGCCACGTTCCGAGATTGACCATCGGTTCGATTGCAAGCACCATACCCACTTCGAGTTTCGGACCGTGTCCTGCCTTGCCGTAGTTAGGCACTGCGGGGTCTTCGTGCATTTCTCTGCCGATTCCGTGTCCGACCATCGACCTTACCACGCCGTATCCGCGAGATTCGTTGTAAACCTGCACCGCGTGGGATATATCTCCGAGTCGTCCGCCTGCCTTAAACTGTTTCACACCTTCAAAGAAACTCTCTCTCGTAGTTTCGACGAGGCGTTTCTTTTCTTCGCTGACTTCGCCCACGAGGAAGGTTCTTGCCGCGTCCGCTTGCCAGCCTTTGAAAACGAGTCCGCAGTCGACGCCGATTATCTCGCCTTCTTTGAGTCGTCTTTCGGAGGGGAATCCGTGAACGACAACTTCGTCGATAGACGCGCAAATCGTTCCGGGGAATCCGCCGTATCCGAGGAAGGACGGAGTCGAATCGTGCCTTTTGATATAATCGTAAGCAAATTCGTCAAGACGTTTTGTCGATACTCCCGGTTTCACTCTGTCGCCGAGGAAGAGCAAGCAATCTCTGAGGATTGCGCCCGACTTCCTCATACACTCGATTTCATGCGGGCTTTTGATGTTAATCATTCAAGCACCTTCTTTATGTCCGCAAAGATTTCTTCTTTCGTGCCGTTGGCTTTGATGTCCACGACTTTGTTTTGCGAACGATAATAATCGATGAGCGGTTGAGTCTGGTCGCTGTAGACTTTCAATCTGTTCTTTACGGTTTCGGGCTTGTCGTCGTCGCGAACGAAGAGTTCTTTTCCGCAACGCTTGCAAGTCGTTTCGCCGTTGAGCATAGAAACGTGATAAGTTTCTCCGCACACGCAAACCCTTCTGCCTCCGAGTCTGTCGATAATGGTTTCAAACGGAACGTCGATGTTGATTGCAAGGTCGATTCTGGCAACCTTGTCGAGAGCCTCTGCCTGAGCGATCGTTCTGGGGAATCCGTCAAGGATATATCCGTTTTTGCAATCCTCTTGCGAGAGTCTGTCTTCAACCAAGCCGATGACAACTTCGTCGGGGACGAGCCCGCCCGATTCGACGAAAGCCTTCGCTTTGAGTCCCAAAGGCGTGCCTTCCTTCATATTGCGACGGAGGATATCGCCCGTTGAGATGTGAGGAACTTTGAATTCCTCTGCGATCATTGCCGCTTGCGTACCTTTTCCTGCGCCCGGAGCGCCTAATAATATAATATTTTTCATAATTATTTATTATAGCACTTTTTCGCCTCGATGGCAATCAAATCGTTAAGCGATTTGAGCCACCGAGCAAAAAATTTGGGTTTGTTTGTCGTTTTCTCTCTTATTTGAGGAAGCCTTTGTAGTGCTTCATCATAATTTGAGATTCGAGTTGCTTGTTGAGTTCGAGCGCGACGGACACGACGATGAGCAAACCTGTTGCCGAGAACGAGTTTGCAAACGGAAGTGCCGGTGCTGCCCATGTTCCGTCGCCCATAGCGAGCGCTCTGAACAAGAATGTCGGGATGAGGGACAAGCACATAAGGAACACTGCTCCGAAGAACGTGATTCTGTTGTTGATCTTCTTGAGGAAGTCGCTTGTCGGCTTACCCGCTCTTATACCGGGGATAAATCCGCCGTATTGCTGAATGTTTTTGGATACGTCTTCGGGATTGAACTGGATTTGAGCGTAGAAATAACTAAATCCGAGAATGAACAATGCCAAAAGGACGTAGTAGACTGCAGTGCCGCTTCCCATATAACGAGCGTACCAACTTGCCGCTTCGGTAGTGCTGAAGAAGAGTTGTATGATCATTTGCGGGAACATAAGCAAGGACGATGCGAAAATGATAGGCATAACGCCGCTACCGTTGACGCGGATGGGGATATAGGTGGATTGACCGCCGTACATCTTGTTGCCCTTGATTTGTTTGGAGTACTGCACCGTGATTCTTCTCTCTGCGCCGTCCATAAAGACGATAAACGTAAGCACTGCAACGACGAGGATAATGAATCCGATGATGTTCCAGATATACGTCCAGTTCTCTCCGACGAGTTTGAAGGACTCTGCCATGGTCGTACCTGCGGTTGAAAGAATACCGATAAAGATGATGATGGAAGTACCGTTGCCGATACCGTATTCGGTGATTCTTTCACTCAGCCACATAACCATAACGCTGCCCGCAACGAGAAGAACTATCGTTAGAGCCATAGTCAGAATGGGATTATCCGCACCCTCTTCGAAGGAGAACACGTTGAGGAAGTAACTCTTGAAGGCCACGACGATACCGATTGCTTGCACGACTGCGAGCACCACGGCAACGATTCTCGTGATTTGAGTGAGTTTCTTTCTGCCTTCTTCGCCTTCTTTCGACATTTTTTCGAGCGCGGGAATGACGAGCGCAAGAAGTTGCATGATGATTGACGAGTTGATAAACGGCAACACGCCAAGAGCAAACAACGTTGCGTTCTGCATTGAACCGCCCGTTATGACGTTAAGGATGCTGAGAAAGTCGGAATTGAATGCCGTCGAACTCTGCATAGCCGCCATGTTAAATGTCGGGATGGGGATATAGCATCCGATTCTGTAGACGAGGATAAGAGCGAGGGTAATAAATATCTTCACTCTTATTTCCTTCGACTTGAATGCGTTTTTGAGTGTCTCAAACATTATAGCACCTCTGCTGTGCCGCCTGCCTTTTCGATTTTTTGCATTGCAGACGCGGTGAATTTGTTGGCTTTGATCGTAAGTTTCTTTTCAAGTTCGCCGTTTCCGAGGACTTTGAGTCCGTATGCTTCGACTTTCTTGATGATACCGCTTGCGACAAGCTCATCGATACCGACAACTGCTCCGTCTTCAAATCTGTTGAAAACGTCGATGTTGACCGTGTTGTAGACGTGGGCGAATCTCTTGTTGTTGAAACCGATCTTCGGAAGTCTTCTGGTCATCGGCATTTGGCCGCCTTCGAAGTTGGGACGAACGCCGCCGCCGCTTCTTGCCCATTGACCTTTATGTCCACGAGTAGATGTTTTACCCATACCGGAGCCGATGCCGCGACCAATTCTCTTGGTGCTGGTTCTTGCGCCCTCTGCAGGTTTAAGATCTTGAATATTCATATGCTCCTCCTCACGCTTCCTCAACCTTGACAAGGTGAGAAACTTTTGCGATCTTTCCTCTCACGCAAGCGTCGTCAACGAAGGTTCTGGAATTGCCGATTTTATGCAATCCCATTGCTTCGAGGTTTGCTTTTTGGTTTTTGAGGATGCCGTTTGCGCTCTTAACGAGAGTAACTTTGATCATTTTAACTTCTGCTTTTGCAGCCGCTTTCTTTGCCATAGTATACCTCCCGATTAGTCAGCCACGACGTCTACGCCGCGAAGTTGCGCGATTTGCTCGGCGTTGCGAAGACCAACGAGACCTTCGAGCGTTGCTTTTGCGCTGTTGATGGGGTTGTTAGAGCCGAGGGATTTGGTTCTGATGTCCTTCACGCCTGCGGTTTCGAGCACCATACGGACTGCACCGCCCGCGATGACGCCGGTACCTTCTTCGGCAGGAAGGAGAAGAACTTGACCACGACCGAACTTGCCCGTCGTTGCATGAGGAATTGTGTTGCCTTTCAAAGAAACAGTCACGAGGTTGCGCTTTGCGTCTTGCGTTGCTTTCTCGATTGCTTCGGGAACTTCAGCCGCTTTGCCCATGCCGAGACCGACTTTGCCGTTGCCGTCGCCGACGACTACGAGTGCGGAGAAGCGCATGTTCTTGCCGCCCTTGGTGGTCTTTGTGACGCGGTTGACAGCGATGAGTTTCTTGTTCAAACCATCGTTCTCTTCTCTGTTTCTATCGTTTCTTCTATCACGATTTTCTGCCATAATTCCTCCGATTAAAACTCAAGACCGGCTTCTCTTGCGCCGTCGGCGAGAGCTTGAACTCTGCCGGTGTAAAGATAGCCGCCTCTGTCGAACACGACTTCTTTGATGCCGATTGCCTGAGCCTTTTCAGCAATTGCCTTGCCGACGACTTTTGCAACTTCGCTCTTGGAAAGCTCTGCGGTTTGAGCCGCAATTGCTTTTTCGAGGTCGGATGCAGCGCAAAGGGTGTTGCCCTTCACGTCGTCGATAACTTGAGCATAGATATGGTTTGTGCTTCTGTACACGCAAAGACGAGGTCTTTGGGCAGTGCCGCTGACTTTCTTTCTCACTCTTGCGTGACGGATGATTCTATCTGCGTTTTTATCTTTTTTGCTTATCATACTTCACCTCAATTACTTCGTGGCTCTCTTGCCGACCTTGTGGATGACGGTCTCATCCTTGTAGTGAATGCCGTAGTTGTGATACGGTTCAACCGGTTTGATAGCCTTGATGGTTGCAGCAGTCTGACCGACGAGTTGGCGGTCAATGCCCTTAACGACGATTTCGAGGGGTTGCGGTTGCGCAAAAGTGATTCCATCGGGAGCGGTGAACTCAACGGGATGAGAGAATCCGATATTGAGGGTCATCTTGTTTGCGCCCGAAAGCGTGACCTTGTAACCGACGCCGTTGACGATGAGGCTCTTTTCAAAACCTTTCGTAACTCCGACCACCATATTGTGGATGAGAGCGCGGGAAAGTCCGTGCAATGCGCGATGATCTTTGTCGTCGGAATGACGAGTGCAAAGAACGTGTCCGTCCTCGACTTTGACGTCGATGGATTTGTCAACCTTTTGAGAAAGAGTGCCGAGAGGACCTTTCACTGTAACGAGGTTGTTGTTGATATCAACTGTAACACCTTGCGGAATGGCAATAGGTGCTCTACCGATTCTTGACATAGTGCGCCTCCTTACCAAACGTATGCAAGCACTTCGCCGCCGACGTGCTGTGCTTTCGCTTCCTTATCGGTGAGGATACCCTTGGAAGTGGAAAGGATTGCGATACCCATTCCGTTGAGAACCTTGGGAAGATTGTCCACACCTGCGTAGACGCGAAGACCGGGTGTCGAAACTCTCTTAAGACCGGTGACGACCTTTTGTCCCTTGACGGGAGCGTATTTGAGCGTGATAACGATATTGTTTTGCACAGCGCCGTCAACGACCTCAAAACCTTTTACGTAACCTTCTTTCACGAGGATTTCTGCGATTGCCACCTTGATTTTGCTCGCCGGAACTTCAACCGTTTCGTGCTTTGCGGTCAAGGCATTTCTAATTCTTGTAAGCATATCTGCAATTGGATCAGTCATTTTTAGTGCCTCCTCTTACCAACTTGCCTTCTTCACTCCGGGAATCTCGCCTTTGTATGCGAGGTTTCTGAAGCAAACTCTGCAAATACCGTACTTTTTGAGCACGGCGTGGGGACGTCCGCAAATACGGCAACGTGTATATTCACGCGTCGAGAACTTTTGTGGTCTTTGTTGCTTAATTTTCATTGATGTTTTGGCCATAGTTCACTCCTTACTTCGCAAAAGGCATACCGAGCAACTTGAGAAGTTCTCTTGCCTCTTCGTCAGTCTTTGCCGTCGTAACGATGCAAATATCGAAACCGCGAACCTTTTCGACTTTGTCGAATTCGATTTCGGGGAAGATGAGTTGCTCTTTCACGCCGACTGCGTAGTTGCCTCTTCCGTCAAAAGACTTCGAGGAGATTCCGCGGAAGTCGCGGACTCTGGGGAGCGCGATGGAAATGAACTTATCGAGGAAGTCGTACATTCTGTTGCCGCGAAGGGTAACTTTTGCGCCGACGTTCATACCTTCTCTCACCTTGAAGTTTGCAACGGATTTCTTTGCTGTTGTGATAACCGGTTTTTGACCTGCAATCATTTTGAGCTCTTCAACTGCGAGTTGCAGTGATTTGCTGTTGTCTTTGCAGTCACCCAAGCCCATGTTAAGCACGATTTTCTCAAGACGAGGAACTTCGTTAATGTTCTTGTAGCCAAAGCGTTTGATGAGAGCCGGTACGACCTCTTCGGCATACTGTTTTCTCATGCGATATCTTTCAGCATTACCAGCATTCGTCTTATCGGTTGCAGTTGCTTTAGCAACCTGATTTTTCTTTTCTGCCACGATATTACCTCCGATTTATCAGTCCTTCTTATCTGCGGACTTTTCTGCTTTCTTTTTTGCAGCCTTTTTTGCCACTTTCTTTGCAGATGGTTTCTTCTCGTCCAAAGACGCACCGCACTTGGGGCATACGCGGACGGATTTTTGTTTGCCGTCCACGTCTTTCACTTCGTGCTTGACTCTAACGACGTCGCCGCAGCCTGCGCAAACGTGCATAACGTTGGATGCGTCGATTGTGCCTTCTTGCTTGATGATGCCGCCTTTCTCTTGTGCGTTTCTGGGCTTTTTGCTCTTTGAAATGATGTTGACGCCTTCAACGTAGATTCTGCCGGTTTCGGGAACGACTTTGAGTACTTTGCCCACTTTGCCTTGATCCTTGCCGGTGATAACCATAACGTTGTCGCCTTTCTTAACACTCAATTTTGCCATAATAGTTGTCCTCCTTACAGCACTTCGGGTGCGAGAGAGATGATTTTGGTGTAATCCTTGTCACGAAGTTCTCTTGCGATAGGCCCAAAAATACGAGTGCCTTGTGGTTGTTTTTGGTTGTCGATGATGACTGCCGCATTGTCGTCGAACTTAATGTGGCTGCCGTCCTCGCGTTGAAGACCGAACGTCGTGCGGACGATAACCGCTTTGACGACGTCGCCTTTCTTGACTTTGCCGCCCGGGATAGCCGATTTGACGGATGCGACGATAACGTCGCCGATGTTTCCGCTTCTTCTGAAAGAACCGCCCAGGACTCTGATGCACATAATTTCTTTGGCTCCGCTGTTGTCAGCGACTTTGAGCCAACTCAATGGTTGAATCATAGCGTTCCTCCTATTATTTGGCCTTCTCGACTACTTCGACGAGTCTCCAGCACTTGTCCTTGGAAAGAGGACGAGTTTCTGCGATAAGCACCTTGTCGCCGATGCCGCACACGTTGTTTTCGTCGTGCGCTTTGAACTTCTTGGTGCGGTTTACGATTTTCTTGTAGAGGGGATGTTTAACGCGTTCGCTGACTGCGACGACGATGGTTTTGTCCATCTTATCGCTCACGACGATACCCACTCTTTCTTTTCTCAAATTTCTTTCTTCCATATGCTCCTCCGATTAGCCCTTTGCCTCGTCTTTTGCACGAGCAATTTCTCTTTGACGGATGACAGTCTTGATGCGGGCAATGTCGCGACGCGTTTCAACGATAACCATAGGGTTGGTCAGTTGATTCGTGGCGTTTTTGAAGCGGAGGAAAAACAATTCCGACTTCAATTCGTTGAGTTTTGTTTGCAACTCTTTATCTGTCATTTCCAAAACTTGTTTTGATTTCATGCTTCACCGCCTTCGGCACCGTTCACGTCCTCTGCTCTGACAAACTTGCACTTGACGGGAAGTTTGTTTGCAGCAAGACGGAGTGCCTCTTTTGCTACTGCTTCGTCGATGCCTGCGATTTCAAACATCACACGGCCCGGCTTGACGACTGCTACCCAGTATTCGGGAGAACCTTTACCTGAACCCATACGAGTTTCGGCAGGTTTCTTGGTTACGGGTTTGTGAGGGAAAATATCCACCCAGACTTGACCGCCACGACGGATATATCTCGTCATAGCGACACGCGCTGCCTCGATTTGGTTGGAGGTAATCCAGCCCGGCTCTGTCGAAACAAGACCGTATTCGCCGTATGCGACGATATTGCCCTTGTTTGCTTTGCCTTTCATTCTGCCACGCATTTGGCGACGTCTCTTGACGCGTTTAGGCATTAACATTATTGATTTCCTCCTTCAAGTGGATTTTTGCCAAGGATTTCACCCTTGTAGATCCAGCATTTGACGCCGATTGCGCCGAACGTGGTATTTGCGGTTGCGACACCGTAATCGATGTCCGCGCGGAGAGTTTGAAGAGGGATAGAGCCTTCGCGGTATTGTTCGCTTCTTGCGATTTCAGCACCGTCGAGTCTGCCGCTAACCATCGTCTTGACGCCCTTTGCGCCCGCTTTCATAGCCTTGGACATTGCTTGTTTCATTGCGCGACGGAAGGAAGCGCGTCCTTCGAGTTGTTTTGCAATGCCTTCTGCAACGAGTTGAGCGTCTGCATCGGGATGTTTGACTTCCATGATGTTGATGCTCACTTTCTTGTCGCCGGAAATGAGTTTTTCAACTTCTTTCTTGATCTCTTCAACGCCTGCGCCTGCTTTGCCGATGAGCACTGCCGGACGTGCGGTGTGGATTGCGACTACGAGTTTATCTGCCGCTCTTTCGAGCACGATTTTTGAAATTGCCGTATCGTAGTATTTCTTTTTGATGAACTTGCGGACCTTGTTGTCTTCAACGATGTTGTCTGCAAAGTGCGCCTTGTCGGCATACCACTTAGAACTCCACGATTTGATGACGCCTGTACGAAGACCGTTTGGATCGACTTTTTGTCCCATTGTGTATACCTCCTATTACGCTTTCACCGTGTCAAGAATGACCGTGATATGACTTGTTCTCTTGTTGATACGATACGCTCTGCCCTTGGACACTGCTTGGATACGCTTGAGGGTCGGACCTTCGTTTGCGTAGCACTCTGCGATATACATATCGTTTCTTGCAAGATTTTGATTGTTTTCGCCGTTTGCCGCCGCGCTGTTGACCAACTTGATAAGGGGTTCGCTTGCAGCCTTGGGAGTATTTTCCAAAATAGCGATTGCTTCTGTTACCGATTTGCCTCTGATGATGTCGAGAACGATGCGGACCTTGAAGGGAGAGATTCTGACGAATTTAGCCGTTGCACAAGGTCTTGTATCCGCTTTTGCTTGACGGTCCAAGGCTTTTTGTTTACTTCTTGTAGCCATATCTTCCTCCTATTACTTCGTGGTCTTTGCGCCTGCGTGACCTCTGAAGGTACGCGTGGGAGCAAACTCTCCGAGTTTGCAACCGACCATATCTTCCGTGATATACACGGGGACGTGTTGCTTACCGTTGTGAACTGCGATTGTGTGACCAACCATTTCAGGGAAAATCGTGGAACTTCTGGACCAAGTTTTGACAGATTGGCGTTCACCGGATGCGTTCATCGCATTGATTCTGTTTATAAGGCGCTCTTCAACGTACGGGCCTTTTTTAACACTTCTACTCATTTTGTCCTCCGATTAGTTCACACGCTTAATAATGAACTTATTAGATTTGTTCTTCTTCTTTCTGGTCTTATAGCCGAGAGCAGGTTTACCCCAAGGAGTAACAGGTGAAGGCATACCGACAGGAGATTTGCCTTCGCCGCCGCCGTGCGGGTGGTCGTTCGGGTTCATGACGACGCCACGGACGGTAGGACGCACGCCCATGTGACGGGTCTTACCGGCTTTACCGACGCGGACAATCTCGTGATCGAGGTTTCCGACTTGACCGACCGTCGCTCTGCAGTTGATGAGGATGTATCTCATTTCGCCGCTGGGCATACGAACGATTGCGTACTTGCCTTCTTTTGCCATAAGTTGAGCCGCGTTGCCTGCTGCTCTTGCGATGATACCTCCATTGCCGGGTTGAAGTTCGATGTTGTGAATCATCGTACCGACGGGAATTGCGGAAAGAGGAAGCGCGTTGCCGACTTTGATATCGGCATGCTCACCGCTTTCGAGCACGTCGCCGACGTTCAAGCCCAAAGGAGCAAGGATGTATTTCTTTTCGCCGTCCGCATAGTGCAGAAGAGCGATATTCGCAGAACGATTGGGGTCGTATTCGATGGAAGCGACTTTTGCGGGGATACCGTCTTTATTGCGCTTGTAGTCGATGATACGATATTTGTTTCTGTTGCCGCCGCCGATGTGACGAACGGTGATTCTGCCCATAGAGTTTCTGCCGCCGCTCTTGTTGAGTGACACGAGAAGTGAACGCTCGGGAGTGGTGCTTGTGATCTCTTCGTACGCAGACACCGTCATGAAACGACGTGCAGGAGACGTTGGTTTATATTTCTTAATAGCCATATTCTTTACTCTCCTTATGCCAAGCTCTCGAAGAATTCGATTGCCTTACTGTCGTCGGTCAAAGTGACGATTGCTTTCTTGAAAGCAGAGCGTCTGCCTTCGTTTCTGCCCATTCTCTTCAATTTGCCGTCGTAGTTCGATGTATTGACTTTGTCAACTTTCACTTGGAAGATTTGCTCGACTGCCGCTTTGATTTGCGTCTTGGTTGCGGATTTGACAACCTTGAACGTATATCTCTTGTTTGCGATGCCGTCATAACTCTTTTCGGAAAGGATAGGCTCGATAATGATGTCGTATGCTGTCATTGTGCTGCCTCCTCGAGTTTTTTAAGTGCGTCAACGGTGATGACGATGTTTTTGGTTGCAACCACGTCGTAAACGCTGAGGGTTCTTGCTTCGCAAACTTCGACGGAAGGAATGTTCTTGCTGGCCTTGAGTGCGACTTGGTCGTACTCGTCGAGGACGAACATCACTTTGCCGTTGAGAGAGAGTGCCTTCACCGCTCCTGCAACGAGTTTGGTTTTTGCTTCTGCGAGTGCAAATTTGTCAAGAACGACAACTTCGTTTTGACGAATTTTTTCAGAGAGTGCGGAATAGAACGCAGCAGTCTTCATACTCTTGTTGATTTTTTGTGAGAAATCTCTGGGCTTCTTTGCGAACACCACGCCGCCGCCAACGTATTGGGGAGCAACGATGGAGCCTTGACGAGCACGGCCCGTGCCCTTTTGGCGATAAGGCTTGCAGCCGCCGCCGCGAACTTCGGTTCTGGTGAGGGCGCTCATAGTGCCTTGACGCTTGTTTGCGAGTTGAGCAACGACAACCTGATGGATGAGTGCTTCGTTGTAATCGCGTGCAAAGATGGAATCGCTGATTTCAACCGTTCCGGCTTTTTTGCCTGCCATATTCAAAACGTTCAGTTTCATATTCTACCTCCGCTTAACCCTTGATGGATTCCTTCACGACGACGACGCCGCCTCTGGGTCCGGGGATAGCACCCTTGATGAGAAGAAGATTTCTTGCTGCATCGACGCGTGCGACAGTAAGGTTTTGGACAGTAACCTTTTCATGTCCCCATTGTCCTGCCATGTGCTTGTTCTTGAAGACTCTCGAGGGAGAGGAGCAAGCGCCCATAGAACCAACGCTTCTGTGGATAGGACCTGTACCGTGAGTCATAGGACCGATTCTGTGAGAGTTCCATCTTTGGATGACGCCCGAGTAGCCGTGACCTTTGGAAGTTCCGGTAACGTCAACTTTGTCGCCTTCGGTGAACATGTCGCAGGTCAGTTCCTGTCCGAGCGTGTAGCTCGCGCAGTTTGCGAAACGGAATTCACGAAGGTACTTTTTGACGGTTACGCCTGCTTTCTTGAAGTGTCCGGCAACCGGCTTGTTAACTCTTGTTTCTTTGACAGTGCCAAAGCCGACTTGCACGGCTTCGTAACCGTCGTTCTCTTTCGTCTTTATCTGCACAACTGGGCACGGACCTGCTTCCACGACCGTTACGGGAATGACCTTGCCTTCTGCAGTAAAGATTTGGCTCATGCCGATTTTCTTACCGATGATTGCTTTATCCATGTAAAGTTCATCCTCCTTTTATTTGCTTAGAGTTTGATTGAGATATCGACGCCTGCGGGCAAATCGAGTTTCATCAAAGAATCGACCGTCTTGCTCGTGGGGTTGTAGATATCGATCAAACGCTTGTGAGTTCTGAGTTCAAATTGTTCGCGGCTGTCTTTGTATTTGTGAGTAGCACGCAAAATCGTGATGATTTCCTTTTCCGTGGGAAGAGGAATGGGACCCGAAACCTTCGTTCCCGTCTTCTTGACTGTCTCGACAATCTTTTCTGCGGAAAGATCGATAAGGTTGTGGTCGTAAGCCTTAAGTTTAATTCTGATCTTTTGTCCAGCCATTATTAGCCTCCTATATTACACTTGTCCGTGTGTGTCTTATATTTTTCACCCGCCGCAACTGCGACGGAAAACACGTATCCCTTTCGACACGCTCGTTTACTATATAATTTTTGAAAATTAAAGTCAAGCAAAAATTTACGAAATTATGAATATTTTTTAATCTTGTGCATAAATTCTCCACTTCACCGCAAAATCTTGTATATAAGGATTAATTTTGTTTTCAAATAAAACTAGATTAAATATATATTTGCGCGTGCCACGCACTCGGGTGTGCCGAAGCAAAAATCATCGCCGAGGCAACGGTATTGCGCATAAATTGCGCATTGCCGAGAGCCTCGCTTGATTTATTGCTTTGCTAACCGCGCACAATTGCTCAAACGGCGGCGCGGTTATGACAACCGCCCCAAATGTCTTTCCGAGGAGCAAAGCGACGTGGGAATCCCCTAAAAAGAAACGCAAACACAGTGGCGGTTGCCACTGTCCTCGCTTGTTTTCGCAATTTCTACCGCGCAACCACTCTTCACTCTCAAAATGAGAAGGACAAAAACTCAAACCGCAATTCCGTGCGAGTGCTTGCTTGGTGTTTAGCGTGCAAAGCACGCAAGTGGATAGACGAACACTCATTCAGAGCATTCTTATACACGGAATGTGCCTATTCAAAGTGCGAGCCGCAAGGCGGCGAGAAAAGCGAGCGTCGAAGCTCGACGGTTAGTACCGTCCGACTGTGCCGTTTGGGTGCGTAGCTGGCACACAAAGGACGGTGACACGGCTTTCAGCCGATTTGTATTGCCAACAGCCCG
>URNP01000021.1 GCA_900549225.1 uncultured Eubacteriales bacterium | reverse complement strand
ATTTCGCACGCCCGATTGTTTGGTGAAGCGTGCTACGCACGCGAGCGGATAAAAAGCCAAGCCACAGTTTCGCAAGATTGTCTGCTTGATGATTTTGAATCATTCGGCTTCGCAGCCTCCGAGACGTCGCTCGTAGACAGGCGGAGCCGAATAAGGTGGAACAACGAAGAGTCGTTGTGAGCATCCACTTTCGTCGTTGCAATCGCCGAGCCGCCTCAAGATTGCAACCCCTTACGTCAAAAACAAATGCTCCGATTTGTTTTGACAGGACGTTTGCGCCTAAATATGTGTCAAGTTATCTCAAAGAGATAAGTGACACGTGTTTAGCATTCGGCGCAAAGTTTCAGTACGTGACTATTTAGGCAATCGCACCTGAAGCAGTTATTCGCTCAATAGCGCATTTTTTAGCATTCGGCGCAATTAGTTTCACTCAAAAAACGATGCATCGCCGAACGAGAAGAATCTATACTTCTCTTTCACTGCTTCGTTGTATATTTCAAGCGTTTTTTCTCTGCCTACGAATGCCGAAACGAGCATTATAAGCGTGCTTTCGGGCAAGTGGAAGTTTGTGATAAGCCCCTTCACACACTTAAATCTGTATCCGGGATAGATAAAAATGCTCGTATCTCCTTTTTGCGCACGGACGTATCCGTTTTCGTCCGCCACCGTTTCAAGCGTGCGAACGCTTGTCGTGCCCACGCATATAACCCTTCTGCCCTCTCTTACGGCAGAATTGATTTTCTCTGCGTTTTCCTCGTCGATTTCGTAATACTCGGTGTGCATTTCGTGCTCGAGGATATTGTCCTCTTTGACGGGTCTGAACGTGCCGAGACCTATATGCAGAAGCACGGTTGCGAAATCCACGCCCATATCTTTGATTTTTTGCATAAGTTCGGACGTGAAATGCAATCCTGCCGTAGGAGCGGCGGCAGAGCCTTCGATTTTGCTGTAAACCGTCTGATACCTTTCCTTATCGGCGAGTTTTTCTTTTATATACGGCGGAAGCGGCATATTGCCCACCCTGTCGAGAATATCCTCGAACACGCCGTCAAATTTGAATTCGATCGTGCGTGCGCCGTAATCACCTATCTCTGTGACGACTGCGCTGAGTTCGTCGCAAAAGTGGATAACCGAGCCTAGCCTTGCCTTTCTTGCCGGCTTCATAATGGTTTCCCAATGCGTATAATCTTTGCGTTTGAGCAAAAGCACTTCAAGCACGCTTTCGTGGTTTTCTATATGCCCGAAAATGCGCGCAGGGATAACTCTCGTGTTGTTTATCACAAGCAAATCGCCTTTTTTTAGAAAAGACGGCAAATCGTAAAAATGCTTGTGTTGAATCTCGTCTGTCTGACGATTATACACCAAAAGCCTCGAGTGGTCACGAGGTTCGATAGGCGTTTGAGCAATGAGTTCTTCTGGCAATTCGTAGAAGAAATCATGCGTTTTCAGTGTCGTATTGTTTTCCATATTAGTCCATTTTGCAAAGTGAATAATTAGCACTCAATTTAGAGTTTTCACTTCCTCACATATTTTGTTCTTTCTCTACAAGAGATTCGGTTAGCACCCTAAAAAGATGCGCCCCCTCTTTCCGGACCACGCCGGTTCGGCGCTCCTTAGCCGCCGTTGCGGCTCGTGTTCCGTCTTAGAAGTCGCATATTACGTTTATAAGTACGTTCCGAATGAGTTTTCGTTCAAGTGTTGACAGAGTCCACCCACAACTATTAATTGTTCATTGCTAATTATTAATTAATAATTTTTCTCACTCACTCCATTCTCTGTTAAGATGCTTGTACGCATTCTGCGTGCAGACTCTGCCCCTCGGAGTGCGACTGATGAAGCCGAGTTGAATCAAAAACGGTTCGACGACGTCCTCTATGGTGCTCGATTCCTCTCCCGTTGCGGCGGCGAGCGTTTCGAGTCCGACAGGGCCTCCTCCGAATTTGTCGATGATAGCCTCAAGGACGGTACGGTCGGTGATATCCAACCCCAACTCGTCAACGTCCATAAGCGTGAGAGCCTTTTTCGTAATATCGAGGGTTATGCGGTCGAGTTTTTCGTATTCGGCAAAGTCGCGAACGCGGCGCAAGAGCCTGTTTGCGATACGCGGCGTACCTCTCGATCGTTTTGCGATTTCCAAAGCGGCGCTCTCGTCGATTGCGATACCGAGGATTCCGCTCGAGCGCATAACGATGCGTTTGAGTTCTTCGTCGGTGTACATTTCAAGTCGCAACGACATTCCGAAACGGTCGCGCAAAGGACTTGAAAGCATACCCGCCCTCGTAGTCGCGCCGATAAGCGTAAAGCGTTTGAGCGGAATACGAATGCTTCTTGCCATGGGCCCTGTGCCCGTAACGAGGTCGAGCGAAAAGTCCTCCATAGCAGGATAAAGCACTTCTTCGATATTTCGATTTAGGCGGTGAATTTCGTCGATAAAGAGCACGTCACCCTTTTCGAGATTGGTCAAAAGTGCCGCAAGGTCGGCGGCTTTTTCGATTGCAGGGCCGCTCGTAACTCTGATTTGCGAGCCGAGTTCCCCCGCAATGACGTGCGCAAGCGTGGTTTTGCCAAGACCGGGAGGGCCGTAAAGCAAAACGTGATCGAGCGCGTCGTTTCTAGCCTTTGCCGCAGAGATAAACACTTGCAGATTCTTTTTGATTTTGGCTTGACCGACGTATTCGTCCATCGTATGCGGACGTAGACTGTTTTCCTGCTCGTCCTCTTCGATTGTGAGCGAACTGACGATTCTGTTGTCGACGTCGAAGTCTTGATTTTCCTTTGTGAATTGCGATTTGATCATATATCGACCTTTGTGGTTTTATTCGATTAAGGCTTATCAGCCCAATTTTTTGAGGCAGTAAGAGATGATATTTTCAACGCCCTTCACCGCCTTGCTTGCTTCGGTAGCGGCGCGCACTGCGTCCGTCTTTGAAAGTCCGAGGCTTTCGAGCGCAAACACCGCGTCTGCGATATCGTCGCCCGTAACGGCGTCCTGATGCGAGTCGAAAAGCGTGATATCGTCTGCGGCTTGCTCTCGCAGATTGAGCACGATAAGTTCGGCGGTCTTTTTGCCGAGCCCCTTGATTTTGGTGAGCGTCTTGACGTCGCCGCTCGCGATAGCGACGGTGAGCGTTTTAAGGTCGTATCCGCCGAGGATTTGCATAGCCATTTTCGGACCGATACCGCTGATTTCGATGAGTCGCATAAACAATTTTTTTTCATCTCTGCGCGAAAATCCGTAGAGCGACATCTCGTCCTCTTTGACGTAAAGATAGGTATAAATCTTGACGATTTCGCCAATAGCGACGTCTTGGAGCGTATTTCCGCTCACGCCGATTTCATAGCCTATGCCATTGTTGTCGACGACGATTGAAGTGAACGTTTTGTCCACGACCTTGCCTTGAATGTAGTTGTACATATTGCACCTTGTTGCGCACTTTCACGCAATTGATATTTGTGCCTGAGGCACGGTTATATTCTCGCTGTGCGAGAGTTATATTGCGACTTTGTCGCAGTTATATTTGCGCTATGCGCAAGTAATATTTTTTGCTTTGCAAAAAGTGCGCACTTTGTGTGAGTTACGGATATTTTTTCCCTCAACCCACACGCAGTGCGGATATCGTCACGCAGTGATATCATCCGAGTCTTGCGAGGATATCATCGCCATAGGCGATATCATTGGACCTTGAAGTTGTTTATCATTCTGCTCGTTTGAGCGTGGCATATGGCAACCGCAAGAGCGTCTGCGGCGTCGTCGGGGCGAGGCACGCTTTTTAGTCGCAAGAGCGTTTGCACCATATGTTGCATTTGAATCTTGTCCGCACCGCCGTATCCCGTAACCGCTTGCTTAATCTGATTCGGCGTATACTCGTACACTTCTTTTCCGAGCGCTTTCACCGCCGTAAGCAGAATCACGCCTCTCGCTTCGGCGACGGGAATGCCCGTGGTGATATTCTTTGAAAAGAACAACTCTTCAATGGACACGTTGTCGGGTCGATAGGTTTCGATAAGTTCCTTCACACCGTCCTCGAGTTGTTGTAGTCTTTCGGGCAAAGTACGTTCTTTGGGCGTGGTGACAACCCCGTAATCTATTACGGAATAGTTGCCCTTTAAGGAATTTATCACGCCGTATCCCATAGTCGCAAGACCGGGATCGATGCCCAAAATAATCATAGTACGTCCTTTATTATGCTGTTTTCGCTTGCAAAATCGAATACTTTTGCGGAGTTTTTGAGCGGAAGAGTTCCGACTTCGTCGAGTTTCTTATCGCAACGCACCACTCCCGATTTAACGTTCAGTTCGTATCCGTTTAGAGTGCGCATAAAACTTTGCACGCTCTCTTTTCTGTCGCCGTCAACGTCGTAGCAATCGCTTGCCCAACCGACGAAAACGTCCTTGCCGATATACTCGCCTACGATTTTTCCGTCGAGATGACGGAGGTCGATATCGTAGCAGTCGAGCGTGGTTGCCACGAGTTTTCCGCTCTTTTCGTCGAGACGCGCCTTTTCAAAGCGATAATCTTCGTCAAACGCTTGAGCCGCCCAAATATTCGACGGATTCTCGAGAATCCTATCGGGCGTGCCGATTTGCTTGACTTCTCCGTAGTGCATCACGACGATCGTATCGGCAATGCTCATCGCCTCGTCCTTATCGCGAGTTGCGAATACGACGATTCTGCCCTCTTTTGCCATATCTTGCAACACAGGCGCGACTTCTCTCCAAAGTTCCGCCGCCTCTTCTTTGTCAAGTCCTCTCGTGATATCGTCGACGAGCACGACTTTGGACGGTCTTGAAAACAGTCTTGCCACGGCAAGTCTTTTTTTGTCGATAAGCGAAGTCTTTTTGACTTTGTCGCGAAGTATCGCAACGACTCCCGCCCTTTCGGCGCAGTCTCCGACGATGCGTTTTATTTCGTTTTTATCGTATCCGCGGATAATAAGCGGATACGCAAGATTATAGTAGCACGAGCGATTTTCAAACATAGCCAAATCGTCGAACACCATAATCACGTCGTCGGGCTTTTTTGCAAGCGGCTGACCGTCAAAAAGCACTTTGCCCTCGCAATCTGTCACGGACGCAACCACCTTCAAAAAGGTGGTTTTTCCGCTCGATTCGTCACCGAGCAAAGCGACGATTTGTCCGTCGTTTATCGTCATATCCAACGAGCCGAGCACTCTCGCCCCGTACAGATACTGCTTGCTTACGCCCTCGAGAGTTATCATTGTCAGATGACGTATTTAGCCGACTTTTTGGGTGCGTTTTCGAGTTCTTCTTTCTTTGCCTCGTAGCCCTTTCTGTCAAACATGGCGTAGGTTGCGTTCTTGCCCTCTTCGACGCCGGGTTGATTGAACGTGTCGATATTGAGCATCTTTCCGCAGTATGCCGTTTCGAGTTGGAAGAACATAAGAAGTTGACCGATGGTGTTTGCGTTGACTTCGTCAAGCATAATCGTACGATTCATATGCTTCGAGCGAGTGAGCGCGTATTCGGTCGCTTCTCTTTCGGTGTTGATAAGTTCGCCCATAGTATGTCCGCAAAGGAAGTTCACGTCCGCAAATTCCTCTGCTCCGTTTGCGATAACCACGTCGCCTCTGTACTTTTTCACGCCGATAAAGGTCACCACTTTGTCGAAAGGACCTTCGGTGTAGAGTTGCACTTGCGAGTGTTGATCGGTGACGCCCAAAGACTTGACGGGAGTTTGTCCCTTATGCACGACGTTGCCGTCGAAATCTACTGCTTTACCGAGACTCTCGCCCCAAAGTTGGCAATACCAGTCCGCCATAAGTTTGAGGCTGTCCGCATACGGCATCATAACCGAAATGTTCTTGCCCTTTTGCTCCATAGCAATATATTGAAGAGTTGCCGCCATAAGCGCGGGATTCTTGTACGGATCGGAGGAATTGCACGCTTTGTCCATTTCCGCCGCACCTCTCAAAAGACCGATGATATCTATGCCGAGCACTGCCGCGGGGAGAAGTCCCACGGGGCAAAGTTCACTGAATCTTCCGCCGACTCCGTCGGGAATGAAATAGGTCTTAAAGCCCTCTTTCTTTGCGAGTTTGATGAGATTGCCCTTGCTTTGCGAAGTGGTTGCTATGATATGCTTTGCCCACTCGTCGCCGCATCTCTTTTTGAGGATATCGGTGATGATGAGATATTGGCTCATCGTTTCCGAAGTCGCGCCGCTCTTGGTGATGACGTTGAACATAGTCTTTTCAACGTCGATAACGTCAAGGAGCGCAAGCATACGTTCGGGGTCGACGTTGTCCTCGACGTAGAATTTGACTCCGCGCTTTTTGGGGTCGAGTTCGTTATATCTGAAGTGGCAAAGCGCGTTAAACACGGCCATAGGGCCGAGTGCGCTGCCGCCGATGCCGAGAACGACGAAGTTTTCGTAGTGCGCTCTCACTTCCGCCGCCGTATAGATTATATCTCTGACGACTTCTTCCTGATTGTACGGAAGTTCCGCCCAACCCATCCAGCCGTTGCCGCGATTCTTCTCGAAGTACGCATAACTGTCCTGCGCCTTGTCAAGCACGCTCTCTATCTCTTTTTCGGTGATGCCTTGCTCGCCGATAGACGATTCCATCATGTTGTTGAAATCAAATTTGATTTGCATAATCTTTATGCCTCCAAAATGTTTTTAAGGTATTCCACCGACTCCGCGACCTCGTCTACGGAATCGTAATTTCCTGCGTATTGCTCTATGATGAGCGGCCCGTCGTAGCCAACGTCTTTGAGCCTTTCAACGAGTTCTTTGAAGGGGAATTCGCCCTTGCCCACCATCGTGATTTTGCCGTCTTTGACGTCGCTCACGTGCACGTTGGCGATACTCTCGCCCATCACGTCGATATATTCTCTCCAATCGTATCCCGATTGTCTTGCCTGCTTTATGTCGAGCACCGTGCCTATATTTTGTGCGTACGGCTTCATCTTTCTGAAAAAGTCGGGCGAATCGAAAGTTGCCCAATGCACGTTTTCAAGACACAGTTTTATGCCGTATTCTCTCGATATTTCGCCGAGTTTGCTCATACGCTCCCCCACGAATTTCGGGTCTATATACACGCTTTGCTTAAGGCGCGCCTGCGCGTGAAAAGTGTACGCCTTTGCGCCGATAATTTGTCCTACGTTCAACACCGAACGGAAAACGCCCTCCGCGTCGTCGTACGTCCTTTGCACCTTGTTGAAAAGTTGCGGCTCGAACTGCGTGTTGAGCGAGTGGACGGAATATACGTCAAAGTCGCCCTTGCGCTCTTTCAGAAGTCTGCCAAACGAATCTTTGTACTCATAAAAAGTGGTAAGGAACACCTCGCAGGTGTCC
This sequence comes from uncultured Eubacteriales bacterium, assembly GCA_900549225.1. Taxonomy (GTDB): domain Bacteria; phylum Bacillota; class Clostridia; order Christensenellales; family CAG-917; genus CAG-475. Next base: position 15,350 of record URNP01000021.1, on the reverse strand, counting down.
CCTCCACAGCGTTGAATGACCGAGAACGAATCCTCGGTCAATACTTTTGAAAAAAACGTTGCTGTCGAAATGCCGACTTTCATTTATTCTTCTTCGTCCTTGCGAATTTCCTCTTCTTCGTAGACGTTGGGCGAGCCTTTTTTATCCTTGCCCCAAATGTCTTTTTGCTTTCTCATCTGTCCGAGCAATCTTGGGATAACCTCGTCGAGATTGTCAAACGGAGATTCGCTCATTGCGCTTGCACGATACGAAATACCTTTGCTCGAAACGACCATATCGGTTGTGTAATCGCCGTTCTCGTAGGTGACGGTAAACTTCACTTCCGCGTTTTCGTCCTCGAAACGTCTTTCGAGTTTCGCGCACTTTTTCTCGGTGATTGCCTTGAGTGAATCACTAGGATTGTAATTCTTGCCGAAAATTTCGATTCTCATAAAGTAACCTCCTAAGTTCTTTATACTTGCATTATAGCAAGAAATATAATTGATTTCAAGAGTTAAATTATATTTAGTTTACCTTTTCAAAGACGAGCGCTCCGTCTTTGTAGTCAATCTCAATCTTATCTCCCGACGCAATCTCTGCTCTTATGATTTTTTCGCTCAACTTGTCCTCGACAAGTCTTTGCAACGTTCTGCGCAACGGTCTTGCGCCGTACTCTGCGTCGTAACCCTCGCACACGATATAGTCCTTTGCGCTTTGAGTTACGCTCACCTCCACGTCGCGCGCTTCCAATCTCTTTTTGAGCGATGCGAACATAATATCGGCAATCTTAAACAAACTCTTTTTGTCGAGTTTTTTGAACACTACGATTTCGTCGATACGGTTGATAATCTCGGGTTTCATTGCGCCTTTGAGTGCGTCCACGTGGCTTTGGCGTACTCTGTCGCTCTCGTTTTGAACGGTCTTTTCGGTTGCGAATCCCAACGTTCTTTGCGGAGTCATAGCCTCTTTTGCGCCTATGTTGGACGTGAGAATAATCACCGTGTTTTTGAAACTCACCGTGCGACCGTGGCTGTCCGTAAGTATGCCGTCCTCGAGGATTTGCAAAAGTATGTTGAATATATCGGGATGACCTTTTTCGATTTCATCGAAAAGCACCACCGAATACGGTTTTCTTCTCACCTTTTCGGTGAGTTGACCGCCCTCTTCAAATCCCACCAAACCGGGTGCAGAACCTATAAGGCGCGACACGCTGTCTTTTTCCATATACTCGCTCATATCCACGCGGATGAGCAAGTCCTCGTCGCCGAACAGCGCGCACGCAAGCGCCTTTGCAAGTTCGGTTTTACCCACGCCCGTCGGGCCGAGGAATATAAACGAACCTATCGGGCGTTTGGGATCTTTAAGCCCTGCCCTCGCTCTCTTGACCGCTTTTGCCACCGCCGAGCAAGCCTCGTCTTGTCCGATAACTCTCGATTGCAAAACTTTTTCGAGATTGACGAGTTTTTCGCTCTCGCCTTCTGTGATTCTCTTCACGGGGATTCCCGTCCAATTGCCCACCACTTCTGCGATTTCGTCCTCGCCTATCGAAAGATCCGTGTTTGCGCACTTTTCTTTCCATTCGATTTCGGCTTTTTCCTTTTGTTCGATATAATCGTCGCGAAGAGCCTTATATTTTCCGCAAAGTTCAAAGTTCTCTCTGCGCTTTGCCTCGCTCAAATCGAGGTCTGCCTGCTTGATTTTCTTCTCCAACTCTCTGATTTCGCTCGGAGTGGTAAACGAAAAAATCTTCTTTCTCGAAGCCGCCTCGTCTATAAGGTCGATTGCCTTGTCGGGCAAGAATCTGTCCGCAACGTATCTGTCCGACAAAATCGCCGCCGAAGATATCGCTTCGTCGGTTATCGTCACGCCGTGATGCGCCTCGTATTTAGACTTCAATCCCTGCAATATTTCAATCGTGTCGCTCACGCTCGGTTCTTCAACCAAAACGGGTTGAAAACGGCGTTCTAACGCGCTGTCTTGTTCAAATTGCTTGCGGTATTCTTCAAGCGTCGTCGCCCCTATCGTCTGCAATTCGCCTCTTGCGAGCATAGGTTTGAGGATATTTGCAATATCGAGTCCGCCCTCGCTCGAACCTGCTTTGAGTATCGTGTGAATTTCGTCGATAAACAAAAGGACGTTTCCTCTTTGCTTAATTCCGTTGAGCGTTGCTTTGAGTCTTTCCTCGAAGTCGCCTCTGTATCTCGTGCCTGCCACGAGCGAAGTCAAGTCGAGAGAGAACACCGTTTTATCTCTCAAAGCGTCGGGGACGTCGCCCGATACGATGCGCTGTGCAAGTCCGTCGATAACCGCGCTCTTGCCCACGCCGGGTTCGCCGATAAGCACGGGATTGTTTTTGGTGCGACGGCAAAGCACCTGAATCACTCGCTCTGTTTCCTTTCCTCTTCCGATGACGGGATCGAGGCGTCCTTCACGCGCTTTTTTGGTCAAATCCGTGCCGAATTTTGATAAATCGAAGTTCGGATTTTTGATATTTTGTTCGGATTTTTGATATAAATTTTCATTTTTATCATACAAATCGTCGTTTATTTCAGGTGCAATTCCACCATTCATAAACCCGTTCACATCGTTGATAAACCCTTTTTTGTCGCTGTTTTGTCCGTTTTTGACGATTCCATTTTGTTCGTTTTCCCCAAAGAAATCAGAAACATATCCGTTTAGAATATCGTTTACGCTCTCGTTTGCACCGTTTGTAAGGCACATTTGCGGTCTTCCGCCGGCCGACACGATTGCGCTGTAAGTTATGCGTTGCAAATACTCGGGATCTATTCCTTTCGACCTCAAAATATCGCTCGCCACCGACGACGTTTCGTCAAGAATCGTGTACAAAATATGTTCCGTTCCCACAACTTGCGAGCCGAGCCGCGCCGCCACGTCCTTGGCGTTTTGCACCGTCCTCGACGCTCTTGCCGACATCTCGACGTTGGGGCGAGTTGGCATAGGCGAAAAGACGCGGATTACGTCGTCTTCGTACACTCCGCAGCCGTTCAAAATCCGTTGCGCCGCCGAGCCGTCGACGTCCAAAAGACCGAACAAAATATGCTCGGTGCACACGAGACCGCCCGTACGAACGGCAAGTTCGCTCGCTCTTTGAAGCACGAGCCTTGCGTTGTCAGAGTAGGTTATCATTCTTCCTCCGAAAGAAGTTTTCGCACGATTCGAGCGCGGGTTTTGTCACGCTCTTCCTGCGAACTTCCGTTTGTAATAATCTGCAAGGACGAGGCGGAACACGCCCATATCATTTCGTCCGTCACAGCAGTAGATTTTATGGGCAAAACGCCCAGTATCACGCCGATTTTCACGTCGACGAGCAGTTTCATAAGTTCTTGCGCCGTAAGCGTATACGCGCCTTTTAATACGGCGTAACTCCTCGATATTCCGTCCAGAAGTTCGGTTTGTCTTTCCTTGACGAGTTTTTCGAGCGCGACTCTTTCGCAATAGCACACTCTCGCAACCGCTTGCTCGACGTGAGATATAATCTCACCCTCGCTCACTCCGAGCGTTCGTGAGTTTGAAATCTGATACATATCGTATGCCGCTTCGCTTCCCTCTCCGTACACGCCCCTGACAGTCAAGCCGAATTCGCTCTTGAAAGTTTTGAGTGCGTCCTCGATTGCCCCCGCTCGCTTCAACGCGGGCAAAAACAGCATACAAGACGCTCTCATTCCCGTGCCGAGATTGGTGGGACACGCAGTCAGAAATCCGAGCGTCGGGTCGTATGCGATCGGCAATGCGTGGAGCAGTCTTTCGTCGTACGTTCTGAGCCTTTCGTACGCGCCTTTGAGGTTGAAGCCCTCTTCTACGCATTGCTCGCGGATATGATCCTCTTCGTTGAGCATCACGGATATTCCGAACTTTTTGTCGCCCTCGACGATTGCCGCGCCGTTTTGGGTGTTGTTTGCAAGCGCAAGGGATATCAAATGCCTTTCTATAAGCGCTTTTTTCTGCTCTTTTGCGAGGCTGTTCATAGGCAAAAGCCTTGCCTCGAACACTCCGTTTGCGGCGGCGTACGCTCCGTTTATGAGGTTCACAACCCTCTCGTCCGTAATTTTTATATTTCTCGGGAATTCAAGCCCCGTGATATTTCTCGCAAGACGAATCCTCGAAGATACGACGTTGTTTTTGACGAGTTCTTTTATAGTGCAATCCTTTGCGGACTTCAAAATGCCTTGCGAAACACTCTGTGTTCTCTCACCGTCTTTGCTTTTGAGTTCGAGTATACTGCGAACGGTGTTTTGTGGAGCGTGAGCGTGCAATAATTCCGCGCTTATCCCCTGAGCCTTGCTTGCGGCGTCAAGGGCGATTTTTCGCATTTGAGAATAGCAATCCGCACAACCGAAAAGAAAGTGTTTTTCAAAATCTTCGACGGTATATCCGCAACGCTTGCACTCTTTCGTGCGACGAGAAAGCCGATAATCTGCCTCTTCGTGCGGACTTTTTCCGCATTTCAAAGCGTTTTCGTAGCACTCTTGACAATAGCCGTACTCAACGGGGTTGTTGTCGATAACCACGCTTTCAAAAAGAGTCGCCACTCTGTCGCCGCATATATCGCAAGTCCTTTGCATAAACTTTGGTTCTTCCTCGTCTTTTGCGCCGCGCATTACGCTTCGCTCCTTGCGCGTTTTGCCACTAAATATCGCAAAACAGGCGTTCTAATCGCTTGTTTTACAGATTTCTTTTGATATACTCCAAAAATTCGCCTTTGAGATTTTCGTCTCGGAGCGCATATTCGACGGTGGCTTCGAGATAGCCTTCCTTGTTGCCGATATCGTATCGGCGCGCCTCGAACTCGTATGCGCACACCGTTTTTTGTTTTGCAAGAATGCTTATCGAGTCCGTCAGATACGCCTCTCCGCTCGTGTACGGAGTGAGGTCGATTGCCTCGAATATCGACGGCGCAAGCACGAATCTTCCGAGAGATACGAGCGCGCTTGGCAACTCGCCTTGCGGCTTTTCGATTATGCCGTCAATCACCGTGGTTTTTGAATCGATTGCGTCTTTTGCAATCATAACTCCGCAACGCCTTGCGACTTCTTCGCTCGTGCGCTGACACCCAACTATCGACGCTCCGCCCGTTGCGTAATACGCGTCGATGAGTTGTTTCGTGACGGGACGTTTGTCGTCTTCCACGTACATAACGTCGTCGCCGAACAGCACCGCAAACGGCTCTCCGTCAACGAAATCCTTGCACAGTTTGATTGCGTTTGCATTGCCATTCATAGTCTTTTGCACGCAGAATGAAATCTTCGCGCCGACTTTTTCGTTTGCAAGTGCGTACGCTTCCTTTTCGCTTTGCGAAAGCAGATGCTCGTTGAGTGCGGCGTTTGGCTCGAAAAGACGTTTTATGCTCTCTTTTTGCGGAGAAATCACAATCATAATCTCTTCGATTCCGCTCTTGACCGCCTCGTCTACGATATAGCAAAGCGCAGGCGTATCCACGATAGGCAAGAGTTCCTTGGGAAGCACCTTCGTAACGGGCAAAAATCTCGTGCCGAACCCGGCGCAAGGTATGATTGCTTTTCTGACTTGCATACGCACCCCCTACGTTTGAAAACCGCCTTTTTCAAGACGATTTCGGTTGCGTGGCGTCCGAAAAAAACGCTTTTCCGAACGCTCGAAAAAATATTTCTATGCGACGAAAACGTCGCATCGTTTGCTTTACACTATATTCGACGGCAATGCCGAAATATGACTTTTTTCGTCGAATACGTCAAAAATACTTTCAAAGAAAGTATATCTTACTTCTCGTAGCCGTGCGGATGAGTGGAATGCCACTTCCAAGCCGACGATACGATGCTCTCGAGGCTATCGTATTGAGGCTTCCATCCGAGTTCTCTCTTTATCTTCTCGCTCGAAGCGACGAGGGTTGCAGGATCGCCGGGTCTGCGTCCTTCGACAGTTCTCTTTATGGGAAGTCCCGTCACTTTTTCGGTGACGTCGATGACCTCTTTGACGCTGAATCCGTTGCCGTTGCCGAGGTTGTAATGCGTGGATTTTCCGCCGTGTTTGAGATAATCCAAAGCGCGAATATGAGCGTCCGCAAGATCGGTGATATGGATATAATCTCTCACGCAAGTGCCGTCGGGAGTGGGATAATCGTCGCCGAAAATGCCTATATGATCTCTCGTGCCGTTTGCCACTTGCAAAATGATGGGGATAAGGTGGGATTCGGGATTGTGCGCCTCGCCGATTTCACCGCTCTTGTGAGCGCCGGCGGCGTTGAAATAACGCAACGCTACGTATTTGAGCCCGTACGCCTTATCGTAGTCCTGCATAAACTGCTCCATCATAAGTTTGGTCTGACCGTAAACGCTCGTTGGACGTTGCGGACTGTCTTCCGTGATGAGTCCGTCGCCGCAATCTCCGTAGGTCGCCGCAGACGATGAGAACACGAGATATTTGACGTTCTCTGCAATCATAGCGTCGAGAAGTGCGAGCGTGCCTGCAACGTTGTTGTGATAATACTTTGCAGGATTGACCATACTTTCACCGACCAGCGAATACGCCGCAAAGTGAATGACCGAGTCGACGTTATACTTTCTGAACGTTGAGCGCAACAACTCCACGTCAAAGATATCGCCCTTCACGAAAGGAACGTCCGAAGGCACGGATTCTATGTGTCCCGTGACGAGATTGTCGTAAACGACGACGTCCATATTTCTTTCTTTGAGTTCTCTTACGCAATGTGAGCCGATATAGCCTGCTCCGCCCGTAACCAAAATCATATAAACTCCTCGCACGCTCGATGCGCCCGAGCGCGCCTCAAAATATTTATCTATGAAATATTATAAACTAGAACCACTTGTTTTGCAAGGCAAAATTGTGTATAATCAAATCGTGGGAAAAACAATTTTGCATTGCGACCTAAACAACTTCTACGCATCGGTGGAACAGAAACTGCATCCCGAATACGACGGGATGCCTCTTGCCGTATGCGGAAATCCCGAAGCAAGACACGGAATCGTGCTCGCAAAAAACCAACTTGCCAAAAAAGCAGGCGTTCAAACGGGCGAAACTTTGTGGTCGGCAAAGCAAAAATGCCCCGATATCGTGTTCGTTTCCCCTCATTTTGACGAATACGTCAAATACTCGAAACAAGTTTTTCAAATCTACACGCGCTTTACCGACAGAGTCGAAAGTTTCGGCATAGACGAATGTTGGCTTGACGTGACGGGTTCGGAAAAACTTTTCGGCGACGGCGCAACGATTGCAAACACCCTTCGCGAACTCGTCAAAAAAGAGACTGGATTGACAATATCCGTGGGAGTATCGTTCACAAAAACACTCGCAAAACTCGGGAGCGACCTCAAAAAGCCCGACGCAACCACCGTGCTCGACAAGGAGCATTATATGGACGTCATCGGTAATATGTCGCCATCCGAGATGATTATGATAGGTCGTCAGACTTCCGAAAAACTCACCAAACTCAATATCCGCACCATAAGGCAACTCGCAAATGCCGACCGTGACGCTTTACGTCACGTTTTCGGGATAATCGCCGACAGTATGATAAACGCCGCTCAAGGCGTTGAAACGGACGAGGTCAAACATTACTACGACGTGCGCATCCCCAAGAGCGTATCCAACGGCACGACGACACCGAGAGATATAAAAAACCTCGACGAAGCGAAAATCGTGATTTACGCGCTTGCGGATATGGTTGCGTTGAGGCTGAGAAGTTACAACCTCGCGGCAAACGGCATAAGTCTTTCAATCAAAAATCCTGCGCTTCAATGGAACTCCAAACAAATTCCGATTTCCCCCGCAACCCAAAATTCGGGTGCGATTGCAAAAGAGGCAATCGAGTTGCTCAAAAAGATGCACAATTTCGGCGAACCGCTTCGAGCGATAACCGTTGCGGCAATCAGGCTTGAAAACAAGGACGGGGTTCAATTGAGTCTTTTCGACGAGCAAAACGACAAAGCGGACAAACTCGAAAAGACGATTGACGATATAAGAGCAAAGTACGGCTACCGTTCCGTGCAACGCGGTATTTTGCTTGACAACGACCTTACGGGCAATTTGCACGAAGAGGATGATTTCAGACCTTTCCATCAAAGCAAAACGACCTGATTCGGTATTTTTTTATTTGTATACAACGCCATAAATAATGAATTGAAAAAACACGATTTACAACACCTTTCGTGTTTTATTTTTACGTTTTTGCCCGATATTTAGCGGAAAACGCTATTTTTCGACTTGTTTTCAATATGCTTGTACACTAATCGTGTTGTATAAATGTATAACACGATTAGTGTTTTTCATTGTTTTTGTCGCATTTCAGCGCAAGTTGCCGATTCCGTTTTACAATCATAGGGATTTTCTTTATAATATGGATAAACAATATTTAAGATTGTTAAAGACGATATGAAGCGCACGCTTCACGGCACGCACGGGCGTGCAAAAACCAAATTGTTTATGTCACCTGTTCAAATCGCAACGGCAGTTTTATCACTCATCGCCGGCATAGGCGTGTTTTTGATTGCCTGCAACATGATGAGTTCAAATCTCGAATCCGTCAGTTCCAACAAATTGAAACGACTTTTTGCCCGAACGTCAAAGAGCAAACTCGTCGGAGTCGGCATCGGCACCGTCGCAACCGCGGCAATTCAATCGTCGGGCGCAACCACGGTTATGGTCATCGGTTTCGTCAATGCCGGCATTATGTCGCTCATGCAGGCAACAACCGTCATTTACGGCGCGAATATCGGTACGACCATCACGGGTCAGATCACCGCGCTCGGTATGTTTGAAAACACGATATCGACGGGCGTTGTGTTTGCGACTTTCGCAGGTATCGGCGCATTCACTATGGCGTTTGCAAAAAACGACCTTGCCAAAAAAATCGGCGGTATCCTCGCAGGCTTCGGCATGCTTTTCGTCGGTCTCGATATGATGAGCGCGTCGATGAAGACCTTTGCAAACCTCGACTCCGTCAAAAACTTCCTTGCGGCAATCGAAAATCCGATCCTTCTCGTTCTCATCGGCACGATTCTCACCGCAATCATTCAAAGTTCTTCGGTTATGACCTCTGTTGCCATCACCATGGCGTTTACGGGGCTTATCACGCTCGATCAAGGCATATATCTCACGATGGGCTCGAATATCGGCTCGTGCGTTGTTGCAATCATCGCAGGTATGACTTCGAGCACCAACGCAAAGCGCACCGCTCTCATTCACCTCTTGTTCAACGTGACGGGCGTCGTCATCTTTATGCTCGTTGCAATGATGATGCGCGAGATTTCAAAAGCCGTAAATCCAGCAAAAGTCATCACATTCGGCTATCTCTTTGGAAATATGTTCCCCGGCGTTCCGCAAACGCAACTTGCAATGTTCCACACAATTTTCAACGTGCTAACGGTCATCGTAATGTTGCCTTTTACGAACTTGTCCGTAAAACTCGTTTGCAAAATTCTTCCCGACAAGAAAAAAGCCGACGAGAAACCTGCCGAGCGTTTGTGCTATATCGATGAGCACATGCTTTCGACACCGCCTATCGCCGTTCAACAGACCAAAAACGAAATCGTCAATATGGCGGAAATCGCAATCCACAACTTCGAATTGGCTTGCGACATAATTTGCACGCTCGATTATTCGCAAATCGAGCAATTCAGAGCCAACGAAAACGAACTCAATTTCCTCAACAAAGAGATTCCGCGATTCGTCGTCAAACTCTCAAAACTCGAAATGAACGACGAAGACCACAATTATCTTGCAACCACGTTCCACACCGTAACCGACCTCGAACGTGTCGGCGACTATGCGGAAAATATCATCGAATACGCCGACAAACTCAAAGAATCCGACCAAAAATTCTCCGACGTAGCAATCGAGGAAATCCGCCACTTGCAAAGTCGCATAGGCGATTTGTTCCAAAAGGTTATGAAAGCGTATGTCAATCGCGACACGGCATCGTTTGACGAAGCAAACGTCATCGAGGACGAAATCGACGACTTCACCGAAGCAATGGGCGCAAATCATATCGCAAGGCTTAGAGCAGGAGATTGCACTCCCGACGTCGGCGCTCAATATCTCTCGCTTGCCTCCAACTCCGAACGTGTGGCGGACCACTTTATCAACGTCGGAAAATCAATCAACAACGTAATCAAGAAAAAGGACTGACGTATGAAACTTGCAATCGCAACCAACAACGCGCACAAACTTTCCGAAATCCGAGCAATTCTCGGCGATTCTTTCGAGCAATTGCTCTCGCTCAAAGACCTCGGCATCGACGTTGACGTCGAGGAAACGGGCACGACGCTTGAAGAGAACGCTCTTTTGAAAGCACGCACGATTTGCAAACTATGCAAACTGCCGACGCTTGCCGACGATACGGGACTTATGGTTGACGCACTCGACGGCGCACCCGGCGTATACTCGGCACGCTACGCAGGCGAAGCGCACAACGACGCAAACAACCGCGCCTTGCTTCTCAAAAACCTTGAAGGCAAGACTTCGAGACGTGCGCATTTCTCAACCGTAATTGCGATTTGTTATCCAAACGGCGACTTTATCACTGCAAACGGACGTGTTGAAGGCTCGATTTTGCACGAAGAGCGCGGAAACGAAGGCTTCGGATACGACTCGCTCTTCTACAGCGACGAACTCGGCAAAACGTTTGCGCAAGCCACTCCCGAAGAGAAAAACTCCGTCAGTCACAGAGGCAGAGCGCTCCACGCAATGCTTGAAAAACTCAATTCGCAAAACTAATAAATGAACACGATAACGGCATTTTCCGACAGTCACAATATGCCGCTTCCGAGCCGTCTTATCGACGTCGCAAACGAAAGCAAATACGTCTTTTTTCTCGGTGACGGATTAAGTTCGCTCGGCGCTTTACTCTGCCACAAGGGATTCTACGGCGTAAAAGGCAATTGCGACGCATATCCGTTCGACGACGAGCAAATCGTCGAAATAGACGGCGTAACAATACTGCTCACGCACGGCGACAAATATCACGTCAAGCGCGGACTTTTAGAACTCGATTTGCGCGCGCGAGAACTCGGTTGCACTCTCGTTTTTTACGGGCATACGCATTTTGCAAGCATAGACGAGAACGCAGGCATAACCTTCGTCTGCCCCGGGTCGACTTATTCTCCGCTTTCAGGCGCGCCCTCATACGCGTACGCAGTAGTCCACGACGGAAAATTTACCGTCAAAATCGTAAATCTAACCTAAATTTGTTGACATCAAATCCTCAATGTGATAATATTGTCAAGCATTGAATTGTAGATTGCTTCCATATGGCGCAATTTGAGTTTTATGCGGGTGTAGTTCAATGGTAGAATGTCAGCCTTCCAAGCTGATTGCGTGGGTCCGATTCCCATCACCCGCTCCATAACCGTCTTTGACGGTCACTCAAATTCGCAGCAAGCGTCTGCAACAGCAATGAGCCTGTAGCTCAGCAGGATAGAGCAACGGCCTTCTAAGCCGTGTGTCGGGAGTTCGAATCTCTTCAGGCTCGCCATATGGTGGATATAGCGCAGTTGGTTAGCGTGCCAGGTTGTGGCCCTGGAGGTCGTGGGTTCGAATCCCACTATTCACCCCATATCGAAGCAAATCTCCTTACGGAGTTGCATAAAGTTTGAATCTCAATACAATTTATTGGATTCGAACGGGCAGAAAATCAAACAATCCTGTGAATTGTTTGACTGCCCCGGCGTGAAAGTGCAGACCTTCCGTTATTGTGCGTGCATAAATGTGTACCTGTGTCGTGCGGAAACGCAAACATAGGTCAAACGGAGCAATCCCACTATTCACCCCACATTGATATCAAACCTTTTGATAGGTTGATATATTGATCGGTCAACTGCAAAAAAGTTTTGCAATTGTCGAAAAAGTGCAGTATATTTGTTGCAAAAACTTTGTTTTGGTGATAAGATAGACTGCGTTGTAGGGGTATCGCCAAGCGGTAAGGCACCAGATTTTGATTCTGGCATTCGTTGGTTCAAATCCAGCTACCCCTGCCAATGACTCACTAGCTCAGCCGGTAGAGCACCGCACTTTTAATGCGATGGTCCGGAGTTCGAATCTCCGGTGGGTCACCAAATGACAATAATACGAACTCAGATAATGGGTTCGTATTATTTTTTCTTCGAGAATTTTTTGCTACTAAACTGTGCCTATAAATTCAAAGAATTTATAAAAAACTCATATTGCTGATTTTGTGCAATTAAAGCACCACCCAACGATAAGATAAAGCATCATACCCCTATTTTACAATTTGAGCCGCTCGGAAACCGAACGGCTCATTGCTCTCTTTGATTATTCCGCTAACGTAATATCAACCATTACATGCGTCGCTGAAACGTTATTAAGACATTTCTTGATTTTTTCTTATTGTTATCTCCGTTTGCTTTCCCCTTGCCCCTAAAGGCAAGGGGTGATTGTTTAATGCCTATTGTTTAATGCCGGTTATTTCTTCTTAAACAATGCAATCAGGTCGGCGAACTTCTTTTTCTTGACTGCAAACCAGAAGATTGCAAATCCGCCGATTCCCGCAAGCAGCACCGAACCGATTACGATTCCTGCAATCTGTCCGCCCGAAAGTCCCGTATTTTCGGATTGTTCGCCGCCGGGTTGCCCGCCGCCGGGTTGCTCGCCGCCGCCCGCGTTGATGTCCTCATAAACCGCCGTGAGCGATACTTCGCCCGTGACGGTGAAGGTATAGGTGGCATCCGTGCTGACGATATTGCCGCTCGCGTCTCTCCATCCCTTAAAGGTCTTCCCTTCTTCGGGGGCGTTTGCCGTGATGGTGACCGTTTCTCCTTCGGTATAGTTGCCCGTGCCGTTACCGCCCGTGACAGTCACCGGTACTTGCGCGGGTTCTCCCGTCGCGGGAATGCTCTCGACCTGTTTATAGCCGCAAACCGAGCAGATGCGCTCCTGCTCACCGTCTACCGTCGCGGTCGGGGGAGTGACGACCGTCCAATCTCCATAGGTGTGGGGTGCAACGCCGAGTTTTTCGGTGCAACCCATACACTGATGCCAGTGTTCGTCTGCATTTTTCAGCCATTCTTCTCCCGCCGTATGTGTGGTATGACCGAGCGCGGGGGTAATGATATATCCGCAGACGGTGCATTTGACGGCTTCGGTTTCGGTTGCCTCCGCACGGTCAGGCGTATGCGCCGCAAAGTCAAGTTTTTCGTTACAGCCGGAGCAAGCGTGCCAATGTCCCGTAGCATCATTAGTCCACGCCGATGCAGGATTGTGCGTATGGGGAAGTTTGTCTATTTCTTCCGTCTGTTTATAACTGCATACCGAACACGAACGCTCGCGCGAACCTTTTTCATCTTCGGTGGCGGGCTTTATTACCGTCCATTCTCCAAAAGTATGCGGAGCTGCGTCGATTTCCGTACCGCAAGAGCAAACGTGATAATGCTTTGTCGAATCGGTCAACCAACCCTCACCATTCGCCGTATGCAATTCGTAAACCGACGTAATCGTTACGTTTTCGTTTGGAACGGTAAACTCGGTCTTTTGCGCAGTTTTATCCGCAAACGTTCCCGCACCCGATACCTGCCATTCTTTGAAGTGATAACCGCTTGCCGCCGTTGCCGCCGTTAAATTTATTTTTCCGCCTGCAACAACCTTGTATTGCGTTTCCACACCCTTTTGGCTGACGGTTATAAGCGATCTGACTGTAACAGTTTTCGTCGCATACTTCGTACTATCCTGTTTGGACGTTGCCTTTACGGTAATCGTGGACGAGCTTTCGTTTGCCGTAACGCTTAATATGCCGCCCACGCTTATCGTAGAGCTATCAGCGCCCTCTACACTCCAAATAACCGAATTATCAAATGCGCCCGTACCGTTCACCGTTGCCGTAAACGTATAACTGCCGCCTCTTTCCACGTTGAGTTCGGAAAACGAAATCTGCACGTCGGTAACCGTTACGGGAATTGTCGTATCTGCCGCCGTAAGCGTAATTCTTCTATATTTTGAACCTGCAAGAGAAGAAACTGTTGAAATTTGCGTCGGCTGTCCGTTTACCGTAAACGTAGAGAAGTGCGTAGCGTACATTTCCTCGTATTCGTAAGAACCTACGGCGGTAAATGCGATTTCTATCGCATACTCGTGATTTGCAATAAATTTGCTGTCTTTGGGATATTGTCCGCTGGCGGTGTTCAAAGCGTTATCCGTGAGATCGAACACGCGCCAGAGCGCAACCGTGTATTTGGACGGGTCAAGCGACGCAAAGACAAGGTCGTTTGCCGTCAATTTGTCCGTGATTGCGGCGGGAGTCATGGTTGCCCGGCTCTCTCTTATGTACTTGCCTGCGGGGATCACCGTGCCTTTTTCCGCCAGAGCGCCGCACACCGAGCAGTATTTGTCGCCGGTGTATCCGTCCGTGTCAAAAGTGGCTGCGGTGGCATTTTTCAACTCACCCTCGGTATCGTGCGCGGCTTCGTTGCCGTGGACTGCGCATCCCGTGTCTTTGCAGGGATTCCAGTGTTTTGTCGTGTCGTATTCCCACGTGGAAGTGTCAAAGTCATGCTCTGTAACGACAAACTTGACGGTTGCGGTTGCTTCCACGCTCGATCCGCCGTACTTGGAATATTCAGGTGTTCCGCTGAACTTTATCGTGGCGACGTATGTGCCCACTGCCAAACCGTTGTTTGGTTTTATGCTCCAACTCGAAGTATTTTCAGAGCCAGCTCCGATGGAACCGGGGTTAGCATAGTAACCTAACGTGAAAGAACTTGCGTTTTCCCCTTCGAGAGTGACGGACGCGCCGTTGCAGTTAATTTTTCCCGTTCCCGTGTTGACAACGCGTAGGGGAACTTGCGTGACCGGAGAATATCCCACTCTCACCGTGCCTAAATCAATTGGCTCAACGGTTGCGCTGTACGTGGGGGCGGCAACCGCGCCGATATTTACGGTGACGTCCTTTGAATATCCGCCTTTGTCCTTCACCCTGACGGTGATTTCCGTGGCTTCGCTAACACTCCTGAGATTCGGATTGACGTATATCTTATTAAAATCGGATTCGGTTGGAATAATACCGACGCCGTTTCTATTTCCGTCTGCCGCGCTCACGATAGAGAAGACGTATTCTCCGCTGCCGCCGCTTGCAGAAAGCGCGATGGAAGAAAGAGCAACGTCTCCGCCGTAAACGGTGGAGGGAACGTCGTACTCCGCCTTGTCTTCAAACGTAAGGGGCGTTGCGATTTTGTTGTAAGAGTAATTTTTGAAACTTACGCCATTGGCGCACTTATCCCAAACGTGGACGAGGCAGTCGTCGTTTTCAAAATACTGTTCGTCTGTCAACACCTTTGTCCAGGAAGAAATCATTTCAGCGCCGTTGGCATCAAGTGGAAACGCGGTCAGCGACGAGCCCGAACTTCCGGGGC
>URNP01000020.1 GCA_900549225.1 uncultured Eubacteriales bacterium | reverse complement strand
GGCAGAGCGTCGTGCTTCTTTTGGCTGATCTGTCCTCGAAGCAGACTGTCCACGCTCTCTCGTGCAAGCCTTAAAGACGGAACGACGATCGCAAGCGCGATGCACACGACGCTCATTGCTATCGACGGAAGCCACATGGACGGCGTCATTGCGGCTATATATCCGAGTTCGAGAACGACGCAGATTCGTTTGACGAGCAGTTTTGCCAAAAGTATGCCGAAGGGAGAGCCGATAAGGGCGTACAATATGCCTTCTAAAAGAAGTGAACCCACAAGCGTTGCGGAATTTGCGCCTATGCTCTTGAAAAGCGCAATGTTGTGAAGTCGCTTGGAAACGTATATGGAAAACGCGGCGAAGATGAGCGCTATGCCTACGAGCATCAAAAGAAGGGCGGTGATGAAAGTTATCATCGACTCGAGCCGAGAAACGTTTTGTATGCGCTCGCCGTTGATTGCTCGCTCTACGTTGAGGGCGGAAAGCGAAGGGGTGGTTGCAAGTCTGTCACGGAGCGCGTCTATATCGACTCCTTCGCTCGCTTTGACGAGAACGGTCGTGCAAAGTTCAACGGTGTCGGGCATTGCGAAAAGTTTGAGTTCGTAAAGAAAATAACGCACGATACCTTTCATATTGACGAGCATATCCGTGCTTGCAAAGAAGCCCTCGTCTTTGGCTATGCCTTCGATGGAGAACGTGAGCGGGTTGCCGAGTATGGTCAGGGTGATTTCGTCGCCGATGCCGAGATCGTGCTCGCTTGCGAATTTGCTCGATACGACGACGAGTTCGTTGATGTTGTAAAGTGATATTTTGCCTTTCTTTTGGAGAATGACCGGGTTGATTTCACTCACCGTCAGAACGTCGGTCGCCATACACGAATATATGTCGCCGTCGTAGTCGCAGAACATTGAAAAATAGCCGTACGCTTTGCCGTCTTCGCCTAATACAGCCTCGACGTCGTCTTTGTAGGCAAACATAGTGCCGCTGTCGGCGTTGACGCTTAAAATCAAGTCCGCTTCACCGACGCTTTGCTTGGCAAGATAGAGATTGTGCTCGTAAAAGACGTCCTTAAAAACCATCGCTATGCAGAAAATCGAGGACGTGAAAATCACGATAAGCATTATTACTATCGGTTGCGTCGGATTCTTTTTGAGCGATTGGAGAAGGTTTTTAAGATAATACTTCATCTGCAACTATCGTGCCGTCTTGAATGTGTACGATTCTGTCGCTGTACTCGGCGGTGTGGCGAGAGTGCGTGACTTGTACTATGGTCACGGCGTCGCTTTGAGAGAGCGTTTTGAGCATCTCCATAATCTGATCGGTGTTGCGCGAGTCGAGATTGCCCGTAGGCTCGTCGAGAAAGAGTATCTGCGGAGAGTATATGAGCGCGCGTGCGATCGCGACGCGTTGCTGCTGTCCGCCGGACATATTCTCGGGAAGTTTTTCAAGGCAATCTTCGATTCGGAAAGTATGCGCCAACTCGTCGAGTTTGTCGCGGTATGGCTGTATCTTTTCTTTGCGCAAATAGACGGGAAGCATTATGTTCTCCCTCGCCGAGAGGGTGGGAATCAGATTGTAAAACTGATAGACTATCCCGATTTTCGTGCATCTAAGGCGCGCAAGATACTTTGCGCTTGCCTTGGTCAAGTCCGTATCTCCGATAAATACGCTTCCGCTGTCGGGGCGTGCGTTTGCGCACATAACGTTGAGAAGCGTGCTCTTGCCGCTGCCGCTCTCGCCCATTACGGATACGAAACTTCCGCCCGACACTTGCAAAGAAACGTCGTGCAAAACTTCGAGGGAAGAATAGGACTTGTAAACGTGTTCAACTCTGATATCGTCCATTGTCAGCCGTGTAAAATTTTAGGCAAAGGCTCATTGCGAGCCTTTGCCTGTAAATTAAATATGAACTAATTAATACCAAAAACCACAAGAATGATAGAATTTGGGAAGAATGTAATTCAAATATTTCATTGCAATATCGTTGAAGTTGTCGAGATATTCTTCAAATTCCTCTGCCGTCATGGTCTTGGCGTCGATATTTCCGATTTTTGCAAATTCGGTGTAGAACTCGTCGAACGTGACTTCTTCTGCAGTCGGGAATTCGATATAGCAAGGATCTATGGCATCGGTTGCGTCGTCCATATATTTTGCGTAGTCTTTGACGAACTGCTCAAAGTTTGCCTTGTTGTCGTTGGTCATGCGCAAGACGATTTGCAAGACTTTTGCAATCATACGATAACGTGCCAAATCGTATTCTTCTTCATCGACTTCCTGTCCGTTGACGTAGTAATGCTCATCGTATTCACGGTAAATGTAACCGTTGGAAGTCTTCCAGTTGTGGTAGTTTTTGAATCTCGGAATGACGAGGTCTGCGTCTTCATTGCGCCAGTTGTACATGTTGGCGGCAACGAGTTCGTCGTGCGACATGGGTTTGTCGAGAAGTTTGACGTAATAGACGACATCGTAAGAATCGTTATAACCCGAACTTGACGTCAAATAATTGTATTTTTGCAGGTTTTCATACAAGTCGGGATTGCTCTGTTTCCACTCGGCGTATCCTTTCCACAAAACGAACGTTTTGGTTGCGTTTCTCTTGATCCACGTGTTGTCGGTATATCTCGTTCCCGATATCTCGCTCGAAGTCATGCGCTCGGGCAGAACGTAGATATAAACGGTGGAGGTGGAAGAGTCTGTGTACTCGACGTAATCGTACAAGCTAAGATACTCGCCGTAAACGTAATTGTTGGAGGTCATCCACTCGTAAAATTTGGTGTAGTCGTTGAACGTGTAGGTTTGAGTCGTGCTCTTGTTGAAATACGCGAAGAATGCGTCGCCGTACTCGTCGCCGTATTGGAGAATGAACTCTTCCGATTCTTCTTTCGTCATCGTGCAGGGAAGCATTGCGATATAAACGGTGGAAGAACCGTCATCTGAATTGCTATATCCGACGAAATCGTAATAACTGTCGTAATTGCCACACAAGAGATCCTTGTTTTGATTGCGCCACGTGTCGTATTCGCCGTTTTTGACAAACTTCTTGGTCGGTTTGTCTTTTACCCACTCGTATTCGTCAGAATAGCCGAGTTTGCGAACGTATGCGTCGATTTCGGAAGAAGTCATGGCTTTTGAGAGTTTGCTAACGTACATCGTGTTGTCCTCGGTGTAGGTAATACAATTGCTGTAATAATCGCTCTGATGCTTGGAGAACGTCTCTTGCCATTGCTCGAATTCGTCTTTCCCCTTGAAGGTTTTGTCGGGATTGTCCATTGCCCAGTCGGAATCGAAATAACCCGCATTTCTCGCTTCGTCGTAAGTCATTCTTTCGGGAAGTTTTCTGACGTAGATGGTGTAGGTGTTGTTGGTGTAATCGTGGTTGGACACTATTGCGTAATCGTACATATCTTGGTAACTATTCGTGTAAGTGGGGTAGTCGAAAGAATCGAGATCTTCTACCGTCGTTGCTTCGACTGCGAGTCTGCACCATTTGAAAACCTGACTTACGACGCCTTGATTTTTGATTGCGTTGATTGCGGGGGCGATTGCGCCGATGACGAGGCTCGTTTCGCCTGCGGAATCGTCGGGAAGGGCGAATTTGCCTTTCTCGTAATATTCAACCATTTTGTCTGCAAGCGCGACGAGACAATCGGTGTCGATTTGCTCGTAACTTTGCAACATTTTGACGATTGCGCCCTTGTAGGTGGCAAAATTGTCAATGTAATCTTGCTTTTTGGCGTTGAAATTGTCGAGTTCGTCGGTGATCTCGTCAATGATATCGAGTGCGAGCGCGTTTGCGGTCAGATACATTTCGGCAATGCTCGGTACGATTTGCAAAAGAGCCATCGTCGATTTGATCGCATCGGGCATAAGCGCGGCAACCGCTTCGTCATCGGAGATGAAGTTTGAAACAGCAGTGAGATAACTTATCTCTTCATTGTCATTTTGTATCGGCTTATAATAGTAATAATAAGGCGTGTCGCCGTTGATGTTTGAGTTTCTTAAAGAAGGATATTGGTGTTCGAAATTTTCTCTTGCTTTTCGATATTCGTCACGCTTCGCTTCGACTTCGTTTTTGATATCGATAAGTTCGTTGTAATACTCGAGCGCTTTCTCTTGAGTTATTATACCTTTTGCGTAAGCCTCTGAAATTTCTCTTTCATAGGGCACGCGTCTTTCTTTGCGAAGTTTGGTTTCAAGGTTATATACACCGTTATAGTAGCCTTCGCAAGCCTCGCAGTATTCTGCGAAATCGGCGGCGGACATACCGATCTCTTTCAAATATGCGTCAAGCTTTGCTTGACGTTCGGAAACGTTTTCTTGGAGGTTGGAAACAACTTCGTTTGTAACGAGCAATCCGCCCTCGAAGAGAATGCGTGCAACGGGTTCTGCACCCGTGAGTTTGACAAGGTCTGCATACAGATCAACGACGTATTGCACGTTTTCTTTGGTGTAGATGGCTGCGAGATTGTTTGCGGCGGCGGCAGAGTAGCCCTCTTCGCCCTCGTCACCTTCGCCTTCTTTGCCTGCGCCCTCGTTGAGTTTGTCAAGGGTGTCTTGCGCCTTTTGTCTGATCTCGGGCGCTTTTTCGATCACATAATCGCAAAGATTGTTGACTGCTTTTTCGGAAACGTACGAATCGCGAAGAATGTCGCGCACCATACCCAAAGCGGCTTTGGCCGTCGCACCGAGTTGCCCTTGCGCCGGAACGACCGTGGAAAGCGGCTTGTCGCCGTCGTTAACGAAGTTGTCGTTGTAGAACGTGGCGTATTCAACGTAACCTGCTTTGTAGGCTTCGTAGATTCTCGTTTCGGTGTCTTTGGAATAGGCTTGTAAATTCTTGTCGATATTGTCTCCGCCCAAAACTTCGTTCTGACTTAAATCTCCGATTCCTCCCGTTCCGGGCGCGTCCGGCGGCGGCGTGGTGTTGCACGCTACCAAAGAAACGACGAGTAGCGCCAAAAGCGCGATAATCAATAATCGTGAAAACTTTTTCATGTTGTTCCCCTCCTTATAATAAGCCGGAAAAATCCTCTTATTTTTTATATTATAGTTAAAATATCATACGATTGTCAATCCTTATTATACATACTGTCAAAAAGGGGGGCGTTTCAGGCGATTTTTGAGGAGAAATTTTCACACGAATCGATTGAAAATTTAATATTGAAAATATCCCTTTTATTTTGTAAAATAAACGTGATAAACGCTTGACAGGGGATGCTTATTTAGATACAATTATATCGATAAATAGTTATCGAATCGAAATTCACGGGAATATTTCGAGAGAATACGGTGTGAAAATCGAAAGATAACCCAAAAATTTGTATAACCGATATAGGAGAAGCAAGCATGGAAGCAAGAAACGTTATCGACAGTGTGGAAAGACTCGAAGAAGCCATTGCGCGCGTTCGTAAGGCTCAAAGAGAATTTGCAACCTTTTCGCAAGAGCAAGTGGACAAAATCTTCTTCGCCGCGGCAGTTGCGGCAAACAAGATGAGAATACCTCTTGCAAAACTCGCGGTTGAAGAAACGGGTATGGGTATCGTCGAGGATAAGGTCATCAAAAACCACTACGCCTCGGAGTATATCTACAATGCATACAAGGACACCAAAACCTGCGGTATCATCGAAGAGGATAAGGCTTACGGCACGATTAAAATCGCAGAGCCTATCGGTCTCGTCGCCGCGGTTATTCCTACCACTAACCCCACGTCTACCGCTATTTTCAAGACGCTCATTTCGCTCAAGACGAGAAACGGTATCATCATCAGCCCTCACCCCAGAGCGAAAAAATCCACTATCGCCGCAGCAAAGGTCGTGCTTGACGCCGCTGTTGCCGCAGGCGCTCCCGAAGGCATCATCGATTGGATCGATTCTCCGAGCCTCGAAATGACCAACCTCATTATGAAAGAGGCTGACGTCATTCTCGCTACGGGCGGTCCGGGTATGGTCAAAGCCGCGTATTCGAGCGGCAAACCCGCTATCGGCGTGGGCGCAGGCAATACCCCTGCAATCATCGACGACACTGCGGACGTGACTCTTGCGGTCAACTCGATTATCCATTCAAAAACTTTCGATAACGGTATGATTTGCGCAAGCGAACAGTCCGTCATCGTGCTCGACAAAGTGTACGAGCAGGCAAAGAAAGAGTTTAAGGACAGAGGATGCTACTTCCTCGACGACGAGCAGACCGAAAGAGTGAGAAAGACCATTCTCATCAACGGCGCGCTCAACGCAAAAATCGTCGGACAAAAGCCCGTCACGATTGCAAAACTCGCAGGCTTCGACGTGCCTGCTTCCACGAAAATCCTTATCGGTGAAGTGGAAAGTGTGGATCTCAGCGAAGAATTCGCACACGAAAAACTCTCGCCCGTACTTGCAATGTACAGAGCAAAAGATATAAACGAAGCATTTGACAAAGCAGAACGTCTTGTCGCAGACGGCGGATACGGTCATACGTCTTCAATCTATCTCGACGCGGTAACTCAAAGAGCAAAACTCGACGAGTTTGCTTCGAGAATGAAAACTTGCCGTATTCTCGTCAATACGCCTTCTTCACAGGGCGGCATCGGCGACTTGTACAACTTCAAACTCAGACCGTCCCTCACCCTCGGCTGCGGAAGTTGGGGCGGTAACTCCGTGTCGGAAAACGTCGGAGTCAAGCACCTTATCAATATCAAAACGGTTGCGCAAAGGAGAGAAAATATGCTTTGGTTCAGAGTGCCTCAAAAGGTCTATATGAAGAAGGGCTGCCTGCCCGTCGCTCTTGACGAACTCAAACACGTTATGGGCAAAAAGAAGGCGTTTATCGTCACCGATAGTTTCTTGTACAACAACGGCTACACCAAGCCCATCACCGATAAACTCGACGAAATGGGAATCCAACACACCACGTTCTTCGACGTCGCTCCCGACCCTACGCTCGCTTGCGCAAAAGAAGGCGCGGCGCAGATGGCGGCGTTCAAACCCGACTGCATCATCGCACTCGGCGGCGGCAGCGCAATGGACGCAGGCAAGATTATGTGGGTTATGTACGAGCATCCCGAAGTCGACTTTATGGATATGGCTATGCGCTTTATGGATATCAGAAAGCGCGTCTATACCTTCCCCAAGATGGGCGAAAAGGCGTATTTTATCGCAATTCCGACCTCTGCGGGTACGGGCTCGGAAGTCACTCCGTTTGCCGTCATCACCGACGAGAAAACGGGCGTGAAATATCCGCTTGCAGACTACGAACTCTTGCCGAATATGGCTATCATCGACGCAGACTTCCATATGAGTGCTCCTAAAGGTCTTACGGCGGCGAGCGGTATCGACGCGGTGACGCACGCACTCGAAGCGTACGCGGCAATGCTCGCAACCGACTATACCGATTCGCTTGCGCTGCGCTCGCTCAAGATGATTTTCGAGTTCTTGCCAAGAGCATACGACAACGGTCCGAACGACCCCGTCGCAAGAGAGAAGATGGCCAACGCGGCTACGATGGCAGGTATGGCGTTTGCAAACGCGTTCCTCGGCGTATGCCACTCCATGGCGCACAAACTCGGCGCATTCCATCATCTGCCTCACGGCGTTGCAAACGCGCTCATGATCGACGAAGTGCTCCGCTTCAACGCAAGCGAGACTCCCTCGAAGATGGGTACGTTCCCGCAATACGCTTACCCCCACACTCTCGAAAGATACGCAGAAGTTGCGGATTATCTCGGAATCAAGGGCAAAAACGACAAGGAAAAACTCAAAAATCTCATCAAGGCTATCGATGAACTCAAAGCAAGAGTGGGTATCAAGCCTACTATCAAGGACTACGTGCCCGACGAAAAGGACTTCCTCGATCGTCTCGACGATATGGTGGAGCAAGCATTCGACGATCAATGCACAGGCGCAAACCCCAGATATCCGCTTATGAGCGAAATCAAGCAAATGTATCTCAACGCATACTATGGCAAACACACAGAGGTTTAATAAGGAGGAGAATATGAATCTTGACAGAATCATTGCCGTAAGAACAAACAAAACCGTCTACCGCGACGGAGAATACTGCGTCAAAGTGTTCGACGACGATTTCTCCAAAGTGGACGTGCTCAACGAGGCTCTCAATCAGGCAAGAGTGGAAGAGACCGGGCTCAACGTGCCCAAAATCATCGAAGTCACCAAAATCAACGGGAAGTGGGCGATCGTGTCCGAGTATATACAAGGCAAAACCCTTGCAAGACTTATGGAAGAGAATCCCGACAAGAAAGACGAGTATCTTGAAAAGTTCGTCGATTGGCAAATCGAGGTTCAATCCAAAAAATGCCCCTTGCTCACTAAACTCCGCGACAAGATGAATAGGAAAATAAACTTGACTAATCTTGACGAAAGTATAAAATATGAGTTGCACACGAGACTGGAAGGTATGCCAAAGCACGACAAACTCTGCCACGGCGATTTCAACCCGTCCAATATCATCGTAAAAGACGACGGTACGGCGTACTTTATCGACTGGTCGCACGCAACTCAGGGCAACGCTTCCGCGGACGTGGCAAGAACGTATATGCTGTTCTGGCTCGCAGGCGATATCGAGGGCGCGGAGAAATATCTCAATCTGTTCTGCCAAAAGAGCGGTACGGACAAGAGATACGTCCAAAAATGGATGCCTATCGTCGCCGCTTCGCAATCGGTCAAAGGTAACGAAAAAGAAAGAGCATTCCTTATGTCTTGGATAGACGTTGCGGAATTTCAATAAGGAGAGGGAAAATCATGAAAGTTACAGTGTGTATCGGCAGGGGGGCGTTCCCTGCCATATCAAAGGATCAAGACAAGTTGTGGAACAACTGCAATATCTCATCGCAAAAAACAATCTCAAAGACCAAGTCGAACTCGGCGGCACGTTCTGTATGGGTAAGTGCCAGCAAGGCGTTTGCGTCACCGTCGACGACGCTTTCTTCTCTCTCACGCCCGACACCACCGACGAATTCTTCCAAAAAGAGATTCTCGCAAAGGTGAAATAAATGATTATTATCCGAATCTGCGTCGGCAGTTCCTGTCACGTCAAGGGCGCGCAGGATATCGTCGATATGCTAAGGCAAGAAATCGAACAAAGACGTCTCGAAGGTCAAATCGTGCTTTCGGGAAGTTTTTGTTTCGGAACGTGCAATCGTACGGGCGTTACCGTCGCCGTGAACGACGATATCTACCCCGGTATAACAAGAGATAACTTCAAAGAGTTTTTCCAAACGAAAGTGCTTCCTCTCGTCGAGGAATAATCGTATGAGAAAAACCAAGAGGAAATATGGATTGTTTAACTCTCAAAAAATCAAACTGCAAAAACTGCTATAAGTGTATTCGCCATTGCCCCGTCAAAGCAATTCGCTTCTCGGGTAATCAGGCGCACATCATCGGCGACGAGTGTATTTTGTGCGGTCACTGCTTCGTGGTCTGTCCGCAAAACGCAAAGGAAATCGTCAACGAAACCGAAAAGGTCAAGGTGCTTTTGCAGGCATATCCCGTCTACGTTTCTCTCGCTCCGTCCTTTATCGCAAACTACGAGGGCGTGGGCATAAACGCTATGCGCAGAGCGCTCAAAAAACTCGGATTCGCCGACGTTGAGGAAACCGCTCTGGGCGCTACCGTCGTCAAAAACGAGTACGACAGACTTTTGAGAGAAGAGAAGAGAGATATAGTCATCTCATCTTGTTGCCATTCGGTCAACTTGCTCATACAAAAGTATTTCCCAAAAGAACTTCCGTATCTCGCCGACGTGCTTTCGCCTATGCAGGCGCACTGCCAAGACCTCAAAAAACGTCACCCCGGTGCAAAAACCGTGTTTATAGGGCCGTGCGTTGCTAAAAAGGACGAGGCTTCGCATTACGACGGCATAGTGGACGCCGTGCTCACCTACGAGGAACTCACCGAGTGGCTCGGCAGCGAGGGTATTACTCTCGAAAAAGAGATGGATTCGCAACGAGAGAGCAGGGCAAGATTCTTCCCGACTACGGGCGGCGTGCTTAAAACCATGAATCTCGACGCTCCCGGCTATCAGTATATGGCTATCGACGGAATCGAGAACTGTATCTCCGCACTTAAGGATATCGAAAACGGCAATATTCATCACGCCTTTATCGAGATGTCTTCTTGCGTGGGCAGTTGCGTGGGCGGTCCGGTTATGGAAAAATATCACCCCTCGCCCGTAAGAGAATACCTTGCCGTTGCGCAGTACGCAGGCGACAAGGACTTCGAGGTGGCACAGCCCGACAACCACGATTTGAGAAAATATTTCTCGCTTATCGAGCGTGAAAACAAGATGCCGAGCGAGTCCGAAATCAACGCTACGCTTCGTCAGATGGGCAAACTCTCAAAACGCGACGAACTCAATTGCGGAAGTTGCGGCTACAACACTTGCAGAGAAAAAGCGATTGCCATTTTGCAAGGCAAGGCGGAAGTGTCCATGTGCTTGCCCTACCTTCAAAAGAAGGCGGAAGGTTTCTCGGACAGAATCGTCAACAATACGCCTAACGGCATCATCGTGCTCAACGATTCTTTCGAGGTGCAACAGATAAACGAAGCCGCAATGGGCATTATGAACATACGCTCCGCAAGCGACGTTCTCGGCGAACAAGTGGTGCGTATTATGGACCCCAAAGTTTTCTACGAAGTGCAGAAAAGGAAGTTTAACATACACAATCGTAGGGTTTATCTTGCGGAATATAAAAGATACGTCGAACTCACCGTGGTGTACGATACCGACAATCACCTCTATATCGGCATCATGCGCGACATCACCGACGAGGAAAAAGAGAGAGAAAAGAAAGAGAATATTTCAAAGCAAACTATCGAGACCGCAGACAAGGTGGTTGACAAGCAGATGCGCATAGTTCAGGAAATCGCATCCTTGCTCGGCGAAACCGCGGCGGAAACAAAGATCGCTCTGACCAAACTCAAGGAGTCCATAAAAGATGAATGACCTTTGCGCCGATATCGGCTATAAAAGCATAAATCACGTCGGCGAGCAGTTGTGCGGCGATCACGTCGACGTCGTTCAGCAAAGCGACGAGTCTACCGTCGTCGTGCTTGCGGACGGACTCGGAAGCGGTGTGAAGGCGAGCATTCTGTCAACGCTCACGAGCAAAATCATTTCCACCATGATGGCGGAAGGATTGACGCTCGAGGACTGCGTGGAAACCATCGCCGCAACTTTGCCAATATGCTCGGTGAGGGGAGTGGCGTATTCCACTTTCACTATCGTGCATCTCGTTGACAACAGAGAGGCAGAGATTATTCAATACGACAACCCCGGCGTGATTTTGCTTCGCGACGGGCAAAACTACGACTTTCCCAAAACCGAAATGATTATCGGAGGGAAAAAGATTTTCAAATCCACCGTCGATTTGTGCGAAAACGATATTTTCGTGCTTATGAGCGACGGCTGTCCGCACGCAGGGCTGGGACTTTCCTATAACTTCGGCTGGAAGAGAGAGGATATAATATCCTTTTTGGAAAGCATAAGTTTTGTGGGATACACGGCAAAAACGTTGTCCACCATACTCGTTGACGAGTGCAATAAACTCTACGGGGGAAAGCCCGGCGACGACGCTACCGCGTGCGTGATCAGAATAAGAAAACGCGAACCGATGAACATTCTCTTCGGCCCGCCGTCAAATCGCGACGATTGCGACAGAATGATGTCGCTCTTCTTCTCAAAAGAAGGCAAACATATCGTCTGCGGCGGCACGACTTCGTCAATCGCCGCAAAATATCTCGGCAAAAGCGTGCGCACTACGCTCGACTTCGAGGCTAGCGACGTTCCTCCCATTTCGGAAATCGAGGGCGTCGATCTCGTCACCGAAGGTGTTATCACGATGAATAAAGTGCTCACCTATGCAAAAGACTATCTGAAAGACAACGAAAGTTACGAGCAATGGAGTTTCAAACGCGACGGCGCATCGCTTATGGCAAGGTTACTGTTCGAGGAAGCGACGGATATCAACTTCTTCGTCGGAAGAGCCATAAACCCCGCCCACCAAAACCCCGATTTGCCCATAAATTTCAGCATAAAAATGAACCTCGTGACAGAACTTTCAGAGTGCCTCGTCAAGATGGGCAAGCGCGTGAAAGTGTCATACTTCTGATTTCTTGTCGTAAAAATCGAGTGTTTTTTCGGCAAAGACAGCAAAATCAATTGTTTACGGCGCGTTTTGGTGTATAATTCGCAAAGCGCAACGGCGCAAAAGGTGAAAAATGAGAATTTTCGATACTAAAGTTCAACATCTCAAATACAAAGTTCTGCGCGAAGTCGCAAGAGAGGCGTGGGCGGGTACGCTCGATAAAAACGCTATCGATATACCAAAGCGTATCGTTCCCGGCAAAGTGCCGACTATGCGTTGCTGCGTGTATAAGGAACGCGCCATTCTCGGCGAACGCGTCAAACTCGCTATGGGAGGAAATCCCGATAATCCGAACGTCATCGAAGTCATCGATATCGCTTGCGACGAGTGCCCTATGGGCGGCTACGAAGTTACCGCCGCTTGCAGAGGCTGTCTTGCTCACCGTTGCGAAGACGTGTGTAAATTCGGCGCGCTTACCTTTGACGGTCAACACGTCGCGCATATCGACAAGTCAAAATGCAAAGAGTGCGGCGCGTGCGCAAAGGTTTGCCCGTACAGCGCAATCACCAACCATAAACGCCCCTGCGAGATGGCTTGCAAGGTCAAAGCAATCTCTATGGACGAAAGTTGCGCGGCAAAAATCGACAACTCAAAGTGCATAGAATGCGGCGCGTGCGTGTATCAATGCCCTTGGGGCGCAATCTCGGATAAGTCCTATATTCTCGACGTCATCGACCTCATCAAAAAGAGCGAAAATAACACCAAATATAAACTCTACGCAGTGGTCGCACCGTCAATTTCGAGTCAATTTACCTACGCAAAACTCGGTCAGGTCATCACGGGACTTAAAGTGCTCGGATTCCACACCGTCGTCGAAGCGGCACTCGGCGCGGATATGGTGCTTCTCTCCGAGGCAAGAGAACTCGCGGAAAAAGGCTTCTTGACAAGTTCGTGCTGCCCGGCGTTCGTATCCTATATCAAAAAGAATTTCCCGAATATGGTGGAGCATATCTCGCACAACCTCTCGCCGATGGCTATGATTTCCAAGTATATCAAGGACACCACGCCCGGCGCAAAAGTCGTGTTTATCGGCCCTTGCACCGCAAAAAAAGCAGAGATTCTCGACGAGAAAGTCAAACCGTACGTCGACTCCGCCCTCACGTTCGAGGAATTGCAGGCACTCTTCGACAGCAAGGATATGGAAATCACTTCGCTTGAAGAAGGCGTACTCGATAACGCTTCGTACTTCGGCAGAATCTTCGCAAGATGCGGAGGACTAAGCGACTCGTTGCAACAATCGCTCAACGAGCAGAATATCGATTTCAAACTCAAACCTTGCGCTTGCGACGGTATCGACGAGTGCCGTATCGCAC
This sequence comes from uncultured Eubacteriales bacterium, assembly GCA_900549225.1. Classification (GTDB taxonomy): domain Bacteria; phylum Bacillota; class Clostridia; order Christensenellales; family CAG-917; genus CAG-475. The sequence goes on along the minus strand of URNP01000020.1, from coordinate 9,376 downwards.
TCCTCAAAAAGAGCAAAAACCTCACCGACGCAAACTTCATCGAGGGTATGGCGTGTATCGGCGGTTGTATCGGCGGCGCAGGTTGCCTCACTCACGGCGAAAAGAATAAAGCCGAAGTGGATAAGTACGGGCGCGAGGCGTTGGAAAAAACTATTACGGACGCCGTCAAAGTGCTTGGTTGAATGTAATGAAATTGCAATCTACCGTCGCGCATAGCAGGCGCGAATAACAAATAGTCCTTGACAAAACGGCCGGACGGGATTATAGTTTGTTCATCAATACGGAGGCGGAATGAAATTTATGAATAACGATTTTTGTCAATCTAATGCGGTTTCTTCTGCTTTCGAGGCAGTTTCTTTTGCTTGCGCTTCTCGATTTTTCGAGGGCGGCTATTACTATTATTACGATAATAGGTCAATTTGAGCAAAGGACGCCAAGCCGACTTTTCGGATATTCAAAAAACACGAGCGATTCCTTTGCGGAGTCGCTTTTTTGATTGGATATAAAATAGGGCGTGAGAGCAACGTATCGGCGTAAATCGGGGCGAAATAGTGCTTATCGGGCGTGAAAGAGCAGATTTTTGACGAAAAATCGGACGGAATGATAAAAAACTTGTGGATTTATAATCATAATTGATTATAATGGAGTCAAAGAGGTATCTATGCAAGACATTAAGGAATCGAGAAAGATTATCAACGAAGTGGACGAGCAGATGGCGCGTCTATTTGAAAAACGTATGAGAGCGTGCGAGCAAATCGCACTTTACAAAAAAGAAAACGGGCTCAGCGTGCGCGACAGCGAGAGGGAAGAACAGGTGATTTGCGAAGGCGCAAAACGAATCGAAAATTCCTCGCTCGTGCCGTACTATAAGGATTTTATTCGCTCGACTATCAATATATCTTGCAAATATCAGTCCTCGCTTATGAGAAAAATGCGGGTTGCGTATTGCGGAACGGAGGGCGCGTTTGCGCATATCGCCGCAAAAAAAATGTATCCCGAAGCGGAATACGTGGCGTTTTCAAACTTCCGCGACGCATACGAGGCGACTCAAAACGGAGATTGCGATTGCTCGGTTTTGCCGCTCGAAAACAGTTATGCGGGCGAAGTGGGCGAGGTTATGGATTTGATTTTCTCGGGAGCGCTACATATCAATCAGGTTGTAGACGTTGCCATTTGCCACAACCTCATCGCAAAAGACGGAGTGAAAATCGAGGATATAAAAACCGTGCTAAGTCATCCGCAAGCGCTTGCGCAATGCGATAATTTTATCAAGAAACACGGCTTTGAAACGAGAGCGTACTCAAACACCGCTCTTGCCGCAAAATACGTTGCGGAGTCGCAGGATAACGGCGTGGCGGCGATTGCCTCCGACGAGACCGCAAGAATATTCGGATTGTCGGTGCTTAAGTTGGGCGTAAACGACAACGTCAACAATACCACTCGTTTTGCAGCGTTCTCAAGAGCGGAAAACGTGCCTGTTTCCTTAAACAAGAGAGAGGATGAGAACTTCATTTTGGCATTCACCGTGCAGAATCAGTCGGGTGCGCTTGCAAGCGCGCTCAATATAATCGGCGCACATAACTTCAATATGCGCACGCTCCGCTCGCGTCCGATGAAAGATTTGCAGTGGAACTACTATTTCTACATAGAGGCGGAGGGAAATATCCACACCGAAAACGGAAGAGATATGCTTCAGGAACTCTCCGCGCTTTGCGCAAAACTCAAACTCGTGGGCAGTTACTTTGCAGACAACGTGAGGTGAATATGGTTTTGAAAGTTAACGCAGACGGAAAATTCTACGACGTCGTGATCGAAAGAGGGGCGCTGGGCAAAGCGGCGCAATATCTGAATCTCGAAAGAAAAGTGCTTCTCGTAACCGACGACGGCGTGCCCGAAAAGTATGCGCATAAGGTCGAAAGCGCGTGCGAAAAGTGCGTCAAAGTGTGCCTTAAACAAGGCGAGGCAAGCAAAAACTTCGATAATTTCAAACTGCTGTTGCACGCTATGCTTCAAAACGGTTTTACGAGAAAGGATTGCGTGGTCGCAGTGGGCGGCGGAGTGGTCGGAGATATATCCGCTTTCGCGGCGTCCTGCTATATGAGAGGTGTCGAGTTTTATAACGTGCCGACTACGCTGTTGTCGCAACTCGATTCGTCCATAGGCGGAAAGACGGCAATCGATTTCGAGGGCGTGAAAAATATCGTGGGAAGTTTTTATCAGCCCTCAAAAGTGATAATCGATATCGATACGCTCGATACGCTCGACGAAAGGCAACTCTGCGCAGGACTCGTCGAGGGAATAAAAATGGCGCTTACCTCGGATAAGGAACTGTTTGAAATCATCGAAAACAGCGCCGATCTGAAAGAGGATTTGCCGCTCATCGTGCAAAAAGCACTCGCCATAAAAAAGGACGTCGTCGAAAAAGACCCGAGGGAAGAAGGACTTCGTAAAGTGCTCAACTTCGGACATACGATAGGACACGCTGTCGAAAGCGCAAGCGAGGGAAAACTCCTTCACGGAGAGTGCGTGGGAATAGGTATGTTGCCCATGTGCTCAAAGAGCGTGCGCGCAAGACTTGAAAAGGTGCTTGAAAAATATCATTTGCCGACTTCGGCAAATTGCGATAAGGACGAACTTTTGAAATTCGTTTCGCACGACAAAAAGGCGGAAAAACGAACTATCCGCACGGTGGTCGTGGACGAGGTCGGTTCGTTCAAATTCGTCGATATGACGCCAAACGAAATTCTTGAAAGAGAGGAGAGACTATGAAAAATACGTTCGGACAAAACGTTGCACTCACCGTATTCGGCGAAAGCCACGGTGCAGGCGTTGGCGTGGTGCTTGACGGCCTTTGCGCCGGGATTGACGTAAACGAGGACGAGATAAAAACCGCTCTCGCTTTGCGCGCTCCGTCTATGAGCACGGACACGGCAAGAAGAGAAAAGGACGAGTTCAAAATCCTTTCCGGCGTGTTTAACGGCAAGAGTACGGGCACTCCGATTTGCATATTCGTTCCCAACGAGAATACGGACAGCAAGACTTACAAGTACGGCGTTGCAAGGCCCTCTCACGCCGATTTCACTGCGTTTTGCAAGTTTGGCGGATACGAAGATTATAGAGGGGGCGGACACTTTTCGGGGCGCGTTACGGCGGGTATCGTCGCGGTAGGCGCAATTCTCAAAGGCGCGCTGAAAGGTATCGGGGTTTCAATCGGAACGCATATCCTCGAATGTGCAAACGTGCGCGATAACGAATTTTACGATATACAAAACGAGGTTTTAAGCCTCGAATATGCAAAATTCCCCGTGCTGAACGCAGAAAAAGAGGAAGAGATGATTGCCCGTATCGAAGAGGCAAAAGCCAATCTCGACAGCGTCGGCGGAATCACGCAGACGGCAATCGTCGGTATGCCTTGCGGAGTGGGAGAGCCTATGTTCGACAGCGTGGAAGGGTTGCTCTCGCACGCATTGTTTGCTATTGGCGGGATCAAGGGAATCGAGTTCGGAAAAGGATTTGCGATGAGCAAAATGAAAGGTTCGCAGGCTAACGACGCTTTCGTCATCAAAGACGGAAAGGTTGCAACGGTAACCAACAACAACGGCGGCATAAACGGCGGTATCACCAACGGTATGCCCGTGCTTTTCAACTGCGCAATCAAACCTACGCCGTCAATCGCCGCAAGACAATATACCGTTGACTTCGTGAGCGGAAAAGAAACCGAAATCGAAATCAAGGGCAGGCACGATCCTGCAATCGTGAGAAGGATATGTCCCGTCATAAATAGCGTGAGCGCACTGGTCGTTTGCGACTTGCTTGCCGGGAGATACGGCACGGACGTTTTTAAGAAAGGTATAAAATGAAATACGGACTTATCGGCGAAAAACTCGCGCATAGTTATTCGTGCGAAATTCACGCGCTCATTGCAGAGTACGATTATAAACTTCAACCGCTTGCAAAAAACGAGGTGGAAGAGTTTTTGCGTGCGAGGGATTTTTGCGCGATAAACGTGACTATTCCATATAAGGAAACGGTTATTCCGTATCTCGATTTCGTCTCCGACGAGGCAAAGGCGATAGGGGCGGTCAATACGATCGTCAATAAGGACGGAAAACTTTTCGGATATAACACGGATTTTTACGGAATAAAGGCGCTTTGCAAAAAAGCGAATATAGAAGTCGAGGACAAAAACGTGCTCGTGCTCGGTACGGGCGGTACGGCAAAAACCGCGTGTGCGGTTATGAAAAGCCTCGGCGCAAAAAGCGTGGTGAAAGTTTCTCGCTCGAAAAAGGACGGCGCAATCGATTACGACGAGGCAAAGACGAGGACGGACACGCAGATAGCGTTCAATGCAACGCCCGTCGGAATGTACCCGTCCGACGAGGGTACGCCCATCGATTTGAGTGTGTTTTCGAATCTCGAAGGCGTGCTTGACGCAATATATCATCCGCTTTGCACGAACCTCGTTTTGCAAGCGAGAGAGCAAGGGTGCAAGGCGCTGGGCGGATTGTATATGCTCGTTGCGCAGGCGGTGTACGCATCAAGACTGTTTCTCGGAAAAGAGATAGACGGCGTAGCGGAAAGCGAAATCGAAGAAGCGTATTGCAAAATCCTTGCTCAAAAGCAAAACGTGGTGCTTGTCGGAATGCCGTCGTCGGGAAAATCCACGATCGGAAAACGTGTGGCAAAGGCGCTTGAAAGAGAGTTTGTGGATACGGACGAGGAAATCGTCAAGAGAATAAATATGCCGATCGCCGAGTTTTTCAAAGAGCACTCGGAGAGCGAGTTTAGAGCGATCGAGAGTGAAGTCGTGAGGGAAGTTTCCAAGAAAAGCGCGGTCGTCATCGCTACGGGCGGAGGCGTCGTGCTTGCAAAAGACAACGTTTATGCGCTCAAACGCAACGGTGAAATAGTGTTTTTGGACAGAAGCCCCGAAAATCTCGTGGCTACGAAATCTCGACCGCTTGCCTCGAATAAGGACGATTTGGCAAAACTTTTTAAGAAGCGATACCCGATATACACGGCGTGCGCAGACAAAAGAATCGTCAACGACAAGAGCGTGGACGAAATCGCAATGCAAATCGCAAAGGAGTTTCAACAATGAAGTTGCTCGTGATAAACGGACCAAATATCAATATGCTCGGAATACGCGAAAAACATATATACGGCAATCGCACTTTCGACGACCTTTTGAAGTGCATAAAGACGTACTGCGACGAAAAGAGCGTGGACGTTGAGTGCTTTCAGTCTAATCACGAGGGCGCGATTATCGACAAAATCCAAGAGGCGTATTTTGAAAAAATCGACGGGATCGTGATAAATCCTGCCGGCTATACGCATACGAGCGTTGCAATCGCCGACGCTCTCAAAGGAGTGAATATCCCTTACGTCGAAGTGCATATCTCGAACGTTGACGAAAGAGAGGACTTCCGTAAGATAAGTTTTGTGAAAAACGCCGCCGTGAAAACGATTGCCGGCAAAGGATTCGAGGGATATCTGGAAGCGGTTGACGTGCTTAAAGAATTAATAATTAATAAAGAATAATCAATAAATTGCGGGAGAGTAAAAGTTATAACGATATCGCCAAAGGCGATGATATCCACACTGCGTGTGGATTATGGACGATTCCATATGCGCCTGTGGCCGGATTCCCACGCTACGCTGGATTGCCACGTCGCAACGGTCGTTGCTCCTCGCAATGACACGAGAATCGGGACGCACACGCGAAATAAATAAGAAGTAAAAAATGAGAGTCAGATTTGAAAAATCCGAAGCGAAGGGCAGAGTGATTGCTCCGCCGTCGAAAAGCATTGCGCACAGATTGCTGATTGCGTGCGCTTTGGCGTGCGGAAAAAGCGAAGTGACGGGGATATCGGATAGCGAAGACATGCTCGCGACTTTGGATTGCATAAAGACACTCGGAATCGACGCGGAAAAAGACGGCGACGTCGTGAGAATAGACTCAAACGGCGCAAACGAAAACAAAATCTCGGAAGATACACGATTTGAAAAGGACAAAGAGGAACATATTTTCAATTGCCGAGAGAGCGGAAGTACGCTGAGGTTTTTTATTCCCGTGGCAAGCGTGTTTTTTGAAAAAAGTACGTTTGAAGGCTCGCAAAGATTGATCGAGCGCGGCGTGGGAATCTACGAAAAAACTCTCAAAGAATACGGCGTGAGCGTGAGCGCCGGAAAAGAAAAAATCGACGTTTACGGAAGGCTCGGGAGCGGCGCGTATACGCTTGAGGGAAACGTCAGCAGTCAATACGTTTCCGGGCTTATGTTTGCGCTCCCTCTTCTTGACGGCGACAGTGAAATAAGAGTGAAAGAACCCGTCGAAAGCAGGGCGTATATCGATATGACGATTGCCGTGCTTAAAGAAGTCGGCGTGGATATCGTCGAGAAAGAAAAGAACGTGTTTTTCGTCAAAGGCAATCAGAAGTATCTCGGTGGAAAATACACCGTGGAAGGGGATTGGTCGAACGCGGCAATGCTCCTTGCGCTCGGTGAAATCGGAGGAGAGGCGAGCGTGTGCGGACTTGACGAAAACAGCGTGCAAGGGGATAAAATCTGCAAAGAGATTTTCAAGAAACTCGGCGAAAACGATCCCGTCGTCGATCTTGCGAATTGTCCCGATTTAGCGCCGATTTGCTTTGTGGTTGCAGCGCTCAAAAACGGCGCGAAGTTCACGGGGACGAGGCGACTCAAAATCAAAGAGAGCGACAGAGCGACGGCTATGGCGCAGGAACTCGGAAAGTTCGGAATCGACGTTGAAGTGTACGAAAACGAGGTTGTGGTGCACAAAAACGAGATAAAAACACCGTGTTGTGAGATTTGCGGACACAACGACCATAGAATCGTTATGGCGTGCAGCGTGCTTTTGAGCAGGACGGGCGGATATATAAACGGCGCGGAAGCGGTGAAGAAAAGTTTTCCGAATTTCTTTGAAAAACTCGGTGAACTCGGAGTGAAATATGAGATTGAATAAAGATATGAAAATCCTTATCGTGGGACTCGGACTGATAGGGGGAAGTTACGCCGAGGCGTTGTCTAAAAAAGGCTACGAAGTCGGCGCGATAGACCAAAGAAAAGAGGCTATCGATTTTGCCGTCGACAAGGGCTATATCGCAAGCGGAAGAGATTGCGCGGAGCAAGAGTACGTGGGAAGATTCGATATAGTCGTGTTTGCGCTCTATCCGCACGCTTTCGTTGAATGGGTGGAAAAATACCAACAGTTCTTTAAGAGCGGCGCGATAATAACCGACGTCACGGGCGTGAAGAGCAGCGTGGTATACAAGGTGCAGGATATTCTCCGCAAAGATGTCGAATTTATAAGCGCGCACCCGATGGCAGGAAGAGAATGCTCGGGCGTGGAAAACGCAAAAGCGGAAATATTCGAAGGAGCAAACTATATCGTCGTTCCCACTAAAAAGAATACTCCAGAGGCAATCGAACTGTGCGAGGATTTGGGAAGAGAACTCGGATTCAAAAAGATATGCACGCTCACTTGCGAGCAACACGACGAGATGGTGGGATTTCTCTCACATTTGACGCACTGCATAGCCGTGTCGTTGATGGTGTGCAAAGAGAGCGAGCATCTAGCCGACTATACGGGGGATTCCTTCAGAGATCTTACGCGTATTGCCAAGATCAACGACGAGATGTGGAGCGAATTGTTTTTGGCAAATAAGGACGAAATCGTCGAGCAAATGGAGTTGTTTGAAGAGCATTTCAATAAACTCAAAGGCTATATCCAAAACGACGAGAGAGATAAGATAAGAGAAATGATGCGCCTTTCGACCAAACGTCGCAAGGTTTTCGATAAATGCAACGAGGAGAATTGATATGAATCTGGAATTCAAAAGAAAACTGCCCACATTGCAAGAGATTAAGGCAATGTACCCAATAGACGAGCAACTCGCCGCGCGTAAAAAGGCTACGGACGACGCGCTCAAAGCCATATTCGAGGGCAAAGACAGCAGGCTCGTGCTTGTGATAGGTCCTTGCTCCGCGGACAGAGAGGACGCCGTGCTTGACTATATTTCAAGGCTCAAGGGCGTGCAGGAAAAAGTGGCGGATAAGATTCTCATCGTGCCGCGCATCTACACGAACAAACCGCGCACTACGGGCGACGGATATAAGGGTATGCTTCATCAGCCCGACCCGCACGCGGGCGAGAATATGCTCAAAGGACTTATCGCAATCCGCAAACTGCATATAAAAGCACTCCGTGAAACCGGCTTCTCCTGCGCGGACGAGATGCTTTATCCCGAAAATCACCTCTATCTGTCCGACGTACTCTCGTACGTCGCAGTCGGGGCAAGATCGGTGGAAAATCAGTTCCATCGCCTAACCGCAAGCGGCTTGGATATCCCCGTGGGTATGAAAAACCCCACAAGCGGCGATTTGGCAGTTATGATGAACTCCATCCGCGCCGCACAGCATCCGCATACGTTCGTGTACTCGGGGTGGGAAGTCAACTCGAAGGGAAATCCGCTCGCTCACGCCATTCTTCGCGGCTCTGTGGACAAAAACGGGCAGACTATACCCAACTATCACTACGAAGACTTGAGGAAACTCGCGGACCTGTACTCGCAAAGCGGACTCGAAAATCACGCCGTCATCGTGGATACCAATCACTCCAACTCCGCAAAACGATTCTTCGAACAACCGCGTATCGCCAAAGAAGTGCTGCACAGTATGCGCCAATCCTCCGATATCAAGACTATCGTCAAGGGACTTATGATCGAGTCGTATATCGAAGAAGGCGCACAATCTCCCGACGGCGGCGTTTACGGAAAATCCATAACCGACCCGTGCCTTGGCTGGCAAGACACCGAAAAATTGATTTTTGAACTCGCAGAACAACTGTAAAGATATAAACGGTTGAAAGGTAAAGACAAAAATAAAACGAAATAAACAAATATCCCGAGCGACCACACTCGGGATATTTGCTTTGTAAGAAGATATTTAAGGGAGAAAATCACAATGCTTCGAGCATTGACAATTCGTTTTCGTCTTTGTGCTTTTATTAAATCACATATTGCGCTATAAGTCAACAAAAATATGAAAAAGATTTCACATTAATTTTTCAAAAAGATTTTGCCAAAACAAAGAAAAACACTTGTCAAACGCTTGCTTTTAGTGTAAGATAGCAAATGTTATCGATGAAACGGAGGCATAGCCCAGTTGGTTAGAGCGCTACGTTGACATCGTAGAGGTCATAAGTTCGAGTCTTATTGTCTCCACCAATCGATAGCAAACCCTACTGAACAGTAGGGTTTTTTCGTTGTTATAGACAATAAAACTCGAACTTGACGGTATGGAATACCGTCACCACGCCCAAAGGCGCGGTTATGACCAACGGTCATACTGCACG
>URNP01000019.1 GCA_900549225.1 uncultured Eubacteriales bacterium | reverse complement strand
TGTAGCCAAAGCGAACGAGGCGGATTGCATTGCGCAAACGCCGAAGTCCAAACACCTGAGGAAAGGGGAAATTTTAATTTAATTTTCACGCAATACACTCTTGTAGAGAAAAAACGCCACTCTTTTTTTCGAGAGGGGCGCTGACAAAGTTAGTCGCGATTTAGCGCGGTCTTACTTTTTATTCTCAAATGATGATTGAGATGAAGAACAAGAAAGCGCCCCTTGAATGGCAACCCTAATTTACTATGCGTAAATGAGTTGACAAGCGGATGCCTCTGCCGCAGTTATTCGCTCAATATCGCGGTTTTGAAAGGCTAAAGTGCAGTTCCCTCATTCCCTTGTTGCGTACGTGACGAGTGAGCAAAAGGGCTTTGACGAAGTTAGGCGCTATTTAGCGCGCTTGACGCATATGGAGTTCACGCATCCCGTCAACCTCATCGCAAATCTCCTTCAAATTACAATGCGCGCAGTCCACGAGTACGTTGTCGAGAATGTGGTTGAAGGCGGAGAGTATTTTCGAGGTGTGCGAGGCAAAATCCTGAAGAGGAGAAAAGTCGGCAGCAGTGTCGGCGACGAAGAGAACGGTGACGGCGTTGACGACGTCACGGGACAGATAGGACTTAATGGTGGTTGCGCCGAGCGATTCAAAAGACAAGCCTTGTTTGAGAGCGGTTTTTGAAACGCGCACTTGTTCACGCTGTTTGATGACGGATGCACGCATCATAAAGCCTTCCACGTTTTCTTTGTACTTTGCGTACTCCAAAGATTTGGTAAGGTCGAAAATTGCCTGCTCGTCGTCGGAAGCGTCCTTGACGGAAATCAAAACGATTTTTGCATAGTTGCAATCGTGCTTGATGTCTTTGAGTTCTTTGCCGATAACGAGCGTTTGGTTGACGACGGGCAGGCCGTCGGTGAGGACGGTTGCCACGGCGCACGGCATATCGCTTCCGCCGAGTTCGTATGCGCTGTCTTTTGTGAGAATGAGCGAACTATGCTCGCTCGTGGGCAAAGCCTTGCTCGCGTCGTAAGCGTAAACCTTGGCGTCGTTTTTTGCGATATACGCCTTCAATTTCTTTATATCGTCGTCAAATATGTTTATCATTTTATCACCGATTTCGTTTTTGCAATTTTGATTTCAATTGCACAAATCGAGGGTTTATTCTATTATTTCAAGTACTTTAAGTGCTTGTTTTACGCCTATCACGATGTTTGAATCGGCAGGAAGTTCAAACACGTTTTCGCCCTTGAGGTCAAAGGACGCAAGGTTTTTATCGTCGCCTATAGTTGCAAGAAGTTTGACTCCGTCGTAGTCGAGATTGCGCACAGCTTCCTCGTCCGAAACGCGATTTACGACGATTCCGATCTTGTCGTACATCACGAGTTCGTCGGCAACTTTCTTTATGGTTTTGCACACGTCCCTACCCTTCTTCGACTGATCGGTGACGAGAATGAGGTGCGTGACTTTTTCCATAACTCTGCGGTTTATCTGCTCGATTCCCGCCTCGCCGTCGATGACGACGTAGTCGAATTCCTCGGACAAAATGCCGATAACGTCCTTAAGATACGCGTTGATTTTGCAGTAGCAACCTGCACTTTCAGGGCGACCTACGGCGATAAACGCATAGCCATCTTTTTCAACCATAGCGTCAAAAATGCGGAAGCGCGCTTCGTTGAGAAGTTCGATTGCCGCGCGCGCGTTGCCGTCCTCAACGTTCTCGATTATGCTTTTTCTTATATCGTCAATTGTGGATTTCACTTCAACGCCAAGCGCGGTGGAAAGACCTACCGCAGGGTCTGCGTCTATTGCCAGAATACGTTTGTCGGGGAAGTTTTCCACCAACGTACGCACGATGGTTGCGGCAAGTGAGGTTTTGCCCACGCCGCCCTTTCCTGCGACTGCGATTATAGTTGCTTTTTTCATTGTATACCTCCCGTCGCTCAGCGACGTTAAATAAATAATACAACTTTGTTTCGGCTTTGTCCACAGCAAAACGCCATATACTCGAATTGTGCGCCGATTTGCACGAAAACGCAACTCGTCGTTGCGCCGATGACGCCTAAAATGTATTTACATTTTAGCCAATGCGATTTATAATTCTATTATCAATTGAAAAAGGAGTTATTATGTATAAATTCAATCCGAAATTCTATGCGGACGTGCGAATCGAAGACAGAAGCACCACCGCAATCGTCTACAAAAACGGCGCTTTGGATGTGTGCAGAGTGCGCAACGAAAAGCGCGCGTTTATTCGCGTATACGACGGACAAATTTGGCTTTATACGTCAACGTCCGACACGAGCAAGATTCAGGAAGAACTCGACAATCTGTATGCGCAGGCAACGCCCAACGACGATATCGCAAACAATCCCATCGTCAGAAGGTATCAGGTCAACGTTGCAACCGAGTACAAATTTGAGGATCGCAATTCAAGAAACGTGCCGCTCGAAGACAAAAAGGCGCTTTGTCAAAACATTCAACCTCACATAAAGAGCCAATTCCTCGCAATGTCGCAAGTCGGATATCAGGATCGCAACAGCCGTTACGAATTCTACTCTTCAAAGGGTGCGGATATCAAATACGATTATCAAATGTGCGGAATTCTTGCGGCAGGCATACTCGCAGCCCCCGGCGACTTCGTTCAAGCGTTTTATCAACTTGCAAAGCCGTTCTTTGACGAAATAAAGGACTACGAAGCGCCCATCGAAAAGAAAATGGCGGACGCAGACAACTTCGTTCTCAACGCAAAACCTTGCAAGAAGGGCAAATTCCCCGTTATTCTCTCGCCTATGGCGGCAGGTATGTTCGCTCACGAGTCCTTCGGACACAAGAGCGAGGCGGACTTTATGCTCGGCGACGAGCAGATGGCAAAAGAATGGGTGCTCGGCAAGAAGGTCGGCAGCGAAATTTTGTCAATCGTAGACACGGGCACCGATTTCGGCTCGGGCTACGTTCCCTTCGACGACGAAGGCACGAGATGCACCAAAACCTACCTCATCAAAGACGGTATTTTGTGTGGACGTTTGCACAGCGCAACCACGGCAGCGGCGCTTGACGAGGAACTTACGGGCAACGCAAGAGCAATCGATTGCAAGTTCGAGCCTATCGTCAGAATGACCAACACGTATATCGAGCCGGGCAACAGCACTTTTGACGAACTCGTCGCCGGCATAGACGAAGGCTACTTTATCGACACCGTATCGCACGGCTCGGGCGGCTCTACGTTCACAATCGCGCCGTCTGTGGCATACGAAATCAAAAACGGCAAGCTCGGCGATCCGGTAAAAATCTCAGTAGTCACGGGCGACGTATTCGAAACGCTTATGCATATAGACGGACTCAGCAACGAAACGGTGTTTGAGGACGGCGTATTCGGAGGTTGCGGCAAGATGGAGCAATTCCCTCTTCACGTTCTGGACGGCGGTCCGTTCGTTCGCGTTAAAGAAATGAACGTACAATAAGGAGAAACCTATGGAAAAAGAATATATCACACACAAGACATCCTCTCTGTCGATAAACGTCGTGGCAACCGAGGTCGAATCCTTGCGCAAAGTCGTTGAAACCACCTCGACAGTACGCGCGTACGACAACGGCTGTATCGGCGTTGCGGGTCAAATCGGCGAAGACGATATTGCGGGACTTGAGCAACAAGCGGTTGAAAACCTCTCCGCAGGCATCGATTATCCCTGTGAACTCACTCAAAACGTCACCAAGAGCGTCGATACGAGAAAGCATATCGTAGACACCGATCATTTCGTGCAAATAGCGAGAGAATTGCTTGCAGAACTCAAAAAAGAAGTCCCCGACTTCCTTTTCAGCAACAAAATTCAGTATCACGAGAGTGAAACGACCTATCGCAACAGCCAAAACGCTTCCCTCTATTATGCAGGCAACGAAATGGATTTGGTCATATGCATCAAGAGCAAAGCGAGCGCAAACATTATGGACTTTGCATACGCCGTGGCAATCGACAAATACGACAAGCAAAAAGCCGTAAACGACATTAAAGCGCTTTGCAACGCATATCTCAACGACGTTCCCCTCGAGGACGGCAAATACACCGTCGTCGCAGAGCAATCTCTATTCTTCGGCAACTGCCTCGACCACCTTTTCGGCGAGAGTTACGCAACGGGTGCGTCGCTGTTCAAAGACAAACTCGGACAGCAAATACTCAGCGACAAATTCACACTAGAACTCGACAGAGATAAAGAGTTGAACCTTGCACTTTTCGACGCAGAAGGCTCTTTTGCCGAAAACGGCGAAAACGTTCTCATCGACGAAGGCACTTTCAAACGCGTCCTCGCAAACAAGAAAGTTGCAAAACAATACGGTTTACCGCGTGCTTGTTGCTCAAACGCCGCATACGACTCAACGCCTTCTATGGGCGCTTCGGGTGCGTCCATTCGCAATACGGCGGACAGAATCGAAGATTTGCTACACGGCGAAAAGGCAATCTACATTCTCGACGCTTCGGGCGGAGATATGACCACGAGCGGCGATTACGCAACTCCCTGCCAAGTCGCACTTCTCGTTGAAAACGGCAAATTCGTTGGCAGAGTGCCGCAAATCAACTTGTTCGGCAACCTCAACGACTTCCTCGGCAAAGACTTTATCGGCGCAAGCGGCAAAGGCTTGTTTGAAAACGATTTCCGCCTTGCCGTTGCAAAAACGAACGTCACCAAAATCTAACGACGTACGTCGCAGAGGCAAAACGGCGCAACAGTGCCGAAAGCACGTATTGCACCCCACCGCCAATGCACGACAACTGAAAAATAAGAAAACCGCGCAAATCGAGTTTTGCGCGGTTTTATTTTTTACATAAAATGAATTTTTAGATGGAAAAAACGGAATCTTTCGATTCCGTTTTCTTACGCTAATATTTTTTTCAAGCAGTCAGATAGACCACGAGGAATACGATTGCCAAAGCCAGCATAAACGCACCCATAATAAAACTTGCTTTAAGTTTTTTCTTCTTTTCAGGGGCGTGTTTCCTTTCCTTATACTCCTCGTAAGACTCTTTTTTATGCCAATTCAAGCCTCTTCCGGCAGGCATATGCGTGTTTATCATCGTCGAAATGCTGTATCCGATGCCGTCAAACGCGCCCATATCAGACGCCCAAGCGAGTCCGCTTATGCCGAGAAACACGACTCCCGACACGAAAAACGCGTCACAGAGCACTTTCATCACGTCTCTCGGTGCGAGTTTCTCCGTGAGCAAACCGTTTATTCCGCAAACCGTAAGCACAACGGCAAGCGCAATCAACAGCAATACGCCGATTTTTATAAGTTTCGTCTTCATTGCTCAGAATCGTCCGTGTGGTTTTCGTCGGTATCGAGCACGACGTCGTGACCTGCAACGGTAATGCCCTCTTGTTTGAGAAGTCCGAGATCGACTTGTGCAACCACGGGTTGTTCAGAGGTCGGTTCTGCCTCGTTGCGCTCAGCGTTTTCGACTTCGACGGTTTTCTCTTCGACGAGATCCTCTTGAGCCGCACTTGCTTGAGGTTGAGCGTTTTCTTCCACTTCTTCGCCTCTGCAGATTCTGACGTATTTTTCAAACTCTGCCTGATTGCAAGACACGAAGTGACCGGGTTCGACCTCTCTCATCTGAGGTTTATCGACGGAATAGTCGTGATCCGCAAGAGGATTGTAGACGATACGTTTGCGTTGTTTCTCGTAGATAGGATCGGGAAGCGGAATTGCCGAGAGCAGCGATTTCGTATACGGGTGAAGCGGGTGCGCAAACAGTCTGTCCGACGTTGCAAGTTCCACCATATTTCCGAAATACATAACGCCGATTCTGTCCGAGAAATATTTGACGACGGAAAGGTCGTGCGCAATGAACATAATCGTCAATCCGAGTTCGTGACGCAAATCGTTGAGAAGGTTGATAACCTGCGCCTGAATGGACACGTCAAGAGCGGAGATAGGCTCGTCGGCGATAATCATTTCGGGCTCCATAATGATGGCGCGCGCAACGCCGATACGTTGTCTTTGACCGCCCGAGAACTCGTGCGGATATCTGCCTGCGTGTTCTCTCACAAGGCCGACCTTTTCAAGCACGTCGTACACTTTTTCGTCAACGACTTTTTTATCTCTGATTCCGCGAATGGTAAGACCTTCCGCAATGATTTCACGCACGGTCATACGAGGATCGAGCGATGCGATCGGATCTTGGAAAACCATTTGAATCTTGGTTACGAGTCTCGTTTTTCGTGCAAAATTGAGGTCTTTGAGATACTGTTTGAGAAGCGCAAAATATTCTTTGTCTTTCTTCTGAAGAGCGGCAAACTTGGGCTTATACTCTTCTTTGACCTTGTTCATATACTCTTTGGCATAATCCTTGTCACATCTCTTTTGGTCGTGTTTTGCACTACGGATTTTCTTGTTTTGCTCTTTGACGGCGGATTTCATATCGGCAAAAGACGCTTTGAGATCGACTTCCAACTCCTCTCCCTTCTTTTTGAAGAGAGACTTTTTCAAATCCGCGCTGAACTTTTTGATAGCGGCGCTTCTTGCTTCCTTATACGAAAGCGTACCCGCGCAGATTCTTCTGCCTTCAAAGTACACGTCGCCCGAGGTGCAGTTGTACAGTTTGATGATGCTTCTGCCCGTCGTGGTTTTACCGCAACCGGACTCGCCGACCAAGCCGAACACCTCGCCTTTTTTGATATCAAAGGATACGTCGTTGACTGCCTTGAGAGTGGATTGACCGAGTTTGAAATATTGGCACAAATGTTCCACGCGCAAGAGAGTTTCTTTTTCGTTTGCGTTGTTATCCATATTCGACCTCCTTTGATTATTGTTGTGACTTATTTGCAAGAGCCTTCATTCTCGCGATACGATCCGAAACGATTTTTGGCATTTCGACCTTCGGAGCGGACGGATGGAGCAGCCAAGTTGCGGCGCTGTGAGTCTCGCTGATCTTGAACATAGGCGGTTGCTCTTCGAAGTCTATCTTCATAGCGTACTTGTTTCTTGCTGCAAACGCGTCGCCCTTTGGAGGATAGATCATATTCGGCGGAGTGCCGGGGATAGCCTCGAGTTTATCGTTGGTGTCGAGGTCGGGCATAGAGGACAAGAGCGCCCAGGTATAGGGGTGAGCGGGCGAATAGAAGATATCTTCCGCCGTACCCGTTTCGACGATTTTGCCCGCGTACATAACCGCGATTCTGTCCGCCATATTTGCGACGACGCCGAGGTCGTGCGTGATGAAGATGATGGAAAGGTTTCTTTCCTTCTTGATTTTGTTGATGAGTTCGAGGATTTGCGCCTGAATCGTAACGTCGAGAGCGGTCGTAGGTTCGTCGCAGATAAGGATATCGGGGTTTGCGGCGAGCGCGATTGCGATGACGATACGCTGACGCATACCGCCCGAGAACTGGAAGGGATATTGACGATATCTCTTTCTGGGTTCGGGAATACCGACCTCTTCCATAAGTTTGAGCGCCTTATTTTTTGCCACGATATGCGTGACGCGGTAAGCCACCGCCTGCGCTTTTTCCTTGAAGAAGTCGATCATAGCCACCGTACCTGCGTCGAGATCGAAGTTCTCGGCGTTTTCGACGGCGTGCGTGTAGTTTGCGATAAGTTTGTCGATGATTTCGACGATATTGTGTCTTGCGATATCGAGATCGACGATTTTTGCGGGAACGACCTTATAATCGGGCGCTTTTCCCTTTGCGACGAGTTTGTCGAACTTTGCCTGATCTCTGTCGAAGCGTTTTTGCTCTTTGACGTTGTTGGGGATTGCGTCGAAATAGGTATTGATCGCGCGCATAAGGCTCGCCTTGAACGTATACGCGGCGCTATCCTTCACCAAAGCGAGTTTGTCGATTGAATCGGCAACGCTTGCCGAGAGCAATTTTGCGGTCTCTTTGAACGCCTTTTTATCGGGTTCGCTTTCTGCAAATACGCTTCTGTTTTGTTTGAGCAACTCGATGGTCTCCTTCTTCTTTTCCAACGAGCGATCGAAGGAATATTTGACGCCGAGTTTTGCGGTGTCGATGAAGTCGAGCATAAAGTTGTCGTCGAGGTATTTTCGCAAAAACTTGTTTTCTTCCTCAACGTCGGTCGGGAGTTCTTCGCCGTGGCCGAACGTCTCGTAGTAAGCAAGCGCGAAATAGTTGGGCATAACCTTTTTGCAAGCGTCCTCGAAGCAAGCCTTGAGTTTTTCGAGCGGCGCAACGCAAACGGAGTAATCTCTGTTTTTCGCTTTTTGCTTCAAAAGCGGCTTGACTGCCTCGAAAAGTTCCTGCCCTGCGGTGAGAACGTCGCTTGAGCAAACGTTTTCGTGCACGGAAAGTTTCGCGTTCTTGAAAATATCGTAAATGGATCTGACGAAATTCTCGACGGCGTTCTTTTCGATATGGAAAAGCAAGTCCGTGACGTTTTCAAACCCCGTTTCGGCATTTTCGTGTGCCTTGTTGTACGCACCCTCGATTTTGAGGTGGTACACCTCGAAGGTGTTAAAATCCTTTGCTTTTTGCGCGTTACGCTTGCCCTGTTCACTGCTTGCGGCAACGCCCATAGCACTGTTGACGGCTTCGAGCAAGAGAGCCATTTTGGTGTTAAACTCTTTTCTTGACTCTCTGCGATTAGCCTTATTTTTGAGGAGCATAGCCTCGGTGAGTTGCATACCGATGCGGTTGATCGGGTCGAGTGCCGAGAGCGGATCTTGGAATATCATTGCGATCTTATCGCCGCGGAGTTTATGGAAGTCCTCCTCGTTGATTTGGAGCAAATCCATGCCGTCGTAGAGTATCTCGCCGCTTTCGACGATTGCGTTCGGAGCGGAGATACCTATGATAGCCTTGTTCGTGACCGATTTTCCCGAGCCTGACTCACCCACGATGGCGAGGGTTTCGCCTTTGTAGAGGTCAAAATCGATACCTCTGACCGCCTGCACGTTTCCCGCGTCGGTGCGGAAGGAAATACGCAAATCTTTAACTTCTAATTTCTTTTCCATATCAGCCCTCCGAACCTCTGAGTGACGGGTTGAACGCGTCGCGCAAACCGTTGCCGAACAAGTTGAAACTAAGCAGCAACAGCGCAAGGAACAGCGACGGCATCAACGCGACGTGCGCCGCCGTCATCAATGCGCTCTGACCGCTCGCAAGGAGCGTGCCGACGCTTGTCAGATTGCCCGAAGTCAAACTGATAATTCCCAAGTAACTAAGGTTGACTTCCGAATAGATCATAGACGGAATGACCAAAGCGCAACTTGTGACCAACGTACCGAGTGCGTTGGGGAAAATATGTTTGACGATGATTCTTGCGTCGCTTGCGCCGAGAGTGCGCGCGGCAAGCACGTATTCTTGATTCTTATAGCGATAGAACTGCATTCTGGTTGTTGACGCCATACCGATCCAACCCGTAAGGAAGAATGCGAGGAACAGTACAAGCACCGCACCCGAAGTGCCCATATGCAGTTTGAGAAGCGTAATGACGATCATGGTCGGCACTGCGGACAAAATATCCGAGAAACGTTCCATAACCAAGTCCACTTTTCCGCCGTAGTAGCCTTCGATTGCACCGTAGATAGCGCCGATGATCAGGTTTACGAGCGCAACCGAGATTGCGAAAGCAAACGAGAACAAAGCACCCGATGCAAGGCAAGTGAAGATATCCTGCCCTTCTTCGTTCGCGCCGAAGATAAAGGAGGGCTTTTCTATACCGTCTTTCAGCACGTAAGAGTGCTCGAAGATATAATATTCGTAGTAATTTACACGCACTTCGAAACCGGCGTCGTTTGGACGAGCGTACTCGTATTCGAGTCCGTTTTCGCCGTCGCCCGCAATACGCAAGGAGTTGTATGCATCGTTGGAAGTTCTTCCGACCCTATGCGTTTTGTAATCGGGGATAATATTGCCGTCAGCGTCCAACTCGGGTTTCATATTCTTCTTGTTGAACTTATAGTAATAATTTGCAACCGTATCGTTTGACACGTTTCCTCTCGTGGAAATCTGATAGGTTTCAATCATTCTCTTCATCGACAATCTGAGTGCGGGATATATAACCTGTCTGCCGGTTTCGTTCTGATACTGTTGAAGAAGGAAATAATCCGCTTCCGACATTTTCATATAGACGCAGCCCGTCTTGTGATAAGAATCGAGACGGAAGGTATACATAGTACCGTCAGTCGCATATTCTTGGTTTTTGACTGCGTTATGACCGGTTTCCATACCCATATAGTAATAGTAATAGAACGTGGCTTCTGACAGTTCTTTTTCTTCGCAACCGTCCCAGAAATTTGTTTTCACAAACAGTTCGCTGCGCGGCAATGCGTAGCGGAAATAGGTATCTCTGTGAGAAACGGGATACTGTGAGAAAATCGTTCCGAAAATTGCGTAGAGAACGAGTATCAATATGACGCACGCGCCCACGATAGAGCCTTTGTTTTTGCAAAAGCGCGAGAAAGCGTCCGCCATGTAACTACGCGGTTTCGTGGCAAGAGATTTTTCGTGCAACAAGTCTTGCTTGTCCACGAACTCGAATTTTTCCTTGGGGATGTTTTGATAGACTTGTTCCATATTATTTAGCCCCCATTCTGATTCTCGGGTCGATAAGACCGTAACTCAAGTCGACCACGATGCCTGCAAGCAAGCCAACCAAAGTATAGAAGCCCGAAAGCAACATAAAGAAGTCGTAGTCGAGTGCTTGAATCGATTCCAAATACAAACCGCCCACGCCGGGTATCGAGAAGAATTTTTCAATGATGAGCGAGCCGCTCAAGACCGAAATGAATTCACCCAAAATCATCGGGAAGATAGGCACCATTGCGTTTCTCATCGCATGACGAACGATCGCTTGTCCCTTCGTAAGTCCCTTCGTACGAGCAAGAAGCATAAATTCGTTGGTCAGCACTTCGGTAAGTTCCGCACGCGTGTACCTTGCATAGCCTGCGATAGAGCCGAGACAAAGCGCAAGCACCGCCGGCAACATACTGTAGAACATATCCCACGACAAATAGTCCGTTCCGTTTGCCATCATAAGCGGGAACAACTTCCATTTAAAGCAAAGGAAATACTGGATCAGAAATGCGTACACGATTGATGGAACGGATATAAGCAACATAACGCCCGTCGAGATGACTTGATCTTGCCATTTGTTCTTTTTAAGAGCCGCAAGAATGCCGAGGCCGAGACCGATAGGCACGCCGATGATAGACGAATAAACGTTGATGAGAATCGTAGGAGGCATGCAATCCACGAAAGAATCCCACACGGGCTTGTTGATATAAGATGACATTGTCGTGCCGATACCGAAGTCGCCCTTGGTGAAAATACGCACAAGGTAGTTCCAAAGTTGAACCATAATAGGGTCGTAATACCCTCTTGCGCGCAAATTTGCTTCCAACAGTTCTCTGTCTTTGCCCAAACCGTCGTTGATGGGGATAGGAAGCGATTTTATCAAAACGAAGCAGACCAACATAATCACCGAGAAGGTGAATATCAAAAGCCCGAGACGTTTGAGTATGTATTTGAACATATACATAGGAGAATCTCCTTTTTGCAACTTTTTGAAACAACGCGAAGTTGGGACAAGTATCCTCGCCCCAGCTTCGTGTTGTAAAATACTATATTGTTATAAACAATATTTGATTTATTGATTATTTCTTATAATCAAGTTTTCCGCCGTTCTCTGCAACGAATGCTTCCCAACCGGCCTCGTCGTAGTTGTACTTCATATAGCGGATTCCGCCGTAGCCCATGAAGGTGTTGTACTCATAAGAGATATAGTCAACCTTGTAGCCCATCAAACTTGCAGAGTATCTGCTGTAAACGGGGATGGAGTAGTATGCTTTCAAGATTGTAGTTTCCACTGCGCCGAGTGCTGCGAGTTGATCTTCCATCGAGAAGTTCTTGAAGTTGACGGGGCAACCTTCCTTTCCTTGAAGGATCAATCTCCATTCTTCGAGGTTGTAAGTGTAGACGCCGTCTTCGTGTTTTGCATCCGGAGTTGCTTTGACAGTAACGCTTACGGTTGTGGGATCCCAAGCAACTGCATATCTGTTTTCTTCGCTGATTTGAGTTTCGCAGAGCAAGTATGCGGGGTTGAATGCCGCGCTGCCCCATGCGCCGAAGCAGAGGTCGTATTCGCCGTTTGCAAATTGCTCGGACCAAGTCTTATCTGAGAAGATGAAGTATTCGATCTTCACAAGCCCTTGAAGTTTAGTACCTTTTGTCATTTCATCGAATGCGGATTGGAACCAATTCTTCACTCTGTCGGTGTTAGCGGTTTGTTCTGCAATACCATATGTCAACACGACTTTTTCGCCCTTGCTGTATTTGCCGTCTGCGATTGCTTTATCGACAGCTTGATCAACGAGTTGACGTGCAAGAGTGAGGTTGAAACCTGTCGTTGCGTCGAGTGCGTCCTCTATATCGTCATAGGAGAGTTTGCCGACAGTCCAAGAACCGTCTTCGTTCTTCGTTGCGCCGTACGCATTGAGAATAGCCTCTTTCGCTTGAGTTGTTTCACGATAGACGCCACCGTTTTCGACGTCATAGTAGTACATGCTGTTGAGCAATCCGAGTGCTGCCAGAGAACTCGGGCTGTTCTTTGCACAGAAATCGTCACGATCGAGAGAGAGCGAGATTGCCTTTCTGAACTCGTCGTAGTTGAGAAGGAGGTTGTTTCTCTTTTCGTTACGAGATTTTGCAACCGATTGCAAGTTCAAGTCAAAGGTATAGGTTTCAGGCGTGAAGTATGCGCGTTTTGAGGTTCTGTAGTCTGCAGCAATCTTAACGTCCATACCGATTCCGTCGAGTTCACCGTTTTGGAATGCCAACCAAGCAGTATCCCATTCGGCAATCTTGTTGGTGATGATGTTGTCGGTTTGATATTGTCCGACGTATTGTTTACGGCCATATCCGAACCATTTGTCATTACGAGAGATCGTGTAAGTTTTATTGGTTTGATAGTTCGTGAGTTTGTAGGGACCCCAGCTTGCGCTTGTACCCATAGTGGTGCAATAGCTGTTAGTATAAGGAGTCTTTGTCTTATCTTCGCATCTTTCCCACAAATCTTTCTTGACGAGCGGCCAGTTGCTGAAGTAGTAACCTGCTTCATAGGTCAATTTGCCGTTTTCATCGAGAGGATTCAAGGTGTTGTCGATGACCATAACGAGTTCATATTCGTTGTCGCCGACAAAGAAACCGACCTCGGAGAAATCCATCGTGGGATAAGTGTAATAGGTAAGGAAGAAGTCAAGTTCTTCGTTCGGCTCGGTTTGCCAGAAACCAAGGACCGCTTCCCAAGTTGCCTTCATCGTTGCGTCCGCTTTGATTTCGGCAAGAGTTTTTCCTTCGAGAGCGACGATCGCTTCTGCGGTTGTTTTTGCGCCGCCGACTGTAACCATAAAGTTTGCAGCGGCTTCAGCAGTGGTACCTGCGGGCAAACCCCAAGCACTGAAATAGTATGCTTGTGCATTGCCATAATTTTTATTCGTAGAACCTGCGCCGATTGCAAAAACGAGTTTGCTGTCAAGGCTTTCGCTGTAAGTGCCGAAGGTGCTTCTTGCATCAAACCAACCGGATTGTCCTTGCTTTACGTAGTTTTGAGCATTGTGAATGGTGTAGTTTCCGCTGTAGTAGTTGGATGCAGTGTCAAACAAGTATTTCGGTGAAAGTTGTTGACTCATCGAATAAACGAAGTCTGCAGCTTTGATCGGAGTGCCGTCGTCCCAAGTCAAATCGGTGCGCAGAGTCATAGCAAATGCTTGTCCCTTCGTTGCGTCGGCCGCAAGACCGTATCTGCCTGCATATTTTGCAGTGACGTCAACGAGTTTTCTTGCCGCAGAATATTCTACAGTGTAGCCACCGGAAACGATTTCGCCGTTTGCGTCAAATTCATAGTTGAACTCATAGAAAGAACTCGTGAAGTAACTTTCCATCGTGTTATTGACGTTGTCACTGTTAAAGATCGTGCACCATTGACCTGGCATTTGTGCCGTGTAATCATAGTTGATATAATCTTTCGGATCGTCCCAGCCTGTGCCATCGGTATAAATGGTATCATCTTGAGGCTCGTCGGGCGTCGGAGTTGGGGTATCCGGAGTCTTATCACCGCACGCCGCGAGAACGCCGACTGTAAGCACGAGAACCAAAATCATAGCCAATATAGCAATAATTTTTCTTTGCTTCATTGTTGTTACCTCCATTTTGTATTTTAATATTTGGATTTTTGTTTGATACCGTTTTGTTTTTGCCCTTGCCTTCTTTCGAACGCTCCGTCCTCGTGTCATTCAGAGGAGCGTAGCGACGTGGGAATCTCCGGGGACGGCAATCTCAATCGGGTGTGGGTGTCCCACCCTCTCGTCTTTGCGAGGCACACAGTGCCGTGGCAATCCAGCCGTCAGGCGCAATCTTCGCTTGATTCTGTCACAAAATTGTTTGAACTTTTTTGCAATTTCGCTTGCTTTTGTCCACGCCTTTGTGTTATAGAACCAAGATTTTGCTTTTTTTCATCCTTTTTTAATGAACACATTATAAGCGCACTTTGCCGATCTGTAAACAATTTTTTTTGTTTTTTTGAAAAATTTTATTTTTATGCAAAATCGCAACTCCCGATTTTTCAATCGTTTTCAAACCGCCGCCAAAACGCCTCTTCTCCGCCCTGTTTTATTATTTAAGGATTATTTTCATCTATATATAGTATATATTATATGTCCTCAAGCGGATTTTCGCTTTTCTGCCCCGGAATTTTCGTCCGACGCGCCTGTTCCCGACACGATTTTCGCCCCGATTTTCATACGATTTTTACTTGATTTTATGCAAAAAAACATTAAAAATGCATAAAAATTAAAATTTTTGTATAAGCATTTTTTCAAAAATCTTGACAGTTTCTACAAATCCTGCAATCAATGTCAACTTTTTTTGCCAAATTTGTAACTTTTTGCAACCGTCTTCCCCGCCTTTCTATGCAGAACTTCCTCTATAAAAGTTGACGGCGTATCCCTAAAATCAAACGTCACCCCTTCCCTTCGGGCTTTCCCCTATTGCTCACTTTTTCTAAGCCCGTTCAATGCTATTTGCTCAATAGTGCGTTTGCAAGACCGCACTATTTGGATGAAGAACAAGAAAGAGCCGTTCTCACAGACAGGAGCGTACTTGTCGTACGTGACTGTTTGTGAGAACGGCTCTGCCGAAGTTATTCGCCAAATAGTGCAGTCTTAGAAGAATCTTGCGACGAGGTCCTTGGAGTATTGCACAGTCTCTTCCATATCGCCGAAGCTCATGATCTCACCTGCATAGTAGGTGTTGAGGTTGCCTTGCATTGCTTCAACTTTCTCATACCAACCGTCGGCGTAATCTTTTTCAAAGACGTGCGGGAAGTAATACCACTTGCGCTCGTAGACGCACTTGTCGATATCGATGCCGCAGAGTTTCATATCGTCCCACGCCATCTTCTTTGCTTCTTCATAGGTCTTGAGTTCTTTGCCCTTGTAGTTGCGAAGCACGTAAGTGGTGAGCACTTGGTTGGGTTCGTTTGCCCATCTGTGGTAGAAGACCATAAGGTGACCGAGGCGCTCGGGGACCATGTTGTCGAACAGATAACCGGACATATCGGGATAATACGTGCCTTTCTTGCAAGTGATTGCGGTGACGTCGTAACGCTCGTAGTCGATCTTTGCAAAAAGTTCCTTCTCGTCTTCGGTTGCGTCGAAATAGTTCGGCAAATATTGAAGCGGCGCAGTGACGATGATCTTGTCAAATTCTTCCATCTCGTCGCCGACGTAAACTTGCACTTTGCCGTTTTCACGCGTAACTTTGGTGATGTTGACGTTGAGGCGAGCAGGATGTTGCAATTTTGCGTTCACTGCTTCGTAGATGGATTGAGTGCCGTCTTTCCATGTCCACAAATCTTTGTTGACAAAGTACATCGCGGTTGCAAAATCCAAATATTTGAGAACGTAGGCCGCAGGGATCTCGTCAAAGAATCCGTATCCAAAAGCGGTGTACGGTCCGATCCAAATTTCTTGCGCAAGAGAAACACCGTTCATCTTGCAGAAGTCTTTGAAGTTCATGCTGAGATCTTTGAGGTTGGGGTTTTCGCCGACCACGTGTTCGCCGGTGACGGGATCGTATCCGTCGTATTTGCCTTGGGAAATACCCTTGTGACCGGTGTATTGATAGCCCTTATACTTAGTTGCAAGCAAAGTGCCGAGTTTCTTAACCTGAGATTTCATTCTCAAAAGGCGCGGAATGAGAAGCGGATTTTTCTTGGGGTCGAACGGATCGTAGGGTTTGCCGTTTTGTCTGCGGTAAGCACGCTCGAGTTTCGGGCCGTCGTGATCAACGCCGCCGAACAATTCGAGTTCATGCACTGCGTAGTAAGTCGGGCAACCCATAATTGCGCCCATTTCAAATCTCTTTCCGTCGTGATACGGAGAATGGCACTTGCCGCCAACGTGATCTTCTCTTTCGAGGATAGCGTAGTCGGTGTATCCGTTCTTCTCAAGGTGTACAGCCGCGCTCAATCCCGCAGGACCTGCGCCGATAATACAAATCTTGTCGTTTTTAGCCATAAGTTTCTCCTTGTTGAAAATATAGTTTATTCAAACTATTTGTTTGATAATAAAATTATACCATTTATTTTTGAATTGTAAATAATTTTTCAAAAAATATCGATACTTTTTTATTTATTCTCAAATTTGGTATTCACAAGAAAGAACATGCGTGTTATAATATGCGGTGATTCGGAGGTGAGTATGAAATTCAAATCATTTGACGAAATGCTCTTGCACAATGCGAAAAATCATGCCGACGACACCGCCCTCGCATACGACGAAGACGGGCAAATCAAGCGTTTGACGTACGCGACGTTGTACGAGGAAATTCAAGCGCGCAAGGCGCAAATAGAACATTTGGACGCAAATTGCGTCGGCATTTTGCAAGCCCCGTCGATAAAATGGATTATAGATATGTACGCGTGCGTGCTCGCGCGCAAACAAACCGTTTTGCTCGATCCGATGAGCGAGGCGGCGGTAATTCAGGCTCAAGTGCTTGCCACCGACGTAGAAACGCTCTTAACAGACGGTTTGACCGCCCCGTACGCTTCGAAACTAAAAATCGCCCCGTCCGAAAAAGTAAGTCTTGCGGACGGCGAAGGAAATATTCTGTTTTTCACGTCGGGTACGACTCATTCCTCGAAAGCGGTCGTTCTTACGTCGAAATCGCTGTGCGCGAGCGCGTGGAACGGACAGGCAAAATGCCCTTGCCACGCAAGCGACAATCTGCTTTGCTTGCTACCCCTCACCCACGTTTTCGGATTTGTATGCGCAATGCTGTGGCCTATGTCGCAAGGCGCGTGCGTGTCGATGACGAGAGGTATGCGCTACATCGCCAAAGACTGCGGCTACTTTAAGCCCACGATTATATCCGTCGTGCCGTCTATTCTCAAATTCCTCATAGGTTTCAACGCACTCAACGACGGATTGAGAATGATCCTCGTAGGCGCAGGACCCGCAACCGAGCAAATGCTTACGGCGGCAAAAGCGAAAGGAATCGAAGTGCGTTTCGGATACGGGCTCACCGAAACGTCGAGCGGCGTTGCGATAAGTTGCGGCGAAAATCCGTTTGCGATGTCGGTATGCCCCGACGACGACATAACGCTCGGCGAGGATGGCGAAATCCTCATACGCTGCCCCGAATGTATTATGCAAGGCTACTACAAAAACAAAGAGGCAACGGACGAAGTGCTTGTCGACGGCGTGTTGCACACGGGAGACCTCGGCAGATTCGACGAGGACGGGAGCCTTTATATCACCGGGCGCAAAAAAGAGGTAATCGTGCTTGAAAACGGCAACAAAATTTTCTTGCCCGAATGGGAAAATCAAATCGCCGAACAACTCGGACTCGAAGACGCCGCACTTGCAATAAAAGACGACGCGATAACCTTGTTCGTGGGCAACGGCGACGGCTTTTTGAACGTGAGTTTGCTCAAAGACAAACTTGCGGCGTTCAACAAAAGCAAGCCGTTCAATATGCAGATAACCCACCTCGACGTTTTGCCACACAAATTGCCGAGAACGGCAACGGGCAAAGTGAAAAGATACGAACTGTAAAGACGTAAAAGGTGATTCGCCGCAAAGTCATTCTCGAAAAAATACGTAAACTACAAAAAAGGAGCAAATATGGCACAAGTAAACAAACAAGAGATTCAAAACAAACTGGCCGGACTTATCAAGCAATATATTCCCTCTTTGCAAAACGAAGAAATCACACGCGAAACCACAATCAATTCAAAAGGTTACGAATCGCTCAACTACATCTATATCATCTGCACGCTCGAAAACGACTATGGCGTAAAAATCCCCGATAAAACGTGGATGAAACTGCGCACGGTAGGCGAGGTCGTGGACGTAGTATACAATGCGGCTACGAAGTGATTTTGGTCGCAACGTGACGTTTAACAATACAAAACGGTGATATAAATGGCTGATTTGGTATATACAACCCACCATAAACTTCTTGCCGACGATGTGACGATGTATCGCAACTTGCGCCCATCGGTGCTTATGCGCAACCTTCAGGAAATATCCATCGCGCACACCGAGGCACTCGGCGCGGGCAGAGCGAAAACTCTTGACCAAGGTGCGTTGTGGGTGGTTTGCAGAGTGCGTCTGGAAATAGGAAAACTACCCTGCTACGATGACGAAGTCACCCTTTCGAGTTGGGCGGGCGACACTATGCGCGTGCTGTTTCCGAGATACTATCAAATGCTCGACAAGGACGGAAACACCTTGCTCAAAGCGAGTGCCGTCTGGCTTTTGATGGACTCAAAAAAGCGCAAAATGGTGTTCCCCGAAAACTACGGCGTGGTCGTCCCGGGAATAAAAACGGGCAACGAAATACCCTTGTCTTTCGGCGTATCGCTCGGAAAGCAACAAAACGTAAAACGCTTCAAAGTCGCATACAGTCAGGTGGATATTAACGGGCATATGAACAACGCCAAATACCTCGATTGTATGGAAGACGTTTTGGGCAAAGACTACCTTTTTGCGCACACGCTAAAAACGCTTGAAATCGAATTTAAGTCCGAAATAAAACTTGGCGCGAGCGTGCGGCTCGAATATACCCTCGACGGCAACGACCTCACGATGATAGGTTTCGTGCGCAAACGCCCTTGTTTCGAACTCAAAGCGGAATTTACCGAGCGCCGATAACGGATTATCCGTCAACGAGAGAAAAGCCTATCTTCCCGAACGAAAAATCATCCGTCACGCAGTTGACGGATTTTTTTATAACGGATCTTTTATTAAATCGTTTTTTAAGACAAAAGCGCATATTCAAACGTTTGACGAGCAAAAATTTATATGGTACAATGCACTCAAATAAGGGAGTAATCGGCACTTTTCCCCTAAAGTGCAATAAAGCCGCTAACACGAGCGCTGTCTCCGGTTTTATTTGAAATGATGAGACTTATCCGCAAGGATAGGTCTTTTTTTATACTGCACACGATTCGTTCGAAGACGTAACACGAGCCGCAAGGCCGTAGAGAGCGCCGAAGTCCAAACGCGTGAGGAAAGGGGAAATTGCACTAAAAACTTTACTCAACGAAAAATATTATAGAAATACAACGTATTCTATAAACTAATATAGGAGCATTTATGAAACACTATCTTGAAAGCATTGATGCCGTTTGTGCCGATGCAAAATCGAGCGTAGACGGCATAACCTCGCAAGAAGCGGAATCTCGCCTTGAAGCGAACGGCAAAAACAAACTTGCCGAAGGCAAGAAAGAACCGATAATTCTGCGCTTTTTGAAGCAGTTTATCGAGCCGATGACGCTCATTCTCATCGTTGCGGCAATCATATCGGGCGTGCTGACGGCAGTCAACAACGCGTCGAGCGCAACCAAAGAGTTCCCCTCCGACGTCATCATCATTATGGCGGTGGTCGTGATCAACGCAATTCTCGGCGTAGCGCAGGAAAGCAAAGCGGAAAAGGCAATAGACGCCCTTCAGAAGATAGCCGCCGCCACGTCGAAAGTCATACGCGACGGACACTTGGTGGTCGTCAAGAGCGAAGATTTGGTGGTCGGCGACGTAATCGTGCTTGAAGCAGGCGACGCCGTTCCTGCGGATGCGAGAATAATCGAATGCGCAAGCATGAAAATCGAAGAAGCCGCGCTCACCGGCGAATCCGTTCCCGTGCTTAAAACCTGCGACGTCATAGATGCACCGAGCGGCGAAGTGCCTCTCGGCGACAGAAAGAATATGGCGTTTATGGGCAGCACGGTGGTTTACGGCAGAGGCAAGGCAATCGTCGTGGCAACGGGCATGGACACCGAAATGGGCAAGATTGCCAACGCACTCACCCAAGCCAAAGACGGCAAAACTCCCCTTCAACAGAAACTTTCTCAACTCAGCAAAGTTCTCACCTATCTAGTCATCGGCATCTGCGTGGTGATATTTGCGGTGAGCCTAATACGCGCGGCGGTCGACGGCACTCTCAAAGCGGACACGGCGACAACAATACTCAACACGTTTATGATAGCGGTATCGCTTGCGGTTGCGGCGATTCCCGAAGGTCTTGCCACCGTCGTGACGATAGTCCTTTCCATAGGCGTAACCAATATGTCCAAGCGCAACGCTATCATACGCAAACTCACCGCGGTTGAAACGCTCGGTTGCACGCAAATCATATGCTCGGACAAGACGGGCACGCTCACCCAAAACAAGATGACCGTCGTAGACCACTACGGCGACGACGAAAAGTTGCTTGCAAACGCAATGTCACTCTGCTCGGACGCAGAATACGACGAAGAAAAAGGCGAGGCAACGGGCGAACCCACCGAGTGCGCCCTCGTCAACTACGCAACCTCTCTCGAGCAAAACAAGGACGAGCAAAAGAAACTCTATCCGCGCGTAGGCGAAATCCCCTTCGACTCCATGCGCAAGATGATGACGACGATACACGAGAGCGAAAACGGCAATATCGTGCAATACACCAAGGGTGCGCCCGACGAAATCGTCAAGCGTTGCTCTTTCTGCCTTGAAAACGGCAAATCCGTAGAGATGACCGACGAAAAGCGCGACGAAATTCTTGCCGCCAACAAGCAAATGGCAGACCGAGCGCTCCGCGTGCTTGCGGTTGCGCAAAAACTTCTCGACGCTCAAAAGGACGAATACACCACCGAAGAGGACGAAAAAGATATGTGCTTCATCGGACTCGTGGGCATGATCGATCCCGTCCGTCCCGAAGTCAAACCCGCAATCGACGAATGCAGAAAGGCAGGCATCCGCCCCATAATGATAACGGGCGACCACAAAGACACCGCCGTTGCAATCGCACTGCAACTTGGGATAATCACCGATCCGTCGCAAGCAATCACGGGTGCTGAACTCGACAAAATCAGCGACGAAGACTTTGCAAACGACGTTGAAAAATATTCCGTATACGCGCGCGTTCAACCCGAGCACAAGACGAGAATCGTCAACGCGTGGCGTGCAAAAGGCTATATCACCGCAATGACGGGCGACGGCGTCAACGACGCACCGTCCATCAAAAATGCGGATATCGGCGTAGGCATGGGCATAACGGGCACGGACGTCACCAAAAACGTTGCGGATATGATTCTCACCGACGACAACTTCGCAACCATCGTATCCGCAGTCGGCGAAGGCAGACGCATTTACGACAACATTCGCAAATCCATACAATTCCTTCTTGCGTCCAACCTCTCCGAAGTGCTGTCGATATTCGTAGCAACGCTTGCAGGCTTCACGGTCTTCAAACCTGCGCACCTTTTGTGGATCAATCTCATCACGGACTGCTTCCCCGCGCTGTCTTTGGGCATGGAATCGCCCGAGCGCGACGTAATGAGCCGTCCTCCTCGCAACAGCAAAGACGGCATATTCGCAAACGGTATGGGCTTTGCGATAAGTTACCAAGGCGTACTCATCACCGCAATCACCATCGCCTCGTATTTCATCGGCACGGAAGTGCTTGCCAAAATGCACCACGCCGAAGCAATCGCAAGCGGCTTGTACAGCGCAGAAACGCTCGGTTCGTCTATGGCGTTTTTGACGCTCTCTATGGCGGAAATCTTCCACGCCTTCAATATGCGTTCGCTTCACGGTTCGATTTTCAAGATGAAGAAGCAGAACTGGTGGCTCTGGGGCGCGGGCGTACTCTCGCTCTTACTCACGACTTTAGTAGTCGAAGTGAAACCTCTTGCCGACGCCTTTGAACTTGCCAAACTCGACGGCGCAGAATACGGCATAGCGATCGCGCTTGCTATATCGATCATTCCTATGGTGGAATTCGTAAAAGCAATCGCACGTCTTGTCCGCAAGAAAAAAGGCGTCGTCCTTTCCGCATAATCGCCGCACGGTATTTGTACGTTAACCGAAAAACACAAAAGCCTCGCTTGATAGCGAGGCTTTTGTCATGCAGAATAGTTTTATGATTCTCAACGTTTAAAAGCAATATGCAAATTCTGCACTTTGCAAATAGTTTTTCCCAACTCTTTTGGCAATATAATCACTTGACCAATATGCCATTTTGGCGATATTTCTCGAATTTGTATATGCCAATTTTAAGTTTTATTGTCTCAATAACAGACGTTCAATAAAAACATCCGCTCCTGTAAGTGCTACAGGTGCGGATGGCTATCGTGTGTGGTAAACCGATTGTCATCATAGGCGCACAATAACCACGCCTTTTGGCGTGGTGACGGTATTCTATACCGTCAGTTCGAGTTTTATTGTCTATAACAACGAAAAACCTCTGCTAAGCAATAATGTTTTCATGGCTTTTATGGAAATATTCAGATTATTCCTTACAATCAATAAGACTCGTCCATCAGCGAGCGTGAGTGCTTGCACTCGGAAGCGTAGCGTGCAGTATGACCGTTGGTCATAACCGCGCCTTTGGGCGTGGTGACGGTATTTTATACCGTCAAGTTCGAGTTTTATTGTCTATAACAACGAAAAACCTCTACTAAGCAATAGTGTTTTCATGGCTTTTATGGAAATATTCAGATTATTCCTTACAATCAATAAGACT
>URNP01000018.1 GCA_900549225.1 uncultured Eubacteriales bacterium | reverse complement strand
TCGTACTATCCGACGAGTTCGGCGCTCGCTACGGTCGTCGCCTTGCGACTCCAATTCCGTCTTCGAAGTCACACATTACGTTTATAAGTAGACTTCGAATGAGTGTTCGTTTCGGATGCTTTGCAGCCGTCCGCAATTATTAATTATTCATTATTAATTAGGCTCACTCTTCTCCGTCAGTAACGGGTGTTACGAGCGTAACTTCCTGCTTGAAGATTTGTTTGCCTTTGGTTGTTCTCGTATCGATGCGGATGCTCTCCGTGTTGACGATGCTCGTCTGACCGCCGCTTACGAAAGCCAAGTCGTAAGGCATCTTCACCGTGCCGACGTATTTGACGTACGATTTGTCGAGTTCGATGATTTTCACGCCTTTAAGGTATCTCGAAGTCGGGTCGATGAGCGAAGCGATGACTCTCTTTGCATATCCCGTGTTGGAAACGACGATAATCTCACCCTCTTCTTCGACTTGTCCTGCAAACACGACGCTGTCGCCGTCCGAGAGTTTTATACCCTTGACTCCCGCCGCCGTTCTGCCTTGAAGCGGAATTTCCGTGGCTTTGTAGGCAAGCACCTGACCTTCTTTGGTGACTTCCATCACGTTCTTCTCGTCGTCGACGATATCTGCGCCCACGACTTCGTCTTTATCTTGAAGATTGATTGCTTTAAGATACGACTTCGATACGGTCGAGAATTCGCTCAAATCCACTCTCTTTGCTCCGCCCTGTTTCGTGAACAGCACGAATTCGCCGACAGGCACTCCTTCAAAGAAGAAGAGTTTGACCACGGTTTCGCCCGTCTGCACGTCCTGATTGATTGCGCCGAGTTTGAAAGGTTTGTCCTTAAACTTCTTTTCGGGCAACGACGTGACGTCGATCTTGACGACGCTTCCGAGGTTGGTCACCGCATAAAGCGTACCTTTGTTGTTCACGGGCATATGGCAAGTCGGAAGTGCGTCCTCTGCAAGCGAACCAAAGTCTTTCTTTGCCGTGGCGTACGCCTTTTGCGACATAAAGCGCATTTGACCGTCCTTGTTGGTCACGAGCACACCGTCTCTATAGGCAACCGCTTCGGCTTCACTGGGCGCAGTGTAGTTGTCTTCTTCTTGCTCGCCGCTCAAAATAACCGTCATACGTTCTGAATTGAGTGCTTTCTTGATTGCTGTCAGTTCCTCTTTGACGATTGAAAGTTGCTTGCGTTTGGATGCCAAAACGGATTCAAACAAAGCGATTTGTTTTTCGAGATGAGCAAGTTCCTCTTCGAGTTTGCCCACTTCGAGTTTTGCAAGGCTCTTGAGTCGCATATCGAGAATCGCTTGCGCCTGTGCGTCGCTAAGATCGAATCTCGCTCTCAACGTTTCTTTCGCTTTTTGAGTGGATTCCGATTCTTTGATTATGCGGATAACCTCGTCGATATTGCGTATTGCCACCAACAAACCTCTGACGATTTCCGCCCTTGCCTTTGCGGCTTTGAGGTCGTAAGTGGTGCGATTGACGATGATTTTGCGCTGATATTCGATATAGTAGTCGAGATACGCGGTAAGCGAGAGTTGCTCGGGTTTGCCGTTGGCAATTGCCACCATATTGATGGAATATCCCATCTCGAGATTGCTCTTTTTGAAGAGGAACGCAACGATTTTGTTGACGTCCGCGTCCTTTTTGCATTTTATGACTGCACGAGTTCCCGACTTGTCGCTCTCGTCCACGATTTCGGCAATACCTTGCAAAGTTTCCTTGTTGGCTTCTTTGAGGTCTGCTATACGAGCGAGCAATTCCGACTTGGACACCTGATACGGAATCTCCGTGATGACGATATTCTTTTTGCCGTTGTCGTCGTTTTCGATATGAAGACGGGAGCGAATTTTGATTCTGCCCTTACCCGTCGAGTAGATATCTTCGAGATTGTCAACCGGAATGATAAAACCGCCCGTCGGGAAGTCAGGGCCGTGGAACACTTTGAACAAATCTTTTATCGTCGCGCTCGGATTGTCGATTTTCATCACGGTTGCGTCGATACACTCTCCCATATTGTGAGTCGGGATATTCGTCGCAAGACCGACTGCAATACCGTTTGCGCCGTTGACGAGCAAGTTGGGAAATCTTCCGGGGAGCGTATTCGGCTCTTCGAGGCTGTCGTCGAAGTTCGGAGACCAAGTGACCGTTTCCTTGTCGAGATCTCGCAAGAGTTCGAGCGCAAGAGGACTCATTCTCGCTTCGGTGTAACGCATAGCCGCCGCCGAATCTCCGTCCACAGAACCGAAGTTGCCGTGTCCGTCGACGAGTTTCATTCTCATCACGAAAGGTTGCGCCATACGCACCATCGCGCCGTAGACGGAACTGTCGCCGTGGGGGTGATACTTACCAAGACAATCGCCCACGATTCTTGCGCATTTCTTGTGCGGTTTGTCGGGCGTGAGTCCCATTTCGTGCATAGAGTAAAGCACTCTGCGCTGGACGGGTTTCAGACCGTCCTCCACTCTTGGCAACGCACGGTCAAGTATGACGTTTTCCGAATACGGAATCATCGAATTGTGCATGACGTCCTCAAAAACGGTGTCAAGCACGACTGAGTTGTATTCAATTTCTTTGTGTTGTTTTTTTGTCATTTCGGTATACTTTTATAATTTTGAAATTATTGATTTTCTTGTTCTTTCGACACTTTGAACGTATCGATTTTGTTGAAGTCGGCGTATTGATAGATATAATCTTTGCGGATATTGCTGTCGTCACCCATAAGTATGGTGATGCGCTTGTCCGCCATAGCCGCATCGTCTATCGTCACTCTCGTGAGGGTGCGCTTTGCAGGGTCCATAGTGGTGTCCCAAAGTTGCTCGGGATTCATTTCGCCAAGACCTTTGAAGCGTTGAAGCAAAGCGTTTTTGCCCATCTTCTTTTGTCCTTCCACGAGCGCGTTATCGTCGTAGCAATAGAGGATTTCGTCTTTCTTTTGCAGACGATAAAGCGGAGGCATACCGATATAAACGTGACCTTCGGTTATAAGTCTGCGCATATAGCGGAAGAAGAAAGTCAAAAGCAACGCGCGGATATGCGCGCCGTCCTGGTCCGCGTCCGCCAAAATGATAACTTTGTCGTATTTGAGGCTGTCCAAATCGAATTCGGGGTCTATGCCTGTGCCCAAAGCGGAGATAAGCGTTGCAAATTCCTCGTTTGCGAGGATTTTTTCAAGGCTGGCTTTCTCGACGTTGAGCGGCTTACCCCTCAAAGGCAAAATGGCTTGGAAGAATCTGTCTCTCGCTTGCTTTGCACTGCCGCCTGCAGAGTCGCCCTCAACTATGAACAACTCGTTGATAGCGGCGTTTTTGCCCGAGCAACTGGCAAGTTTTCCAACGAGGTTGAGTCCGTTGAGTTTGTTTTGCTGACGGCTCAAATCCTTCGCGCGCTTTGTCGCTTCTCTCGTCTTTGCCGCGCCCATTGCTTTGGCAATGATTTTTTCGGCGATAACCTTGTTGCCTCTTTGCAAAAGCAATTCCGCAAGTTTTTCACTCACGAGATTCTCGACTTTCTGACGAACTTCGGGGTTGCCGAGTTTGCCCTTCGTCTGACCCTCGAACTGCACGTTTTGCATCTTAACCGTGATGACCGCAACCATACCCTCTCTGAAGTCCTCGCCCAAAAGATTGGCTTGTTTTTCTTTAAGAATATTGTTTTTTCTTGCGTAATCGTTGAAGACCTTGGTGACCGCGCTCTTGAAACCGACTTCGTGAGTGCCGCCCTCTGCGGTCGGAATATTGTTGACGTAAGAATAGATATTTTCCGAATAACCTTCGGTGTGCTGAATGGCAACCGCAACCTCGAAATGCGCCTCTTTTGCCTCGACGTAAAGCGGCTTGTCGTAAAGCACGACTCTGCCTTCGTTGAGATATTGCACGTAGTCGGCGATACCGCCCTTAAAGCAGAAAACGTCGTGTTTGCCCGTGCCGCCCGCAAGAGGCATACGCAAATCGTCGATGATTATCGTAACGCCTTTGTTGAGATACGCAACGTCGCGCATACGCTCGGCAATGACCGTGTAATCGAATTTTTCTTTTCCGAAAACTCTCTCGTCGGGCTTGAATTTGACGCTCGTACCCGTGCCTTTGACCTTTCCGATGACTGTGAGAGGCGTCTTTACGATACCGCTCTTTATCTTCGTGCCCACTTGCGGCGACCAAAATTCCGCTCTGTAAAGATTGCCGTCACGCTTGACGTCAACCGTGAGCCACTCGGAAAGCGCGTTGGTGACGGATGCGCCCACGCCGTGCAAACCGCCCGAATAATTGTATTGACCGTTGTCGAATTTCGCGCCTGCGTGAAGTTGGGTGAAAACCACCTCAACGCCGCTGATTTTGAGTTTGGGGTGCTTATCCACAGGCACGCCGCGTCCGTTGTCGCTGACTCTTGCGACGTTGTCGTCCAAAAGTTCGATGCGCACGGTATCGCCGTAGCCGTTTGCGGTTTCGTCGATACTGTTGTCGATAATTTCCCAAAGGATATGATGCATACCCTTGCTTCCCGTCGTACCGATATACATACCGGGACGTTTTCTCACGGCGTCCAGACCTTCCAAAATCCGAATATCGCCTGCCTTGTAATCTTGATTTGCCATACAGTAAACCTTTATAAATATAATAATAAATGTATGATACCACAACATCTTGTTTTTTTCAAGGCATTTGAACGCCTAATTTTGTGGTTTTGAAAAAAAAAGTGTTATGTCTGCAAATGTGTTTTGAGTATCTCAACTCTATGCTGTATGCGATATTTGGATGAAGAGCGCGAAAAAGCCCTTTTGACGCTCGCCGCCTTGCGGCTCGTGTTCCGTCTTCGAATGTGTTTTGATGCTACTATAAGGCAATATTTGAATGAAAAACAAGAAAGAGTCGCGCTTTCGGCAACCCTAATTTACGAAGCGTAAATGAGTGTCGAAGCGCGACTCTGCCGCAGTTATTCGTCAAATAGTGCCTTATAGCATACCGTTAAGGCGAGTTAAGAAATCGGCATAAACTTCCGCCCTATTCGTCTCGTTCAAAATCTCGTGACGTGCGTTCGGATAAAGTTTGAGAGTGAGATCTTTGACGCCGAGGGATTTGTATTGATCGTAGAGTTTTTTGACGAGTTTTCCGTTACCGCCGACGGGGTCGTTGTCACCGGAGAAGATGCCGATGGGCTTGTTCTTGTCGATCTTTGCGAGATTCTCCGCCTTGTAACTCTCTTTGAGTCCGTTGAGGAAGAATTTGAAGAAAGCGACGGACATAACGTAACCGCATTGTTCGTCGAATATGTATTTTTTGACGTTTTCTTTGTCACGGGAAAGCCACGCAAAATCCGATTCATTTTTGAAGGGCTTATTGTATGCGCCGAATGTAAGTTTGTCGAGAAGTTTTGCGGTTTTTTCTCCGCCCGTAAGTTTATAGTTGACGTTTGCCACGGTTGCGCCCGTGTTGAGAAGCGCGCCCTTCATCATTGCCGAACCGCTGAGGATAACGCCCGAATAGTCCTTGCACTCCTCGATATAGCGTTGACCGACCATACTGCCGTAACTATGACCGAGATAGAACACGGGAAGCGAGTATCTGTCCTTAAGCATCTTGGTGATTGCGCACTCGTCTTTGACGGTATCGAAATAGATATTGCCCTTGTGATAACCCTTCACGCCTTTTGACGATTGCTTGGTGCTCGTCATACCGTGAGCGCGGTGGTCGTCTGCAAAAACGATATATCCGTTCTGATTGAGGTAGTTTGCAAAATCGTCGTATCTGCGAGCGTGCTCCGCCATACCGTGTGAGATTTGGACAACGCCTTTGGGATTGCGAACGTTGTCCCAAAGATAGCATTGCAACACCGTGCCGTCAAAACTTTGAAATTTTTCTGTTTTCATAAAAGTTCCTCCTATCGCTGAGCGAAAAGCTTTTTCAATATGGAAATATTGTAACACACGCTCGCGCACTTTTCAAGACGTAAAATTACGCAACTTTACGCGTTTTTGTTTCATAATATGGATATATGGCTTCAAACAACGACGAAAAAACACTCAAAAAGCAACCCGAAAGAACGATAATTTTCACGGGCGGCGGCACGGGAGGACACGTCTATCCCAACCTCGCTTTGATTCCCGAATTCAAAAAAAGAGGCTTCCTGCCCGTATACGTCGGCGGCGAAGGCAACACGATCGAAAGGCAACTCGCAAGAGATATCGGCACGAGATACTACGGTATTCCCACGATAAAACTCAAAAGGTCGCTATCCCTCGACGCACTCAAAAACAATCTGAAAATTCCATCAGAACTCGGCAAAGCCGTCAAGGCGGCAAGCGAAATTATCGCAAAAATCAAGCCCGACTGCGTTTTTTCAAAAGGCGGCTTCGTATCTCTCCCCGTGGTGCTTGCGGCAAAAAAGGCAAACGTACCGATATTCGCGCACGAGAGCGACCTCACTCTCGGCTTGGCAAACAAAATCGCAAAACTTAAAGGCGCGACGATTTTCAAAGCAAATCCGCACTCGAAATTCGACGGAATATTCGTAGGGATGCCTTTGCGAAACAATCTCGTCTACAAAGACAAAGCAACCGCAATCAAAACTCTTCAAATAAAGAATCCTTTCAAAAAGCCCGTGCTTCTCGTGCTCGGCGGCTCGTCGGGAGCAAGCGCGATAAACTATGCGGTGAAAAAGAATATAAAAACGCTCACCGCAAAATATTTCGTGCTTCACGTCACGGGCAAGAACAAAGGCGAGCAAATCAAGGCGCACGACTATCATCAATTCGAGTACGCAAAAGACGTTGCCCTTTTCTACACGGCTTGCGACGTCGTCGTGTCGAGAGCGGGCGCAACGAGCGTATTTGAAATCTCGACGATAAACAAACACGCGCTTTTCGTACCACTTCCCAAAGGCGCGTCGCGCGGAGACCAAATATACAACGCCGCCCTTGCCGAAGAATACGGCGCGAGTGTGATAAAACAAGATTCGCACTTTTTCGACGACTTTCCGAGAGCGATAGAAACCGCATTGCAAAATCCGCCTATGAACCCCATATCATCCGACGCAAACGGAAAAATTGCGGATATAGTTTGTGATACATTGAGGCGAGGTGAAAAATGCAAAAACAAAAAACCATCGCCAAATGGCTCGCAGTGATACTATTGATGACGATAGCGGTTGCAAGTTACGTGGTGCTTTCAGCACTCGTATCGAGCGACCAAGGCAAGAATAACAACGTCGCAGGCGCAAACGACGGCGATAAACCCGACGCACCTTCGCAAATCGTCGAACCGAAACCCGTCTATTCCACCCTGCCGAGAAAAAGCGAAAGCGTGCTCGGCGCAAGCGTTGCGCACGTCGGCGGAGAGGGCGAAGAAACCGTGCTCGACGCATTTTATTTCGCAGGCAAAACGGCTCTCGTTTTCCGCACGGAATCGACACAATACGACGTGAAAGAGAGCGGATTTTACATAGCGATTTTCGATGAAAACACTCTTGAAAAAACGATAAAAATCGCGGATGAAAACGACCGTTTTCTGACCTATTGCATGACGAGAAACGGCGTTGCGATTTTCCTTTGCGACGCAGATTCGACGATAGTCAGAATCCTCAACGAAAACTTTGAAATCGTATGCGAAAACTCAACCGAGATATACGATGAAATCGAAGCAACTTACACGGGTAGAAACATAGAAGCGTTCTGCTCTCAAAGCGGACGGATAAGGCGCGTGGTATTTGACGATTCGTTGCGCATTTCAACGGACACTTTCGTTATGCAAACCGAGCGAGCGACTTTCACTCAAATCATAAAATTCGGTGATAAAACTTTGCTTTTTATGCAAGACAAAGAGATTGCGCTCGGAGCAATATTTTGCGAAAACACGGGTTTTACAAAACGCTTTTCACTCAATAAACATCGCTTTTTGCAAGTTATGCCTATCGTCAAAAGCAACGAGCAGTCGTTCGTTGCCCTGTTTGCAACGACAAACGACCTAAGCGTATACTCTTTCTCGTCAAGTCTCGAAATACTTGCAAAATACACCGTCGAAAACGAAACCTTCGGCGCGCTTCTGCGCTGTGAATCGGGTCTGAATCTCGTATGTAAAACGAAGTGCATAAGGCTATGTTCACATCTCGATTTCATCTCCGAAACGCCCGTTTCTACAATCGCGGATTCAAGCACGAATTCGTATCCACAACAAAGCGCTACCACTCAAAACGGCACGCAAAAATTCACTTCGGGAACTCTTGAAAAATCGAATTTTAACCTTGAAAAAATGAAGGATATAACTTCCGTTTTGCAAGAGGACAATTTATTCGTCGCGCGCTTTGACGACGTCGACGTTCTCGTATCGTATGAAGACGGAAAACTCGCTAGGAAGCTCACCGTCAAATACTCCGGCAACGCGCTCGTTTCATCGGGCAAAACGAAGGACGGAAAAACTATGATTTCCATCTTCCTCGATTGCGATTCTTCAACCGATCTGACATATATGTGTTTCGGGAAAACCGACGCGTTTTTTATATCGGTGTTGACAACCTCTCTTTGAGGTTGTATACTTTGTGTATGGCAAAAGATATCGAACAAACTCAAACTCAACCTTATTCCGATATGGCGGCACGCAAAATCGTGCTTATTATCGGATTTGTTGTGACCACTGTCGGCATGTTGGCAATGGTCTATTCAACGCTAGTATTCTTCTTCCCCGTTTTCAATTTTGCGGGATCGGTGCTTGCAGTTGACCTGATAAAAGGTTTGTATATCGCAAGTTTGGCGCTATCTTTCATCGGAATCGTTCTTTCCGTTGCCGGCGCAAACACGATGAAAGGTCTTGCAAGGCTCTCCTTCTTCTTCGGCACTTTCACTTTTATCATCTCTGCGGCGTTCCTCGTAGTAGTGCTGTTCTTCAACACGTTCATTCCGTTCGGCGCGCTCGGCAGATTGAATCAATAACGTTTCAAAAACCATATCAAAAACGGCACTCAATTTAGTGCCGTTTTTATATTGCTCGTTTTTCTCATAATTGGTATATACGACAAAATATATTCAAATCGTGTGTGGGCAAAGCCCACCCGCAATTAGCAATTATTCATTATTAATTATTAATTCAAAACATATTATGCTTTTGAATGCTTTTGCCAAAAGCACTATCGCTTATTCTTCGTCGTCCGAATTATCGTTTTGATTCAATTCTCTGCGGTATTCGCAGGTCTTGTATTGCGCGTCGAATCGGGGCTTCAAAGCCGTGACGACAAAGTGGCACAGTATGCCGGTCACGAGTCCTGCAAGCGCGCCTGCGAGCATCATATACGGAAGGTAGGCAAACACGCCGCTCGACACGACGATAGACGCAACGCAAATCTGCACGAGATTATGCACGATACCGCCTGCCACCGACAGACCGCAAATGCTGAATATGTGCGTTTTTGCAAGCAGCACCATAATCGTATACGCAACGAGCGCCGACGGCAACGACCATATGAGGCTTGCCATGTTCGCGGCAAAAACGGCGTTCAGCAAACAGCGCAGAACGAGCACGATATACCCTTCCCACACTCCCAGAAGCAAAAAGCAAGCAAGCAACACGACGTTGCCCAATCCGATTTTCGCATACGGAAGCGCAGGGATTATAGGCGGAATAAAACTCTCGATAAGAGAAACTATGAGGGCGAGCGCAAGGAACAATCCGCAAAGCGCAACTCGCTTGGTTGACAATTGAGTTTTCTTTTTCACGTTATTGCGTCAACCTCCCTCGAAACGATTTTTATCACGACTTTGTTTGGCAAACACACGATAACTCCGCCCTCTTTTCCTATCGGGCTTGCGTGTACGCACAACTGATTGGGGCAATCGCTTTTTGACACGAACACCTTTCCGTTTTCGACTTTGATTTGCATCTTACCGTCAAGGATCTCGACGGTTGCGTCCTTTTGCAAATCCAACTTATGCACCAACTTGCCGTCGACGTAAACGTCCGCTTCGTCGGCGTCGGAGCGGAGCGCAAAAGCAATCGTGAGCGCAACCAAAACGATAACGACGAGAATCAATATCACGTCGCCCTTTTTGAAAATGCCTTTGAGCATATCGTTTTTTTCGGTTGTCTTTTTTTTGCTCATAATCACCAAACAAGCACTTAATCTATATCTTCCGATACGATAAACGTGGAAGTTTTCAATTCAACTTCAAAATCGCCCACTTCTTGCGAATTCATATTTCCGTCGATAATAAGCCCTTTCAATCCGAGTTTTTGCATAAGAGCGACGCCCTTTTCTTTGCCGAGAACCACCACCGCAGTGGCAACCGCGTCGCCGAGCGCGCCTTTGTCCGTGACAACCGAGCAAGACACTACGCCGTTTTCACCGCTCGTGTCTGCGGGCTTTCCCGTAAACGGATTGATAATGTGATGATGTATCGCCTCGTGCGTGCCGTCCGAAATGCAATAATATCTTTCGTAGTCACCGCTCGTAGACACACACTCTCCGTCGCCGAGACGGAACTTTGCATAGTACGGCGTAATGAACTCTCTGCCCTTGCGATCGGGATTTGCTATGCCGACGTTGAAACTTCCCCTCACGGCGCCGATATTGCCGCCGAGATTCACAAGCGTCTGATCGTTTGCAAGCGACAACGATTTTTCGACGGCGTACCCCTTTGCCACTCCGCCGAAATCGAGCATAGCGCCGTCGATAAGTTTCGTTATGGTATTGTTGTCAAAGTCGATTGCAAACGCCCTGTCGAGCCCCACGACTTTCATAGTTTTTTCGATCTCATCGTCGGTGGGAGTGCTATCGATATTTTGCGAATACAAATCTCCCGAAAATTTCCAAAGTCTGACGAGCGGATAAACGGACGGATCGTATGCCCCGTCCGACTCCTCGAAAACGTAATACGCAACGCGC
Source organism: uncultured Eubacteriales bacterium (assembly GCA_900549225.1). GTDB lineage: Bacteria > Bacillota > Clostridia > Christensenellales > CAG-917 > CAG-475. Next base: position 13,758 of record URNP01000018.1, on the reverse strand, counting down.
ATAATCTGCATAGTCACGTCGCTGCACTCAATCGCAACGCCCGCTTTAGAATGATTCACGTTGTATATATCGCTCCCTTCCTGCGTTGCCGAAAGCACGTCCTCGAGCGATGCGATATAAGAGTGAATCGCGCTTATCGTTTGGGAAGACTTTATGCCCTTTGACTGTATTTCGAGATTCGTACCGTATACGAAAAATTGCTCCGCTCTGCTGCAAGCCGTAAGCGAAGCAATACAAATAATCAAACATATGAGAACCAAAACCGGTCTGAACTTTTTCAAGATTTCGTCCTCTTGCCGTGTATTTTAAATTATTTTCTCGTAAAAATCAAACCGAGCGTACCGGGACCCGCATGCGCGCCGATGACCGGACCGATAGGCTGACGCCAAATCGTTGCCTTTGGCTGAATTTCTCTCACTTTCTCTTCAAAAGCGTCGGCAATATCTCCGCAGTCTGCGTCAACGATAACCACCGGTGCGTCGTCGATGTTCTCGTATGTGCTTGCAAAAACGTCAAGCATATACTTGTAGGCTTTTTTCGTGCCGTTCTGCTTTGCGCATACGTCGAGTTTTCCGTCCTCGACCGTCAACACGGGCTTGATATTCATCAAGTTGCCGATTTTTGCTTTCGCAGGCGAAATTCTTCCGCCGCGCGCAAGATATTTCATATCGTCAACGACAAAGTAAATGCCGACTTTTTTGACGTTTCTTTCGAGGTATTCGTACGTTGCGTCGATATCGTCGCCGTGTTCTCTGCAATACTTGCCCGCCATATAAACGAGAAGTCCTGCGCCCATACAAATGTTGAGCGTATCGAACCTTCTGAATTTCACACCCGGATACTGCTTGCGAAGATCCGCAAGAGCGAGTTCGAGATATTCAAAAGTTCCCGAAAGTTTTGACGAGAACGCTATGTACAAAATATCCTCGCCTTTTTTGAAGAAAGGCTCGAACGTATCGTAATATATCTGTTGATTGAGTCCTGCGGTAGAGGCGCTTGCGCCGTTTCTCATCTTCTCGTAGAACTCGTGAGAATCGGTTTCTTCGCCGAGATCGCAAAGCTTTTCTTCTCCGTCGATAATGTAGGGCATGCGAATGACTTCAAGATTCAATTCACGGGCGTGAGTGTACCAAAGTTCGCAATCGGTATCGCAGAAAATCGCTGCCATATCTTTTCTCCTCTTCGTCTTGCAACTCGTCTATCTAGAGCCAAAACGCATAGTAATATTGTAGTATCGATAAAATGATTCTATTATATATTGTTCATTTTGTCAACTTTTGCCGACTTTTTGGCTTTTGGAAAAAATTTTCAAAAAAAATTGCAAAATTTAATGAAAATTTAATTGTCAGAACATACTATTTTGGTATAAGATAACAAAGGAGCAAAGGGTATGGACGATTTTAACAATTTCTTTGACGATCAAAGAAATTCGCAACCCGAACATACGCCCGTATATCACACTCCGTCGCCGAAACACAACAACAAACTCGGCCCGGTAGGAATCATATGCGTGGTGCTCGCAGTTGTGATGAGTGTCGTCGTGCTTGTGAACGTAATCGTTCTTGCAAGCCTGAAACAAACTATTGCCGAAGAATACGTTTCCTCAATGAGGCAACAATTCTCTGCCGATATGGAAGAGCAGTATCAAAAAGCAATTGAAGACGCTCTCAAAGATAAAGATATAGTCGAGGACGTGACCAACTCCGCCGCACAAAAGGCAATTGAAGCACTCAACACTTCGGTAGGAAAGGTCGCAAACGCAAAAGCCGCGTCGGTCGCAAGACTGTATATGTACAAAGATTCAGACGTCAATCCGACGACGACTTCGTACAACGGTATCGCAAGCGGTTTTCTTATCACCGACTCGACGGACGAATCCCATTATCGCTACGTTCTCACCAACGCACACTGCGTAAGATACGAGGCCAGCAAAACTCAACAATCCGGTTATCCGTTCGGATTCGGGAAAGTGACTTATCAATGGGAATCCTACGGCACGATAATCTGTATGTTCGACGGTGACACGTCAAGTTATTACAGACTTGAAATCGTTGCTTACGGCGCATATAACGGCGATCATTTGGACGCAGAGTCCGATCAACCCGATATCGCATTGCTCAGAATCTCAGGCAAAATCAACAAGACGAATGCCTCTAGCGTGATCGACGAGCAACCGTCAAACGAAACACACCCCTCCCTCACGATTGCGATTAACAACGCAAAAAGAGGTTCGGAAGTCGCCTTGATAGGCAATCCCGAAGGCGTAGGGTCGACAAACAGCATATCGACAGGCAATATATCACAAATTGGAATCTCGATTTCCAGTTGGGGCGCAGGCACGTTTGTAATGACGGACGCTGCGGTCAACGGCGGAAACAGCGGCGGACCGATGATCGATATCCTCGGCAACGTCGTCGGAATCGTAGAATCCAAACTCGTTGACGAAAGCATTGACAATATGGGCTTTGCACTCGACGTCAACACCATAAGAACTTTTGTTGGCTGGGCGTCGCAAAAAGCGAACAATCAACTCAAGCAAAACTTGAATCTCACGATCTGAGATTCACCCCAACTTCATCTCCCCAATTATAGCCGGCACTTTTTTTTATCCTCCCTATGCCGGCGAGGAAAGACCCCACGTTTTGTGGGGCTTTCCTTTTTTATTACGTTGATATGGAATCATATAAGGCTAATTCCAAAATCTCAACAACCATTTTTCTCTCAATCCAAAAAAAACCAAAACCCCTCTCTTTTCAGAAAAGTGTTTTAGGTTTTATAAACTGAAGCGTACTTGCCGTACGTGACCGTTTAGGAGGCGGTTCTGCGCAGTTATTCGCTCATAAAAGGTCTATAACTAAACAGTGCCAAATCGATGCATAACGCGAAAGCATCCCTTGAATGACAACCCCAATTTACTAGGCGTAAATGAGTTGGCAGACAAGGAATGCCGACAAAGTTAGGCACTAATAATGACTGTATAAATTAAACGGCGATATTGAGATGAAGAACAAGAAAGAGCCCGCCTCATAGACATGAGCGTACTTGTCGTACGTGACTGTTTAGGAGACGGGTTCTGCCGCAGTTATTCGCTCAATAGCGCCGTTTAGTAGTTGCGAGCAATAGTCAACAACTCATAATACCCACACATCACCACTCTATCGTAGCGATAAACGTTCCACTTATAAAGTTTGGGCGATTCGGGGTCTTGAGGAGAAACGAGGTCGGCGACATTGTCGGTGGAATACTTGGAAACATACTCTTTGCAAGCAGATTCGGCAAAATCTGCGGATTCGTCGTCACCGCAGAAGATTACGTACAACTGCTGGGTGAGTTCAACTTCTTGAGAATCGACCGTGTATGTGTAGGATTTCTCGGACAGAATCAAATCCTCGAAAGAATAGCCCTTCGAGCCGTTCGTCATGGGCGTCGTGCGCTCGTAGGAAATGCTTGCGCCGACTTCTTTGAGCCGAGATTCGATTGAGTTTTGTTTCATGCCGATTTTCATACACGAAGTAAGACTAGCAAGCAAAACGCAAGCGAGCAAAACGCATGTTATCGACAAAATCAACTTTTTTCTCATAGGTATATTATAAATCCAAATGATTATTTGTCAATCGCAAATATCTGACCGTTTTGCCTACGTTTTACCAAAACTCATATACCAAATTTTCCCATTCATAAAGCGATACGAGTTGCAAACAATAATAACAGGAGGCAACGAAATGAAAAATTCACTTGTAATTGGCACAATGCTTGGGTTGGTTACCGCTACAGCACTATATTGCAGTATGTCGAACAATTCGCTTAAAAAAGCAAAACGTGCCTTTGTAAACAAAATCGAAGACATTATTATGTAAATAAGAAGTCAAAATTCATTTATCCTCTACAACACAAATCGTGTATTAAATTCATCGAATAATACACGATTTGTGTATTTAATACGACATTTTTGCTTAATTTACTCCGAAAATCGACATTTACGACACTTATCGTATTTTGACAAATTAGAAACGATTGGCATCTCTACCCTTTCATCTTCCTGAAAATCACGAAAAAAAATCCGCATATAATCTATGCGGATTATCGATTGATTCGGTTATCTTATCTTGTTAGATGGTTTCCTTTTGAGGAACTTCACCTTTGAGGTAAGAATCGATTGCCATACGGATTGCGTCCTCTGCAAGCACCGAGCAGTGAATCTTTTGCGGAGGAAGACCGTTGAGTTCCTCTATAACTTGCTTATTGGTGAGTTTGAGCGCTTCTTCAATGGTTTTGCCGATAATCATACCAGTTGCGGTAGAACTCGATGCAACTGCCGCAGCGCAACCAAACGTCTTGAACTTTGCATCCTTGATTACGTTGTCTTCGATACGCATCGTGATTTGCATAATATCTCCGCAAACTTCGTTGCCTACAGTGCCGATTGCGTTGTAGTTTTCAACTTCGCCCATATGTTGAGGATTTTTGAAAACTTCCATAACTTTTTCGTTGTACATATATATACTCCTTGAAGGCTATGCCTTAAAAAATTTATTCCGTTTTGTGATTTGACTTTATCGCCGATTGCAAGCGCCCACTCACTTTTTGTAAAGCGGCGACATATCTCTCAATCTCTTGACGATCTTGACGAGTTCGTCAACGGTGTAGTCAACCTCTTCCATAGTATTGTGTTTGCCAAAGGTGAATCTGATAGATCCGTGAGCCGTACCGACGGGAACTCCGATTGCAAGCAACGTTCTTGACGGTTCAAGCGAACCCGACGAGCACGCAGAACCCGACGACGCGCTGATTCCCGCAAGGTCAAGCGAGAACAGAATGGACTCGCCTTCGATATAGCGGAAACTGAAGTTTGCGTTGTTGGGAAGACGTTTTGTGGTGTCTTTTGCGCCGTTGTAGTAGATATCATCGATTTCGTTAAGCACGCGCTCTACGAAGTGATCTCTGAGCGAAGCAACGTACTTGTCGTCCTCTTCGATCGTTTGAAGCGCCTCGTCGAGAGCCGTTGCCATGCCGACCACACCGGGCACGTTCGTCGTGCCGCCACGATGCGCTCTTTCCTGTTCGCCGCCCGTGAGGAACTTTTCGATACGAATACCGTTTCTGACGTAGAGCATGCCCATGCCCTTCGGTCCGTAGAACTTATGTGCGGACATAGAGAGCATATCAACGCCCAATTCCTTGACGTCGTACTTGATCGCGCCGGTGGCTTGAACGGCGTCGGTATGGAACAATACGTCGTGTTTATGCGCAATTTTGCATAATTCTTGTATAGGCTCGACCGTGCCGATCTCGTTGTTTGCAAACATAATGCTCACAAGCACGGTGTCTGGACGGATTGCTTTTTCAAGATCTTCGGGAGATACGAATCCCTCGTTGTCGACGGGAAGATAGGTCACTTCCCAACCGTATTTTTCAAGTTGTTTGCAAGTCGTATAAATTGCGGGGTGCTCGATGACGGACGTGATGATATGTTTGCCTTTTGCGATATTTTGAAGCGCAGTGCCTTTTACAGCCCAGTTGTCCGCTTCCGTACCGCAAGAGGTGAAATAAATCTCACTCGGTTTTGCACCGATGCAATTTGCAAGCAATTGTCTTGCGTCGTTGACAGCCTTTGCGCCTTCGCGTCCGAAAACGTGTTGAGAGTTCGGATTGCCGAAAACGTCGGTAAAGTAAGGCTTCATAGCCGCAAACGCTTTTTGCGATAGCGGCGTAGTTGCCGCATGATCGAGATAAATTCTGTCCATATATACCTTTTTGCGCTTTCGCGCCAAAACTTTATTCGGATTGTTCTTCGGTTCGACGCATATCGGACAAAGACTGAATCAAAACCCGCCCGATATATCCGTCTGTAAATATGAAACCTCTTTCATATTTTGCATAATAGGTATATCACCTGCGGGCTGAATTGTCAAGCGTACAAATTATATTTGTACGATACGATTATTCTTCGTCTTCGACGTCGAGCGTTGCGTTGTGATAGACGTTTTGCACGTCGTCGAGTTCCTCGAGTTTATCAATCATCTTGACGATGGTTGCTTGTTGCTCCGCACTGGGAGTAACGTAGTTGTCGGGAATCATATCGACTTCTGCCGAAAGCACTTTAATTCCGTCTTTTTCGAGAGCCTCGCGCACGGATTGAAGTTTTGCGGTGTCTGCATAGACCTCGAACACGTCCTCGTCGTCGGAATTGATATCTTCAAATCCGTCGATTTCAAGCGCGTACATCATCAAATCGTCCTCAGACACGTCCTCTTTTGCGATGGTGAGAACGCCTTTGCGCTTAAACATAAAGGATACGCAACCGGTCGTTCCCATAGAGCCGCCGAATTTGTCGAACAAGTGACGCACGTCGCCCGCCGTTCTGTTTTTATTGTCTGTGAGCGCTTCAACGATGATAGCCGTGCCGCCGACGCCGTAGCCTTCGTAGGTCATATCCTCGTAGTTTATCGAACCGAGTTCGCCGCTGGCTTTCTTGATTGAACGCATAATGTTGTCATTGGGCATATTGTTGTCTTTTGCCTTTGCAATGACTTGAGCGAGTTTGCTGTTGCTGTTGGGGTCTGCGCCGCCGTCTTTGACTGCAACCGCGATTTCGCGTCCGATCTTCGTAAACACGTTTGCACGTGCCGCGTCGGTTTTGCCTTTCTTCTGTTGAATGTTATGCCATTTGCTATGTCCGCTCATATTGTTCTCCTGTTTATAAAGTTTGATACATTGCAACGGCGGTAGCGACCGCAACGTTCAATGATTCGATTTCGTTTTTCATCGGCAACGAATAGGTATGCTTTGCGGCGATTTTAAGGCAATCTCGCACGCCGTGAGCCTCGTTGCCCGCCACCAAAAGCACGGGTGACGACGGTTTGTTTTCAAAGATATTTTCTCCGCCCATATCGAGAACCGCGCCGTTTGCGTCGTTCATGAGCGCAAGAGCGGTATTCTCGTCTATATCGTGCAAACGCACTCTAAAGAGTCCGCCGAGAGTTGCTCTGACCACTTTTGGCGAAAACACGTCTGCCGTATCGAGAAGATACACGTCCGAAAAGTCGCAAGCGGCCGCCGTACGAAGTATCGTGCCGAGATTGCCGGGATCGCTGACGCCGTCAAGCAAGAGTGAGTTGCCAAGCGGCATCGCAAAATCGAGCGAAGGCATTTTGCACACTGCAAGAATCCCGTAAGGCGAAACGGTATCGGCGACGTAAGCCATAACCTCGTCACTCACATAATACACTTGCGCGCGCGTAAAAGCAAGAGCCTCGCAAGATTTTTCGTCCGCCTCCTTGCCGAACGCACGCTCGACTTCGTCCTTTCTTTGAAGGGTTGCAAGCACGTATTCGACCTCGACGCCACGGGGCATATCTTTGATAATATTCGTCCCTTCAACCAAAAACAGTCCCGACTCTTTGCGGAACTTCTTTTGCGAGAGCAACTTCGCTTTTTTTACGAATTGATTTTTGGTGGAAGTGATGATTTCGGTCATTCTAACCGCCTTGATTTTTCCGCTCACAATCTAATTATCGTTAGATTTGCGAGAGAAAAAAACGGTTTAACAATCAATGTTGCGCATAGAAATATGCGCAACATTGAAAAACGATTTGATTATGCAAGAGCCTTCTTTGCGCTATCGCAGAGAGATGCAAATGCTTGAGGATCACTGATTGCGATTTCGCTCAAAACCTTTCTATTGAGGTCGATGCCTGCAACTTTGAGTCCGTGCATAAGAGTTGAATAACTCATACCGTTGATACGTGCGGCAGCGTTGATACGGGTGATCCAAAGGCTTCTGAAATCACGTTTCTTTTGCTTTCTGCCGACGTATGCATACACGCCGCTCTTGAGAAGTTGTTGTTTAGCAACACGATAAAGGGAACGCTTGCCTGCATAGTAACCCTTTGCTTGTTTCATTATTTTTCTACGCTTTTTGACTGCGTTAACTGCTCTTTTAATTCTCATTGTTCATTCTCCTTATTTGTACGGCAACAACTTCTTGAGTTCTCCGCATCTCGTTTCGTCGACGTATTCGATGGAACGAAGATCTCTCTTTCTCTTGGTTGTCTTCTTGGTAAGAAGGTGGCTGTGTGCAGAATGGCCTCTCTTGTAAAGACCGCTTGCTGTAACGTGGAAACGCTTCTTTGCTCCGCTATGTGTTTTTTGTTTTGGCATAGGTCTGCCTCCTATTTTATTTTGCTTTTGCTTGCGAGCAAGCAACAATAGTGTTTATTTCTTTTGCGCCGGGGCGAGGATGGTGTAAATCATACGACCTTCCTGCACGGGCTTTTTCTCGACGGTCAAATCCGTGCCGACCATTGCGATATAGTCCTCGACGATTTTGACAGCGATTTCGGGGTGAGCCTGTTGACGACCTTTGAGCCTTATGGACGCCTTAACCTTGTTTCCGTCCGCAAGGAATTTTGCGGTTTGTTGGGCAAGTCTCGTCGTATCGCCGATATCGATCGTCGCAGAAAGGCGGATTTCCTTGATTTCCATGACTTTCTGATTCTTTTTGGCTTCCTTTTCGCGCTTTTGTTGTTCGTAGCGATATTTGCCGTAGTCCATCAATTTGCATGTCGGAGGCTGAACTGAAGGCGGTGAAACCTTGCATATATCGAGCCCTTTTTCTTCCGCAATGGCTCTTGCGTCTCTCATCGAAACGACGCCGTACTGTTGACCGTCGTCACCGATAAGACGCACCTCTCTGTCTCTGATTTGTTCATTGATTTGCAGTTCTTTCAAATTGCTACTCCTATGCGCCCCGAAGGGTTATTTTACATAAAAAAGAAGTGTCGAAGCAAAATTGCCTCAACACTTACCGAATGTCCTTATCATAGACAAGACTTTGTGAAGTGAGAACCATATCGCCGAAGGCTGATGGTGAAAGGCAATTCCTTTGCTTGCTGGTATATATTATCAAAAACACTGACTAGTGTCAAACAAAAGTCGGATATTTCCGAAATTTTATTTTATTTCTTTGGTCGCGACTTCCATAAGTGCAAGTTTTGCGAAATCGGAAAGGCTCATTACGCCCAAATCGCCCTCTGTGCGATGGCGCACGGCAACGGCGTTTTGTTCGGCTTCCTTATCGCCCACGACGAGCAGATACGGCACTTTTTCGAGTTGCGCTTCACGGATTTTCTTTCCGAGTTTTTCGCTCCTTACGTCCGCTTCCGCGCGCAATCCCATATCGAACAAGCGGTTGCGCACTTCTTTTGCGTACTCTGCCGTACGGTCGGTGAGCGACAAAACGCGCACTTGCTCGGGCGCAAGCCACATCGGGAACGCACCGTTATACTTTTCTATAAGCATCGCGAGCGTGCGCTCGTAGCAACCTATCGACGAGCGATGAATGATTATCGGGCGCGCCTTTTCGCCGTTTTCGTCAATATAAATCATATCGAATCGCGTTGCGAGCGAGAAGTCTATTTGCACCGTGAAGAGCGTGTCCTCTTTGCCGTGCACGTTTTTGCCCTGAACGTCGAGTTTAGGCCCGTAGAATGCCGCTTCTCCCCACGCCTGCGTATACTCTATGCCGAGGTCCGAAAGGATATTCTGCATAGCGGATTCCACCCTGTCCCAATCCTCTGCCGAGCCGACGTACTTGTCGGGGTTCTTGGGATCCCAGCGTGAAAAGCGATAACTCACGTCATTCTGAAGTCCGAGCACGCCTATGAGGTATTTGATGAGATCTACCGCGCCTTTGAATTCGGATTCGAGTTGCTCGGGAGTGCAGATAATATGCCCGTCCGAGAGGGTAAACTGACGGATTCTCGTAAGTCCGTGCATTTCGCCGCTAGCCTCTTTTCTGAATTCTATTGCGGTTTCCGCATATCTGATCGGCAAATCGCGATAACTCTTGAGTCCGTTTTTGTAGATAGTAAATTGAAGCGGACAGGTCATCGGACGCAAGCATAGAATCTCGTCGTCAACGTCCTCGTCGCCGATATAGAACATTTTATCCTTATAGTGATCCCAATGTCCCGAAATGATAAACAGATTGTTTTTGGTCATAATCGGCGTTTTGGTGAGTTGGTATCCGCGCTTTTGCTCCTCGTCCTCGACGAAACGCTCCATAATCTGAATTATGCGCGCGCCTTTGGGCATCATAAGCGGAAGCCCCTGTCCGATATTCTCGTCGGTCATAAACAATCCGAGTTCTCTGCCGACTTTGTTGTGGTCGCGCAGTTTCGCCTCTTCGAGTTTTTGGATATAGTTGTCAAGATCGGCATTTTTTGTGAAGCAAGTGCCGTAGATGCGCGTAAGCATCTTATTTTTTTCGTTTCCCTTCCAGTATGCTCCCGTAAGCGAGGTGAGTTTGAACGCCTTGATTTTTCCCGTAGACAAGAGGTGCGGACCTGCGCAAAGATCGACGAAATCGCCTTGCTGATAGAAGGTTATCTTCTCTCCCTTCGGGATATTCGCCAAAATCTCGGCTTTGTATCTCTGCTTCATCTTGGCGATGCGCCCTTCCGCCTCTTTCCGAGTGCATTCTATGCGGGATATGGGCATATTCGCCTTGATTATGCTCTTCATCTCCGCTTCGATCTTGCCGAAATCGGCTTGTGTTATGGGCGTTCTGAAATCGAAATCGTAATAAAACCCGTTATCCACGGCAGGACCGATTGCAAGTTGCACCGTCGGATATACGTTTTTCACCGCCTGCGCCAAAATATGTGCGCATGTGTGTCTGTAAACCTTTCTCCCCTCTTCGTCGGCAAACGTCAACGCCTCGAAATCGCAATCTTTGTCAATCGTCGTATCGAGCGAACGTACGACGCCGTCGATTTTGCAAGCGAGTGCGCTTTTTGCAAGCCCTTCGTTTGTGCGTTTGACCACTTCGAGCGCACTCACCGCACCCTCGAAAGCAAGAATTTTGCCGTCTTTCAATGTTACGTTCATAAAAACCTCCGCGCAATCTGCACCACCACAGCAGTACGCACAACGTAGTAAAAAACATTATATATACGCCCCTCGTCCGTGTCAACGGAAAAAACTCAAGAAACTCCGATTTCTACATATGGTGGTAATGCCCTCCTCCGACGACAAAAAAAGTGCCGCAAGCGTCTTGCATGCGGCACGAAATATGTACAATTTTAATCAAAATCAATGCATTAAAGCACGTTCGTTCGATTGCCTTTTACATCGGAACTATTTGGATACTTATGCGATAAATCGTTTCGTTATTCGAATACTTATACCATGTATATCGCGCTTGCGATCTCACGCTTTGATGACGAAACTGAATTCGTGATAGCGGTTGGGAAGTATCTTATAGCGTTTCTTCGTGCAAGCAAGTGCAGGCACGTCGCCTCCGACGCCTCTTTGCGCCCCGTCTATGCAGACTTCGACGACGCCGCCGTGTTTGAGTTCGTGAGCGTGAGTTACCTCTTCGAGCGCCTCTTGCGTATAATTATGCACGCTGAATTCAAACGGTTTGTCGCACGCCATGAACGTCAGACCGTCCTCTCCGCCCACTTTGAGCCAGCGAGCGTCGGTGTGGTTGCCGTTCTCTTGCGGAACGAGATAATCGTGCTCGAAATCCGCAATTTTGCCCGAATAAATTCCAAGTTTTGCCGCGGCTTTTCTGTCGCAATAATTCTCGTGAGGTCCTCTTGCAAAGAAGGTCATATCGTCAGATGAAGCAAGTCCCATTCTGAAACCGTATCTCGGAAGCGAGAACATATTGTTTTTCACTCTCATCGACACTTTGAGTCCGTCCTCACCTGCCTCGTAGACGGTTTTGAGCGACCACATTTGCGGAGTGCAAGACCAGTCTATGACGAGCGACTTGTCGGTTATTGTCATATTGGATTTGACGAGGTGATCCTTGCAGGATTTGAAGTAGGTTTTGCCGAGCAGCGCGATTGCAAAAGCAGGCACTTGCGGAGATTTGTCGTTGTCGATTGCCGCACGCCAGAAATTGAGCATAATCGGAGATGCGAGTTTCTCTTTTCCGTCAACCGTAATAGATGAAATGCAACCGCCGTTTTTGGACACGACTGCGCACATTTTTCCGCATTCGAGCACGATCTTTCCGTCTTCGTTGAACACGGTCTTGCCTTGTGCGCTCTTGAACGGTTGCGGAACGTAGCCCGTCAGATCGAGTTGCTCGTATGCAACCGTGTCACCGTCCTCGAACACGTCGAATTTGCCTTTCACGACTGCGTAGCAGTTGATTGCGATTTCCTTTCCGTTATTATTCTCGATAACGAACGGCATATCCACGCATCCCTTTTCAAGCGGCTTTACGGACGGCATATCCACGGTTTTCACGTCCGTGACAACGCCGTTTTGCAAAAGTTCGCATTTCAACGCAAATCTGTCGAGATTGGTGAACATATACTCGTTCGTAAGTTCGATTTTGTCTCCCTTACGCTCGAATTGCACTTGCTGATAGACCTTTGTCACCTCGTAGAACGCGGGATTCGGGCTTCTGTCTGCTCTGACGATACCGTTGAAAGCGAAAGTTCCGTCGTTTGGCTTATCGCCCCAATCGCCGCCGTAGGTGTATTCCACCACGCCGTCCTGATTTATGCGCTTGATTGCCTGATCCGCAAAGTCCCAGATATATCCGCCGCAAAGTCTGTCGTTCTTTCTGAAATGCTTCCAATAATCCTCGAAGTTGCCGAGGCTGTTGCCCATGCAGTGAGCGTATTCGCACTGGATGAACGGCTTATCCTTGTACATTCTCGGTGTGAGAAGGTGTCCGAGCGGCGCCCACAGAGCCATAGAGTGAATGTGACACTTGTTGTGAGCGATCTCTTCCATCTGCTCTTCCTTGGTGTACATTTCGCTCATAATATCCGTGGTTTTGAGGTATGCGTCGGGTTCGTAATGCACGGGGCGAGTGTTGTCGAGTTCGAGTGCGGCTTTTTTCATAGCGGGGAACGCTTTTCCGTTTCCGCTCTCGTTGCCGAGCGACCAAAACAGTATGCACGCATGATTGCGATAGGTCAAAACCATATTTCTCATACGCCAACACACTTGCTCCGTCCATCTCTTGTTGGAGCGAGGCACGCGGGTTGCCAATCCGTGCGTTTCGAGGTTGTTTTCACACATAACCATAATGCCGTACTTGTCGCAAAGTTCGTAGAAGTGACGGCTGTTGGGATAGTGCGAAGTTCTTATGCTGTTGACGTTGTGCTTTTTGAGAAGAAGTATATCCTTTTCCGTGTACTCTCTCGGCACGGCGTGACCGAACTCGGGATGGAATTCGTGACGGTTTACGCCTCTTATTTTGAGTTTTTTGCCGTTGAGGGTTATGTAGGGTTGCTTTCCGTCGATCGAGGGAACGATCTCGACCTTTCTGAATCCGAAATCGATCTCGCGCATATCGTGGAAAACGGTCTGTCCTTTTTCTGTGGAAACGAAAGTAAGGCGGAGTTTGTAAAGATATGGATCTTCCGAACTCCAAAGATGCGGATTTTCGATATTCTCCGTCATCTTGACGGACATAGACTCGTCCTCGTCAAGACCGAGCACGGCAAAATTGCCGTCGCACACCGAGTTTCCGTCACGGTCGATAAGTTGGATTCTGACGTCTGCGTCGGAAATTTCCACACCCTTTTGGCAATACACGCTTGCGTCCACGAGAAGTTTTGCTTTTGAGAAATCCTCGTTGAACTCCGCACGCGCGTACATATCTTCTATGCGCACGCTCGGGATGAACACGAGATTGACGTCACGGAAGAGTCCCGAAATACGCCACATATCCTGATCTTCCAGATAACTTCCGTCCGACCACTTGTACACCCGCACCGTCAGGCT
>URNP01000017.1 GCA_900549225.1 uncultured Eubacteriales bacterium | reverse complement strand
CTTATTTGAGCACTTCGCTATTAAACGAGTCCACTCAATCCAACCAAAAGCACTCATTCGAGTGCTTTTTCTTTTCTCTCGTGTCCTTATGCGTGTTGCCACGCATGCTCCTGCGTCGCTCGAACCACCTTTCGGTGCTGACGCTTCGTTTTTGCAAATGCTTATTTGAGCACTTCGCTATTAAACGAGTCCACTCAATCCAACCAAAAGCACTCTTGAAGAGCGCTTTTTCGATATTGTGAAATTTAGTATTGATACTTCTTCTTGTTGGTTATAAGGAAGATTGCGTCAAGCACAAACGCCATTCCTTCTGCAACGATGATGGCGTCCCAAATTCCGTTGAGTCCGAACGCCATCGGAAGAAGCATAACCGCACCGATTTGAAACACGAGCGTTCTTGCAAACGATACGATTGCAGAGATGAGCCCGTTGTTGAGGGCGGTGAAGAACGAGGAATATGTTCACGCCCATAAATATAAACGAGATCGAGTATATGCGCATTGCCGTGGTGGTCATATCGAGCAGATTCTGGTCGTAACTGACGAATATGCTTGCAAGCACGCGGGCTAGCGATGCGGACAAGGCGGCTCGGGAGGACAGAATCCTCCGACCAAACCGCAATGAAAAACGTTTTGAAAAGCATAGGAATAAAGGGAAAAAGCGGCGCAGTGCGTCGCTTTTCCCTTTTCGTTGGGTAAGAGAGGGAATATCTTTGCGCGAGAAAATTTCGCACAAAGAAAATAGGCAAATTATTTTTTGTCCGTTTCGCTACGGAAGGATCGGACTTTTCCGCTTGCGTGCCAAGCACGCCCCTGCCAAACAGATAATCTCGCGAAATTGCGACGTGAGTTTTTGTCTGTCTTATTTTGATAGCAAAGATTCTCTGCGCGGCAGCAAAGCAATAAATCGAGCGAGGCTTTTGGCAATGCGCAAAAACGTGCGTTGTCTTTGCGACGATTTTTGCTCACGCACACTCGAGAAGCAGTTTGTCTGCCACGAGAGCGATAAATTCGCCGTTGGTGGGCTTTTCGTTGGGTGCGTAGATTTTGATGCCGAAAACGTTGTTGATGTTCTCGATTTTGCCTCTGTTCCAAGCAACTTCGATTGCATGGCGTATCGCTCGCTCGACTTTCGAGGCAGAGGTCTGATATCTTGCGGCGATGCCGGGGTAGAGTTGTTTGGTGATAGAATTGATGATTTCCGGCGTTTCGATGGTCATTTTGATGGCTTCACGCAGGAATTGATAACCTTTGATATGTGCCGGTATGCCGACGGAAATGAAAAGGTTTGCGATGCGCTCGTCCAAAGTTTTGTTTTTGCGCACGTTGACTTGCGAGCGTTGGACGGGGCGTGGAGATGAAAAATCGCTCATTACTTTCAATAGAGTGTTGTAGTCAAAGGGTTTTGCCAGAAAGTAGTTTGCACCGTATTGCATTGCTTTTTGCACAAAGCCATCGCTTGCGAGTTGGGACATCATTATGACGATAGAAGATTTGTTTTCCATTGCTCCGAGCACGCCGAACCCGTCCAATTCGGGCATCACGATATCAAGAACCACAAAATCGGGTTTGTACAAGTCGATGAGGCGAAGAGCCTCGTTGCCGTTGGCGGCCACTCCGACAACTTCAAATCCGTCTTGTGCGTTGATAAATTCGCGAATGCCCGAGCATAATGCCGCATTGTCGTCGGCAATTACAATAGTTTTGTTCATAATTTTCCTCCATATGCAGATTTTTATTCTGATAAACTTATTATAAAATTCGTTCGTGGACAAAAAAACGCATATTTCACGATTTTTTGTCGATGATTGCACATATTTGTTTATTCGGTCGGGATTTCACAAATAATTGTTGTATTAGGTTTAACAATGCACATTTTACTCGCAATTTGTCGTCTTTTCAACATTTTATTTCACCAATTTTTCAATGCACCATATATGGTTGACGAAAAATTCGAGAACACTACATAATGCCCCTCGCAAAAAATTTTTATAAAAAATGAAAATATAGTTTACATAATCATATCTTATCAATATAATATATGAATCAAAACCTAAATGAGGTTGTTATGGGAAAATATAAGAAATGTCCGCGCTGTGAATTGAACTGGATTCCCGTTGAGGAAGAGTTGTGTGAAGTGTGCAAGGCGGAACTCGGCAAAGCAAGCAAAATCTGCCTTTTGGAAGACGACGACGATATAGACGAAGAGGAGAGAATCTGCCCCGTTTGCAAGGTCAATTATCTCGAACCCGGCGAAGATATCTGCGCAGCGTGCCGTGAAGAGCAATCAAATTCGGCGCAAAGCAAACTCGACGACGATGACGATTGGCAAGAGTTTGTCGAAGACGACGAGCCTATCGTACCCGACGACGAAAACGAGGTTTCGCTCAATCAACTTCAAGAGGACGAAGAAGAGGAGTTCGAGGACGACGAGGAAGAACAATGCCCTGACGATTTCGACGACGATCTTGGCGATATCTACGATTACGCCGACGACGATGACGACGAGGAAGAAGAGGACGAGGACGACGAAGACGATTTCGACGACAAGGACTGATTTCTCTTTGGATCACCGCACAATCAATCGTTGTTAAAACACAAAAAAAGAAAAACGCACTTCGGTGCGTTTTTTGATTGCAAAACCGGCTATTGCGACCTCGACGGTTTGGCTCGCAAAAGGCACTCGAAGGAGTACCTTTTGTTTTTTATATGGAATTGAAAGTGTTTTTATAAGGTAGTAATAGTATAAAAGAGAGGCGTAAAATCGCCGCGTAATGAGAATTGTAAAAACTCGTTATTTGGATGAAGAACAAGAAAGAGCCGTTTTTACAGGCAGGAGCGTACTTATCGTACGTGACTGTTTGTAAAAACGGCTCTGACGAAGTTGTTCGCCAAATAGCGCGTTCTTAATAGGCGCGAGCGTAATAAATAACCTTCGACGCAGGCTTCCCGCACACGGGGCATACGTCGCCGACGGGCGTTTGGTCAAACGGCATACAACGTGACGTTGCCGCAAACTTTTCTTTGATTTTGTCTTCGCAGCAACGATCGCCGCACCACATCGTTTTTACGAAGTTGTGGTTGTCGAGCGCTTCTTTCATTTCATCCAAAGTGTGGCACGTCACGATATGCGAGTGCAATAGTTCGTGCGATTGCTTGAACATATTTTGTTGAATGTCGTCAAGAAGGGCAGGGATCTCATGCGTAAGCGAGTCGATTGCGAGCGCAAATTTGTCGTGAGTATCTCTGCGCGCGATCATGACCTGACCGTTCTCTATGTCGCGAGGGCCGATTTCAAGACGCACGGGAACGCCTTTCATTTCCCACTCGTTGAATTTCCAGCCCGGAGATTGATCTCTGTCGTCGAGCATAACTCTCACGCCTGCGTTGCGGAGAGTGGTTGCGACTTCCTGTGCCTTTTCGGTGACGCCTTCCTTGTGCGCGGCGACGGGAACAACAACGACTTGGTACGGCGCGACTTTCGGGGGAAGTTTGAGACCGCGTTGGTCGCCGTGCGCCATGATGAGTGCGCCGATAAGACGGGTGGAAGTGCCCCAACTCGTTTGATAGGGGTTTTTGAGTTGACCGTCTTTGTCGAGATATTTGATTTCAAATGCGGAAGAGAAGTTTTGTCCGAGATAGTGAGAAGTGCCCGATTGCAACGCTTTGCCGTCGAGCATCATTGCTTCCATCGTGTAGGTGTCGACTGCACCCGCAAATTTTTCTTTTTCGGTTTTTTGACCCACCAAAACGTCGATTGCAAGCACGTTTTGCATAAATTCACGGTACACTTCGAGCATTTTGAGGGTTTCTTCTCTTGCCTCTTGTTCGGTTTGGTGAAGGGTGTGACCTTCTTGCCAGAGGAATTCGCTCGTGCGGAGGAAGGGACGAGTGGTCTTTTCCCAACGCACGACGTTTGCCCATTGATTGATTAGTACGGGCAAATCGCGATAACTCTTGACCCACTTTGCGTACATGGAGCAGATGATGGTTTCGGACGTCGGGCGTACGACGAGCTGCTCCTCGAGCGGCGTATTGCCGATATGCGTGACGAGAGCGACTTCGGGCGCGAATCCCTCAACGTGATCAGCCTCTTTGACGAGAAAACTGTACGGAATGAAAAGAGGGAAGTATGCATTCTTGTGACCCGTTGCCTTGAAACGCGCGTCCATCTCGTGTTGAATATTTTCCCAAATCTCGTACCCGTAAGGACGGATAACCATCGTGCCTTTTACAGGGCCGTAGTCGACGAGTTCGGTTTTGAGCACCACGTCGGTGTACCATTGCGGGAAATTCACGTTCATATCCGTGATTTCTTTGACGAATTGTTCTTTTTCTTTTGCCATAGTCTGCCTCAATCCATATTAGGATATAATATATATAACAATATACTGTGTTGATATTATATACTCAAAACTCTGCCTTGTAAAACGAAAATATTGAAAAACAGCCTATTGCACCGAAATCTTTGTTCTTTTGCCATATTATTTACACAATCTTAATTTTTGCCCGGGCACGTATTTGGCGATTGCAAATTTGCATCGTTTTTTATATAATGGCAGTATGGCAAAGAAATCTTCAAAATCAACGAAATCAAAAAAGCAAACTTCGTCACCCGTCGAAAAGGCGGCGAAAAAGGCGTACAGGGCAAATCCGAAGGCGTTTATCATCTCGATTGTCGCAATCGTGCTTGTCATAGCAATCGCCACGGCGGTTGTGTATTTTGCATTCCCCGACACTTGGGACAAAATCGTCGCATCCATAATTGACGGTGGAGCAAACAACGGCGGTGGCAACGGCGGCAACGGCGGCAGTGGCGGCAGTGGCGGCTCACCGCTTACGGGCGGCGACGGCGAATTGCTTGTGCATATGCTCGACGTCGGACAAGGCGATTGCATTTATATTCAGTTGCCAGACGGCAAAGATATGGTGATAGACTGCGCAAACTACAACGACGATAAAAAGTACGAGAAAAAGACTTTCGATTATCTTGACACATATATCACAGACAAGACCGTCGAGTATCTTATGCTCACGCATTGCGACAGCGACCACGTTTATTTTATGGATGAACTTTTGGAACGCTATCAGGTCGAAAAGTTGTTTATGCCCAACGTACTTGCCGCACCGGGAACGACTTCGAAAGACAAAAAGGCGTTGCAAGATCAAATCGATGCACTCGACACAAGCAGATTCACCGACAAAGACACTGTCGGGACTATAACTTATGCGGAATTTTTCATCGCCGCGCTCACCGAGCCTGATTGTGAAATCGTTCTTAACGTCGATCCCGACGCAAACACAAACAGCATAATCATCGAAGAAACAACGTATAGGCTGCTGTTTTATTGTCCTACGCAAGAGTATTACGACGATACAAAGCTCAATAGTGCAGAACGCAAAAATGCCATATCTCCCATCGGAATTTTGGAATATAACGGCAGGCGTATTATGCTCACGGGCGATAGCAATGAACTCAACGAGCCGCTTGTCGTCGAGCGCACCGGCAAAATCGATTGCGACGTTTTGAAAGTGGGACATCACGGCAGCGCAACCTCGACGCTCAATCCGTTTTTGGACGCATATACCTTCGAGTATGCGATAATCAGTTGCAACGTTTACGGCAACAAATTCAATCATCCTCGTCAAGCCACACTCGATCGCCTAAAAGCACACGGTATTGCGGTCTATCGCACGGACAACAACGGCAATATCGTTGTGTCGGTCGACAAGGACGGCAATATAAAAATCACCACTCAAAAAGAGTGGAACAAAGACGACAACTACAAAGGATATGCAACAGGCTCGGACGAGTGAAAAAGAAAATTTGAGATATTCGGCTTGCGTGCAAAGCACACCAACAGCAAGCAGACAATCTTGCGAAACTGCGGCAGGAGTTTTTGTCCGCGCTCGAACTGATAGCAAAGATTTTCTGCGCGGTAGAGGACCGAAAGTTTTTGCAAATAAAAGAAAAGGCACGCAAATGTGTGCCATTATATATAACTAAACGCCGCAGATAGGATAAAGAGCAAGAAAAAACCCCTTGACAGGCAATCTTTTTCAAAAGCAGGTGCAGGGTGCAAGCAAGCAGACAATTTGGCGAAACCGTGGCGGGATATTTTGTCCGTGATTGATTTGATAGCGCAAATTTTCTGCGCGGTAGAGGACTAAAAGTTTATGCAGATAAAAGAAAAGACACGCTGTTGCGTGTCTTTTTGTAAACTTGCATAAACTTTTAGTCCGCTTTGTAGGGAAGCAATGCCATAACTCTTGCTCTCTTAATTGCAACAGCAAGCGTTCTTTGATGTTTTGCACAAATACCGCTCATACGACGGGGAAGGATTTTGCCTTTCTCGGTGATGAAGCGACGGAGTTTTGCAACGTCCTTGTAGTCGATATCATCTACGTGATCAACGCAGAACGTGCACACTTTCTTTTTGGGCACTCTCTTGGGTGCGCGGGGTGCTTTAACTTCTTCTGCCATTTTCAATACTCCTTAAATTAGAATGGAAGGTCTTCGTCGATGGGTTTGAGATCGTCGAAATCGACGTCGTCAGAACCGTTTTCGTCACTTCTGGTGGAGAGGAATTGCACCTCGTCTGCCGCGATTTCGGTGACGTAACGACGAGAACCGTCTTGCGTGTCATAACTTCTCGTTTGAATGCTGCCGCTGATTGCCGCCTTGCTTCCTTTTTTGAGGTAGCGAGCGCAGTTGTCTGCTTGGGCTCTCCAAACTACAACGGGGAGAAAATCTGTTTCTCTCTTGCCGTCTTTTGAATAGGAACGAGACACAGCAAGTGTAAATCTGCAAAATTTGATGCCGCTGTTTGTGGATGCGAGTTCCGGATCCTTTGTCAAATTGCCGATCAAAAATACTTTGTTCATAGTTTTTCTCCTTATCGATTACTTCTTGATGATCATTTGTCTGACGACGGTTTCGTCGTTACGCATAAATCTGTCAAGTTCTGATTGAGCATCTTTTGAGCAGGTGACGTTCATAAGAACGTAGTAGCCTTCGGTTTGCTTGTTGATTTCGTAAGCAAACTTTCTCATGCCCCATTTGTCAAGGCTGTCAACCGTGCCGCCGAGAGTGGAAACCAAGTTTTCGAATTTTTCTACGACTTGAGTTTTCTTGTCGTCGTCCACGTCGCCGCGAATGATGTAGAGAACCTCGTACTTATCCATAATTAATACCTCCTTTTGGACTTGTGTCCCTTTCGGGAAAGGAAATTGCATCTTTAGATGCTCAATAATAATATATTAATAAAACATATTTGTCAAACGAATGGCAAAATTTGAATAATAATTGTGATAGAGAGTCGCCTTCCCGAATTGCTCATATTCGACGACTTTTACATCTTAAGAAAATCTTTATGTTCGTTTTAGATCATTTTTAATTGACAATCGTATTATTATATCGCAATCGAGGATTGCAACAAATCTTGAAAATCAACAAGGAGACATATTATGAAAAAAACAGCAGTATTGGTTTTGGCACTCGTTCTCGTCGTTTCTCTTTCGCTCGTAGCGTTTGTTGCTTGCAACGATAACGAACAACCCCAAAAGGCTTCCAACTCGGAAGTTCTCGGCACAACCGTCGCGGTTTTGGCATCCAACGCAGTGGGAGCGTCCTCTGCGGCAGAAGACAACGCAGACGCAACCTTCAAAGCAGGCGTCAACATTCAAGTTGGCGACAACAACGAGCTTAAACTCGGTGCAAAATTGACAGCAAAGGGCGTTGGCGCAATCGTTAACACAGCACTTCAAAAAACCATTGACAGCATCAGCAATGTCATCGGCAAAGACGGAGTGAAGGTTGAAAAAGACAATTCTATCACCCCCGGCGATATTTTCACCGAAAAATATGCAATCACCCTCACTTACGTTGATGAAAAAACCGGAAAAGAAACCACTCGCGAACTTGCTCTTTATCTCCAACTTTCGGAAGGCGCAGAGCTTGAAGGCAAAGAAAAGTTTGATTTTACGGCAAAAGTGACCCTTGTTTCCAAATCTACCGACGAGGGAACAGAAAACAAAGAAACCACCATTATGTCAATCAAAGGCAATGCGGAATTTGACAAAGACAAAAACGCAATGGTATTCACGCTCGGCGCAAGCGCCGGTGATAAAGACACAGCAAACGCATTTGCAAACGTCAAAGCGTATGCAACCGCAAATGGCGCAGTCAAGATTGAAATGGGCGCAGGCGCAGACATCGTTGAAGGTCTTAATGCAAACGTCGGCTTGTCCGTTGAAATCGGCAAACTTGCAGACAACAAATACGGCGCAATCGTTTCGGCACAAGGAAAAGCTGACGCATCGGCACTTGCAGCCCTCATTGCAGACGAAAGCATTCCATCGGAACTCAAACTCGCAAGCGTTGATTTTGCAGCTTCTTTGAATGTCTATGCAAACAGCGAAAAGAATGCAAGTGAGTTTGCAATCAAAGGCAATGTTGAAATCAATGTTTCGATTCCGTTCGTAGGTTCTTATAAAGGAACGGCGGCAGTCAACGGCAAAGCAGTCTTCACAACGGATGACGATAGTGCGGTTATCGGACTTGACGGAACAATCAACTTCCACCAAGTCAATAAAGACAACAAATAATCAAACCTTAATAAAACAAAAGCGCGACTCGATTTGAGTCGCGCTTTTGTTTTATCAAAACTTTTTATTTTCAGTTTCAATCGGATAGATTGTCGGTTTTATTCGTTTTCCTTGTCAAGAAGTTTGCGGATTTTTTTCTTTGCGGAATAAATGGTGTTGTCCACTTTTTTGCGCTCAAGCCCCAATTCGTTTGCAATGTCGGCGTAACTCATACATTCGAGGTGCAATTTCAACACGTCGAGTTCGGTCGGGGTGAGCAGTGAAGATATCGCCTCAAACAACAAAGTGGACGTTTCGTTTTCTATAAAAATGCTTTCGGGATTTGCCTCTTGCAGTTCCGATTGCAGTTCGTCTCCCACGCTGTCGAGTTTTATTTCCACGGCGGCGGAATCCATCTTTCGCACGGCGTCAACTATGGCGTTTTTTATGCACCGCGACGCATATGTTTTGAAGTTTGCCTTGCCGTTTTCGTCGTAGGTGTGAATCGCGCGGATAAGCCCCAGCATGCCGTATCCTGCTAGGTCGTCGGTGTCGTATGCACCTGCCACGCCAAACGAGCGCGCAATGGATTTTGCAAGATTGAGGTACGCCAAAGCGACGGAATTTTCCGCCTCGACGTCGCCTTGTTGCGCAAGCCTAATAAACTGTTTTTCTTGCTCTTTATCCATATTTTTCCCTTGCCTGCGGCACAGCCGCAATATCATTGTCCGCAAGGACAATATCACGCTCGCTTTACTTTCTTTGCCTTACAGCCTCGTACAGCACGATTCCTGCCGCCACCGACGCGTTGAGCGAGTTGACGTTGCCGTATTGCGGAATGGTGAGCGTATCGTCGCAAAGGTCTTTTGTGAGGCGGTGAATACCCTCGCCTTCGCTGCCTATTACGATTGCGATATTTCCGTTGAGATTTGCCTGTTTCGGGGCTTTACCGTCAAAATCAGTTGCATAAACCCATACGTTCTGCTCTTTGAGCCATCTTATCGTATCGTTGATATTCGTAACTTTTGCGATGAGCATATGCTCCGTTGCGCCGCACGCGACTTTGACCACGGTGTCGTTGACGCTGACGCTTCTGTGCTTGGGTATGACGATTCCGTGCGCACCGAAACACTCTGCGCTTCTGATGATTGCGCCGAGATTGTGAGGGTCGGTGATGCCGTCCAAAATCACTATCAAAAGCGGCTCGTCCTTTTCTTTTGCAAGATTGAGAATATCCTCGACGTCGCAATACGAAAAGTCCGTGACGGCGGCAACTATGCCTTGGTGATTTCCGCCGTTTGCGAGTTTGTCGAGCATGTTTTTGTCAACGTAACTTACGACGGTGCGCGCCTCTTTTGCAAGTTTCAACACGCGCGAAAGCATAGGGTCGAATTCACCCTTTTGCACGAAAATTTTGTCTATGGTTTTGCCTGCGGTATAGGCCTCTTTGACGGGATTGCGTCCGTAAATGTACATATCGTCCTTCCTAATCTTTTATGTTGTCCTCAAAGCACACGCGCAAAAATTCTTCAAGTCTTTGCGTGTTCCCCGTGAGGTAGAGGTAGCCGAGCACTGCCTCGAATCCGCTTGCGCGTCTATATTCGCTCATTTCCGCGTGTTTTGCGCTCGTTTGCACCTTGCAATTTCTTGCTCTGCGGAAGATATCCTGCTCGTCCTCGTCAAAGAGCGGCATAAGTTTTTCCGCTTCGGCGGCTTGCGCCACGGCTTTGACCACCTTTATCACCTCGTGATGAAGCGCGCCCGTCTTTTGCGTCGAGCCGACCGTGACTCTCGTGCGAGTGTAGAGCGACTGCACGGCATCTCCGACGAATGCGAGCGCCATAGGGTGCAAAGCGAGTGCCTCTTGCTTGGATATAGGGGTGTTGAGCGTGAAAATCGAGTTGTCTGTCATAAACCGAATTGTATCACAATATTTTGCAAATCGCAACGGCAAAGGTGCGTTATTGACAATATTGGATATAAAGAATAAAATGTAATCGTAAAAATTATCGCCTGTGCGCGGCGCTCCGGGCGAAAAATGAGGTCGTTATGAGAAAAAGGATATTCCGAATCACACTTGTTGCGATGACGATGCTTCTGGTGTCGTCGCTTTTTGTTGCGTGCGGACTTTTCGACTTGCTAAAAACCGTAACTGACGTAGACGTAGTCGCTGTGGAAGGGCTTGAAAAAGGCGATAAAGACGGAGAGTATTATGCCGTTGCAAACGGATATTCGATGATTTTGGCAGCCGATTGGCACAACGATCGGGTGGCGCAAACGGATATCGAATGGCACGAAGTGGTCAACGGCAACGACAGCGTCATAAAATCCGAAACGGGCACGACGTATTCCCGTGGTTTTTCTCTTGATGATGTAGACAAAGTTTTCGAGTATTACGTCGTCGTCAGCAAAGTCAAATCGTCAAAGATTACCGTGAGGGTAAAATACGTCCTTCAAACGCCGACGATAGGCGCAAATCTTCCGATGACCGGCGACGTCGTTCAACAGAATCTCGTTGACGGCGCAAAGGACGTGCTTATTACTGCGACTTGGAACGAATTGCTGATTCCCGAAGGCAGAGTCGCCACTCTTTCGTGGTATGTAAACGGCGGCAAGCGCAGCACGGGCGGCGAATATCTCTTTGACGTGTCGTCGATAACGGAAGAGTGCGAATTCAAGATCGAAGCAAGATTGAGTGACGGCGAGCAAACCAAAAGCGCGAGCATAACGCTGTCTTTTGTCAAAAGGTATGCTCTGGCCGAAAGCGTGGTGCTGAACGTCGCCACCGATCTGCCCATGGTGAGCCAAGACACCTACTATATGAAGGCGAATATAGGCGACGACAAGTCGGTATCTTTTTCGACGGTGTTGTGGCCGTGGAACGCAAAGCAAGACGCGCCTTGCAAATGGACGTTCACCGATTCGACGGGGAGAGCGTTCGTCCTTGACAGCGAGGATAGAAAAGCGACGATAAATCTCTCGTACGGCAAAAACGTGATTCAAGCGACGATTCAGAACGTTGAGAGCAGAAAGATAACGGTCTATGCTCTCGAGTCCGACTACGACGAATTGCCAAGCAATATCAAGAAGCATATTGCAAACAAATTCTTTTGGATGGGCAATCATTGCGACAGTTACATAGCCTCGCAAGCGGACTTGAACGCCTATATGGGCTACGCCGTGTCCAAGCACAAAACGGGCGGGGAGTTTGAGGCGTATATCGCAAACTCCGACTGGCGCACCATCGACAAATTGAAAGAAAAATGCTCGGACGCAATCACCGAGGGTGTGGACGAGTCGGGAAATTTCAGTTATTCCCTCGCTCTTCACGACAGCATTTTGTCGATAAAGTTTTCCGATTCAACGATATTCGGAATTCCGCAAGGGGCGTACGAGCCGAAAGCAAACAGCGAGCAGATAAAAGGATATCTCCGATATTCCGAACAATCGTGGAAGAGGACGTATCTGCCCGTCGACAGCGTGCCCGACACCGTTCTCGTTGAAAATTCCAACGATTTGTACCGAGTGGTATCTAGTGGCAGAAAGCCCGAATTTGCAAACAACGAAAACGGCACAAAACTCAAAAAATTGTACGACGAAGCGCGCGACGTGCTTGCGACCTACGTTTCGGGCGATATGAGCGAATACGAAAAAGTCGCCGCTATTTACGATTGGATCGTCAACGTCGTGGATTACGATTATGCCGTCGCATCCGTCAATCCAGGCGAGGAGAATACGAGCAAATATAACGCTTTCTATCTCGAGGGCGTGTTCAACGATCATCGCGCGGTTTGCGACGGAAAATCAAAAGCGTTTGCTCTCCTTTGCGGAATGGAAGGAATCAAAGCGGTGCGAGTCGTCGGCTTGGCAAACAAAAATCTGAAAGACCTTACGCCCGAGCAACAAGCGGCGTGCGGTCACGCTTGGAACAAAGTCCTTATAGATGCCAACGGCGACGGTGAAAGAGAATGGTACGTCGTGGATACGACGTGGGGAGATCTTGCCGTCAAGAAGGAAGGCTCTAAAGGCATGTTCGAGTATTTGAATTATGCCTATTTCCTCAAGACCGACGAGGATATCAAAGACACGCATATCGCAAAAACTTACGCGCCGCCCGCCACGACGAAACTCAACGTTTACAAAATGACATTCGTCGAGATATACGGCGGAGAGATGGATTTGTATATCGAATCGGTGGCGGAATTGCAAGAAATCATCGATTTCAGCAAGAGCAACGGTTATATCGCGGCTTGCATATATATGACCGCAACCGTCTACGACAATATGGAATCCGTAAACGGCAGATTCGGATATATTTCTCTCGGGAACAATCAATACGTCATATACGCCCGCGTGTGAGGCTTTTCAAGACATCCAAATTCAAAATTTGCAGTTTTTGCAAACGAAAAACATAAGAGAAACCGCCTTGATTTAGGCGGTTTTCGTTTTGAGTTTAGGCGCAAAAGAGATTTTTGCGCGCCGTTTTCAATGGCTTTTTAGGGGCGCATTGTCACAAATATGCACGCAATGCCTTGATGTTTTTGTCGTAGACTTTCATAAGATCTTTCGCAAGATCGGGGACGTCAACGCCGTCGCGATTGAGTTCGTTGATGCACTTTTGCACGCTTTCGATGCCCATGTTGTAACCGTCGATGAGCATTGACGCAAGGTGCGAGCAAGAACTGTTTATGCCGGCGTTCATTTTGACTCCCGCTTTGAGCATCATTCGTTGCACGGGATTCGTTTGAGCGTCCTCGAGTTCTTTTTCGCTGAGTTCGGATTTTGCTTTTTGATAAAATTCCTCCATGGTTTCCTTTTGAGAGAGGACGAGGTTTTTCATTTTTTCGCAATCGATATAGTTCATCATATTGTCGATTGACTGCGCGCCCATTGCGGTGTTGCGCACTATTTCTCTATAAATTTTCATGGTTTGCTCCTTTTGATTTTTATTATTGTCTGTCAAAAAATCAATAGTATACCTCGTCAAGAAAACAGTTTGTCCAGCCACTCTTTCACCCAGGACTTATACACGACTTTTTCGGAGTCGTCACTCTCGGGACAGAAGCAAAGAGGCGGGAAAGCCACGCACCACCAGTTGTCTCCGACGCCTTCTCCGAGATAAATTATCAGTGCATCGTAGTTGCCTTCGGGGAAGTCGTAACCGTCGTACTTTCTGTCGGGGAAATATTCGTTTTTCAGCGCAATCGAGGCTTTATATTCAAAATCGTTCGCATAAAGCGTTTTATTTGCGATTTTGACAAGATTTGATTTTTCTTTTTCGAGAGTTCTTCTTGCGTCTTCTTTGCTCTTGCAACCGTCAAGTCTGCCGCTCAAATACTCGGTGATTTCATCACGCACTTTGAGTTTTACGGCTTGGTCTTGCTCGCTGTTTGAGTTTGCTCGTATATGTATTCTTATGCACTCGTTTGCAAGTTCTTCTTGCGATGGAGCGCTGTCGCAGGCGCACAGCAAAAGCGCGGATAAAATCAAAACGGATACGGTTGCAATCAAAACTATAGTTGCTTTTTTCATAGCGGTATTATTGCCGCCTTGTCCTTTTGTTATACGTGCATAAAAACTTGACGAAGTGAAAGACTATCGAAAACAAGAGGTGAAATATGAATCGTAATTCCACGGCAAAAAAGAGCGTGATTTTGATTTTTGCATTTGCTCTAGTGCTTGTTTCGATAATGAGTTTGCTTTTCGTTGAAACGCAGGATGTTGCGGACGCGGCAACTCTCAAGCAAGGGTCGCGAGGAGATCTTGTCAAAACCGTTCAACAAAAACTTATAAAGTGGGGCTATCTCAAAGGTAGCGCAGACGGCATATTCGGCGCAAAGACGAAAGCCGCCGTCATTGCTTTCCAAAAGAAAAACGGTCTCACCGCAGACGGCATCGTAGGCACGCGCACGGCGCAAGCGCTCGGCATAAGTTTGTCAAGCACGACGAGTACGTCGTCCTCGACGTCGTCAACCGATCTCAATCTGCTTGCAAGGGTCGTTTACGGCGAGGCAAGGGGTGAGCCGTACACGGGACAAGTCGCGGTTGCGGCCGTCGTGCTTAATCGCGTGCGTTCTTCGTCTTTCCCCAACAGCGTTGCGGGCGTGGTGTATCAGTCGGGCGCGTTCGATTGTGTGAGCGACGGGCAAATCAATCTTACACCCAATCGGTCCGCATACAACGCCGCAAAAGACGCTCTCAACGGTTGGGATCCGACGTACGGGTGTTTGTTCTACTACAATCCGCGCACGGCAACGAGCAAGTGGATGCTCTCGCGCACGATCAAACTCTCGATAGGCAATCACGCCTTTTGTTAAAGGAGATAAAATATGAAAAAGAATGACAACAAACGATGCAATCAATCCGAAAAAAAGAAAAAACCGTCCTCCAAGGTGGTGAAAACCGCCGTTTTAGGCACTGTGCTCGGCCTCTTTGCAAGTGCGGTAGTCGGTCTTTCGGTTGCGCTTTATTATGCGCAAACCAGCGTAAACACGCACGAGGCGTATCAGCGACAGATCGATGCGATATATCAAAGGGCCTATTTTGACCTTCTCGACGGCGCAAGCGACTTGGGCATAAATCTGCGCAAGATAAGCGTGTCCAACTCAAAGAGTATGCAACAATCCCTTCTTTATGAGGTTTGGAGCGCGTCCGAACTTGCCGCAGGCAATCTCTCAACTTTCAAGGCGGACGACGACGGCATTCTCAAAGCGCAGAAATTCGTCAATCAACTCGGCGATTATTCGCACACGCTTGCGCTTCAACTTGCCAACGGCAAATCGTTGAGCGAGCAGGACAGGGCAACGCTCTTCAAAATGGGCGAAGTTGCAGACGAGTATCAAAGAGCGCTTGAAAGAGTGCAGAGAAATCTCGACGAGGCAGACCTCGACCTCTCCGACGACGGTGCGCTCGACGTGTTCGTGCAATCTTTCTCGTCGTTTGCCGAACCGAGTTTCGAGTATCCGGAAATGATATACGACGGACCGTTCTCGTCTGCGTTGGAGAATAGAGAAGCGAAAGGACTTCAAGGCGAAGAAATCACGGCGGAGCAGGGAGCGGAACTTGTCAAAGAACATTTGTCTGCACTCAAACCGTCCGAAATTCAATACGTTTCGGAAGCGAACGGCGATATAGTCACTCTCGATTACACCGTGGCGATAAACGGCGAGAGTGCGTATGTTCAGATTGCAAAACGCGGCGGTATGCTCATCTCGTTCAATTCGAAAGGGGAAGCGCAGAGCGCAAGCATAACCGAGGCAAGCAAAACCTGTCAGGAGCGTGCGCTTGCTTTTGCCCGATCGGCAGGCTTTGAAGACATGTTCGTCGTATGGTCGTCGTCCTCCGACGGCGAGTGCGTCATCAATCTTGCACCCTTGCAAGACGGCGTTATTCTTTATCCCGACCTTGTCAAAGTCAAAGTGCGAGAATCCGACAATTCAATCATCGGATTCGACGCCACCCACTATGCTTTCAACCATTGTCCGCGAACACTCGACGCGCCCGCAATTTCCCTTGAAACCGCAACCAATCACGTATCGATTCCTGCCATTCGTCAAGGTAGACTTGCCCTCATACCGCTTCGTGAAACGCGTGAAGTTCTCGCCTATGAGTTCGAGTGCCACCAAAACGGCGTTTACTATATCTATATTGACGCGCGCACGGGTGAAGAGGTGAATATATTGTATGTTATAGAGGACGATCTTGGTCAGCGCACCGCGTAAAATGCGCTATTGAGCGAATAACTGCGTCAAAGCCCTTTTGCTCACCCGTCACGTACTGTTTGGTACGTTGGGCGGATTCGCAAAAGGGTTTTTCCTTGTTCTTCATCTCAATATCACATTTTACCAAACCGCGCTATTGAGCGTGAGTGACAAACGGTCGCTGTGGCAATGGCAACAGACAAACTTGTCTATTGCCAAGAGTCACGCTTGTTTGTCACTCTACTATCCGCGCAAGCCCTCTCTGCTATCAAAATAAGACGGGCGAGAAATCAAACCGCAATTCCGCGCGAGTGCTTGCTTGGTATTTGCGCCTGTGGCGCGAGCGGCAAAATGCAATTTGCGTGTTATGCACGCAAGCGGATAATTTAGTAATTTTTCACAATTCGAACGTAGTAAGGTATCGCTTTGTTGTGTGAAGCATATGATGCATAGATGCGTTTTCACTCAAACAGCAAGCATGTTAAAAACAAAAAGCCATCGGCAATCGCCGATGGCTTTGGTTTTTGTCAGTCGCAATTATTTGACTTTTTTGTCTTTTCTTTTCAAGGACTTGCAGAAGCAAAGACCGAGAATGAGTTGCAACAAGCCGAGTCCTGCCGACACGAACAATGCAAATTCTTGTTCTTCGACGATCCCGAGCAAGTACGGCAACAATTCTTCGCCTTCCGTATTGAAGCAAATGAAGGGGTAGAAGACCATAAAGACGGACAATCCTGCCAAAATGACGCTCATAACGAGATTGTACGCTCTGCCGTACTTCTTGCCGCAAGCGGATACGAGTGCGACGATGAAGTTGATGCCTGCAAGCGTGAACAAAATCATAGGTATGATTGTCAAAATACCGCCGAGAACATCGCTAAACAAGAGCGAGAATGCGTCTGCGTCTTGGATGAGCATATTCCAATAAGTGATACCGTCAAACCAAGAGATTCCGAACAAATCGGTTTTGATTGTGCCCGCATTGACGAGGTAACCCACGACCGACAACGCAACGAAGAGAAGTGACATAATCATCATCGTGACGTTTCTGCCGATGCCGCTGTGTTTTGCCTTGACTTTGGTTTGAGGCACTGCCGCGGCTTCCTCGTTTGCGTAAACGGGTTCAAAGTTCGTTTGGGGTTGAGTATATGCCGGCGCTTGTTGAACGAGCGTGGCGGGAGTTGTGTCTATTTTGTTGATTTTAACGCCAATGGTCACTCCGCAACTGGGGCATTTGATGCGATGCTTGTATCCGTCGGGAAGTGATTCCATATTCGCAGGGGGCTCGAAACTGATTTCGGCTCTGCAACTGGGACATCTAGTGTACATAGTTCATCTCCTTAAAAACTATTCTTTTGATATTATATTATTATCGCGCGATAAAGTCAATGATAGAAAGGGAAAATTTTATTAAAATTTCGACCGAAAAAGGCGGTGCAAAAATCGAAGAAGCCGCGATTTTTCACAAAACCGACGTTTACACATACAAAATGAAGAGATAAACGCGGTTTGCGTGCGAAAAATACGTCTTAAAAAGCATCAAAAAAATTTACGCGGAAAATTCAGCCCGTTTTTCGCTCCTTTTCGTCAATATATTTTTTCATGCTGACGTAGTCCGCGCACACGCTGAGTATGTATCGCTGTTTTTCGTCGTGAGAAAGAGTTTTCATCTTTTCGGGATCGGCAAAACTCGTCACGGGATTCACGACGGATTCACCGTCCTTTTTGAGTTTGCAAAGTTTGAAATATATCTCCTTTTGTTCGGGAGTTGCGCCGAGCGGCGCACTGCTTTCGCTTTCGTAATCGTTTTTGCAAAGCCTTGCTTTTGCACTTTTGGCAAGTTGCCGCATGGCGCAATTTTTATGTTTAACGTTGCTCATATCCGCCTCCTTTTCAAATGGTACCACATATCGCTCGAAAAGAAAGATACAAGACAAAACAAGACAAATATCGCTATTATTCGTCCTTGTTTTTGCGCCGTTTCTTGCGGATTTTTGACAAAAGAAGCGGCAGAGCGGTCACGCCGAGAACGTATGCGCAAACGCCGTATGCCGACGCTTTGCCTTGCATAAAGAATTCCACGCAACAAACGAAGCCCGCGCAAATTGCCGCGGTTGCGAAAAGGTCTGTCAGCGCACGCTCGAAAAATCCCGCTTTTCTCGTATATAGAAGCGCAAAAACGCCCGCGACGAGTCCTGTCGCAAGACATAGCGCAAAGCATATCGCTTGCGTTTTTGCGTTTGCGCCGAGATAAGGAACGCTCATTTGAAAATGCGTTTTGCAAACGACGACGGCGCTGCGGACGACGAATATTTCAGAACGTTCACCTGTCCTTCGATTTGCAGTCTGCCTTCCGTCACGTCAAGGTTTTTCACCGAGAGATTCTGTCCCGATACGGTGAGGGTTTCGCCTTTTAGGCGAATGACGATAGTTTTGTCGGTAAAAGTAGGCACGTCCTCGACGCCCGTCACGCTCATTGCGTGCAGATGGTCGAGTTCGACTTTATGCGAAGTTTTTTGCACTGCCTTTGCGGCTTGGTCTATATTCTTTTGAGAGTTTTTGACAAAATCCATAATGCTCCTTTTGCGCGTTGCACATTTCATTGACAATAATATTAAAAAAGAATAAAATATATGCAACATAAAGAAAAGGCGGTGGCGAAATTTGTCGACTCGCACGAAAGACACGCTTGAAAAAACCGATAAAAACGGCGGAAAAACTGCAAAAAACAAGGCAAAAAAAATGCGCCTTGAGATTGACCATTCCGCAAAGTTTTATCCCATAATGTCCACGAAAAAAGCGCAAAGTCTGTTCAGAATTTCCGCGATAATGAAAGAGGACGTTGACAAAGAAGCGTTGCAAATTGCCCTAAACGACGTGTTGCCGAGATTCGAGGCGTACAAGGTCAGACTTAAAAAAGGCTATGCGTGGCATTTCTTCGAGCCGAACGACGCGCCGTGCAAAGTGTTTGCCGAAGAGACGCTTTTGAAGCCGATAAATCCCGACGACACCAACGGATATTGGTTTAGAGTGTCTGCGCTCGGCAATCAGATCGTGCTTGAAATATTCCACGCGCTTGCAGACGGCAACGGCGCGCTCGCTTTTTTGAAGAGTATCGTCAAGCGTTATCGCGAAGTGAAAGGCTTTACGGTTGAGGACGAGGGCGTTATCGATTGGCAAAGTCGGCCGCATGCGGAGGAAGTCGAGGATAGTTTCGAGAAAAACTACAAGCCCATTCCGCTCGGACAGATGAATCTCAAAGCGCTTGCGGGCAAAGTGCCTCATCGCATAAAGGGCACGTTGTCAAAAGACGGTTATGCCGTGAGCGAGGGCGTGGTCGAGGCAAGCGACGTCATAAGAAACGCAAAAGCGATAGGCGTATCTTTCACGGCTTATATCGCAGGCGTGCTTGCGCACTCGATTGAAAAAGTGTCGAGCAACAAGATGCCTATCGCGATCATGATTCCCGTCAATCTTCGCTCGCTTTACCCGTCGAGAACGATGCGCAATTTCGTCACGTTCGTCAGAATAATCATTGCTCCGTCCGAGTTTAAGAGTGTGGAGGAGTGCGCAAAGGAAACGCAACGCCAACTCAAAATCAAGACCGCAAAGGACAAACTCGACGCCTTTATCTCAACGACGGTGAAAGCGCAGAAAAACTGGATCTTGAAAGTCGTTCCGCTCTTT
This sequence comes from uncultured Eubacteriales bacterium, assembly GCA_900549225.1. GTDB lineage: Bacteria > Bacillota > Clostridia > Christensenellales > CAG-917 > CAG-475. The sequence goes on along the minus strand of URNP01000017.1, from coordinate 8,647 downwards.
CTCAAAACGGCGATACTGCGCCTTGGCAGATTGTTTATGCGCTCTCGTCAGACGATAATATTCAGCAATTTGGGCAACGTGATTTCTCCCGAAAGTATGGGGGTAGAGCGTTATGTGCTCAATATGAACGTGTCCAAAAACAACACGCAGAATCTCGGTGCAATCACCACCAACGGCAAAACCACTTTTGCGTTCACACGAGCGATAAAAGAGAAGTCGCTCCCCGACGAGTTCTTCTCCGAACTTCAAAACGCAGGGATTCCCGTTCTCGCCGATAAATAATCCCATGCAGGCAACGCCTTCACACGAAGAAAACTATTCATACCAGAGGTATATATGAAACAACTCAACTCAAGCGAACTTCGCAAACTTTATCTCGACTATTACAAGTCCAAGGGCCACGCCGTCATCGGCTCTGCGTCCCTTATTCCCGAAAACGACCCGACCGTGCTTTTCACCACGGCAGGTATGCATCCGCTCGTGCCATATCTTTTGGGCGAAAAGCACCCGGCAGGCAATCGTTTGACCGACGTGCAGGTATGCGTGCGTACGGGCGACATAGACGAAGTGGGCGACGCCACTCACTGCACATTCTTCGAGATGTTGGGCAGATGGTCGCTTGGCGACTATTTCAAAGAGTATGCGATTTCTTGCTCGTACGATTTCTTGCTCAATCAACTCGAGTTTGACAAGGACAAATTTGCCGTGACGGTTTTTGCCGGCGACGAAGATTGCCCTCGCGACGAGGAAAGCGCGTCCTATTGGAAAGCGCAAGGCATCCCCGAAGATCATATTTTCTATTGCAACAAGAAGCACAACTGGTGGGGACCTGCCGGTATAACCGGACCTTGCGGACCTGACACGGAAATGTTCATCGACACGGGCAAACCCAAATGTTCCGACGATTGCTCTCCTGCGTGCGATTGCGGCAAGTACGTCGAAATCGGCAACGACGTCTTTATGCAATACTTCAAAAACGCAGACGGCACGTTCTCTCCGCTCAAGCAAAAGAACGTTGACGAGGGTATGGGGCTCGAGAGAATGCTTTGCATCCTCAACGGCTACAAATCCGTGTACGAAACCGACCTCTTCGCCTTCGCAATCAAAAAACTCGAGGAACTCTCGGGCAAGAAGTACGGCGAGGACGAAACCATGACCGTCGCAATGCGCATAGTCGCGGACCACACTCGCACGGCAACCTTCCTTTTGGGCGATCCCAAGGGCATATCGCCCTCTAATGTCGACCAAGGCTACGTTTTGCGCCGCCTTATCCGCAGAGCAATGAGATATTGCAGAACGCTGGGCATCGACGACAGCGCGCTCGTGGAACTCGCAAAACTCTACGTTGCAAAATACGAAGAAGCGTATCCCTATATCAAAGAGAACGAGGGCAGAATCGTAAGCGAACTCGAAGCGGAAAAAGACAAGTTTGCAAAGACGATCGAGCAAGGTCTCAAAGAGTTTGACAAAATCGTTGCGCACCTTCCGCAAAATATGACGGTATTCCCCGGCAAGACCGCGTTCAGACTTTACGACACCTACGGCTTCCCCATCGAGATGACGGTGGAACTCGCAAAAGAGAAAGGCTACACGCTCGACAAGGACGGCTACGACAAAGCGTTTGCCGACCATCAGGCACTCTCCAAAGCGGGAGCGGAGCAGAAATTTAAGGGCGGACTTGCGGACGGAGGCGAACTCACCGCAAGACTTCACAGCGCAACGCACCTTCTCAACGCCGCGCTCAAAGTCGTGCTTCACGACGACGGTATTCAACAAAAAGGCAGCAATATTACGTCAGAAAGATTGCGTTTCGACTTCAACTTCCCGCGCCCGTTGACGCAAGAGGAAATTCAGCAAGTCGAGAAAGTCGTCAACGACGAAATCGCAAAAGACAGCGAAATCAAACTTGAAGAAATGTCCGTTGAAGAAGCCAAAAAGGCAGGCGCAATCGGCGTGTTCGACAACCGCTACGGCGACGTCGTCAAGGTTTATACGATAGGCATTTCCAAAGAAATCTGCGGCGGTCCGCACGCAAAACGCACGGGCGAACTCGGAAAATTCCGCATCGTCAAAGAGCAGTCCTCGTCTGCAGGCGTAAGACGTATCAAGGCGGTTTTGGAGTAAGAGAGTATGAAGTGTGATACTCACGTGCATAGCAACAATTCGCACGACGGAAAGTTGCCGATTTCGCAAATCGTCGAGATAGCCAAGGCTCAAGGTCTTTGCTATCTTGCAACGACCGATCATCTCGATTACGACTTCGAGTACGGCAAGAATCGTGCGCCCGTGAGTTGGCCGAACCTCGATCTCGAAAAATACTACAAAGCGTGGAAAAGCGCAAAACAGGCACTTGAAGAGGACAAAAACAACACGTTAAACCTTTGTTTCGGCATTGAGGCGAGTTACGATTCGAGCCAAGCGGCAAAGGAAGCATATCAAAAAACCATTGCGAAATATCCTTTCGACGTGGTGATAAACTCGGTGCATTGCGTGGACGGCTACGACGTGTATTTCAAAATGGCGTTCCTTTTCAAAACGAAAAAGAGAGTGTATCGCAGATATCTCGAAACCATTCTCGAAAGCCTCGACGCACCCTATCCGTACGACATAGTCGCGCACATAGGCTACATTGCCCACGGCGCGCCTTATCGCGACAAACTGCTCAGATACAAGGATTTCCCAAACGAGATCGACGCAATCCTCAAAGGCATCATCGCAAGAGGCAAAACGCTCGAGGTCAACTTCCATCACGAGATGGCGCCGCAAAGAGATATTATCGAACGATATTTTGAACTCGGCGGACGAAAGATAAGTTACGGCTCGGACGCACACCGCGGCGATATCTGCAAAAACTTCGACGAGGCGTGCAGAATGCTCAAAGAAATCGGCTTCACGCACTTGAGCACGTTCGTCAAGCACCAAGAAGTCCTCGTCCCAATCGAATAATCCACACACAGAAGACAGTTTCTTTTCGGGAACTGTTTTTTTGTGCAAACTCAACCCAATAAAAACGGACTTTCATTTGTATATACTATAGAAGAATTTTTTTAGCACGATAACAAAATAAAAAACAAGATAGCGGCAAGCAAATTGCTTGAATAAGTACAAAAATTGAGGAGAAGAACTATGAAGATCAAAAGAATTTTAGTTGTAATGTTATTGCTTGTGCTTGTATGCACGCTCTTCGTTGCTTGTAACGATGGCAATGGCAACAAGGCAGATCCCGTTGAGCGACCGGCAGAGCAACCTGTGGAAAGAAAGCCGACGGCAGATCCGAATCCAAATAATCCGTATGATGTGAAGAACAACGATACCGATTATAGCAAAGGCGATTGGAATTTTGACGGAACGGCAATAATTATCGACTTTACGAACGCCGAGAGTTTGAATAATTTATTTTACGATTTTCAGGCAAGCGATTTTGGTTCAGACAGATACAAATCTGTTCGCGATAGATATCCGTCTGAATTGAAAGACATAAGGCAGAAGATAAGTTCCGATTCCTCAGATGAAACGGTGACAAAATATAACAGATCCATAAGATTGGAGTTGACAACTCCAAGCAAAGAAAAGGTATTGGAATATATCGAAGAACTTAGGAAAGACAAAGGAATCCGATATGCCGGTCCGGAATTGTATGGAAGTTGGTTTCTTACAACAAACGATACGGAGATTAATCAAGAGCAACAGAAGGTTTTTGATCGCATAAAACTAAACGATGCGTGGGATATTACGACAGGCTCTTCGAGTATTACGGTCGGACTAGTTGATTCGGGAATAAACAAAACACATGAGGACTTGATAGGAAATATTTCAAACATATCTTGTGGCACAGATCCATATTTGGATCAGGTTCAGCATGGAACGTTAACAGCAGGAATTATTGGTGCGGTTGGCAACAATGGCAAGGGAACAAGTGGTGTTTGTTGGAATGTAAAAATTGCATCGTTGAAGGCATGTGTAGGGGCTGAACACGAAACAATAGATCTTGTTATAGAAGCAATCAAGTGTGCAAAGGAGAACAATATAAAACTATTGAATTATAGTGGTGGTTTCTATCAAAATGAAATCAACAACGATAGCGAATTGATCCGATTTAAGCAGGCAATTGATGACTATCCTGGTTTAATCGTGGTTGCAGCGGGAAACGCTGGCGCAAATATTGATTCTACAAAAACATATCCTCACGAATTTGATTGTGACAATATGATTGTCGTTGGTGCAACTACTACAAGTGATGCGAGAGCATCATATTCCAATTACAGTGCAACGAAGGTGGATTTGTTTGCACCAGGATATGCATACACTACAAATAATAATGGCAGATATATAGGTTTGTCGGCAACTTCATTGGCAGCACCGTATGTTACCGGTGTTGCGGCGTTGTTGCTTTCAAAATATCCGAATTTGTGCGCGGGCGAGTTGAAATGCTTTATAATGCAAAATGTCGATCAAATCGCATCTTTGTCCGGCAAGTGCGTGTCCGGTGGAAGATTGAATGCCAAGAAGGCGCTAGCGAATGCACACACCCATCCCCATTTCAACAGCACTTATCAAAATTTGGGCGTAAAAAGAGGACATATTGCAATATGCAATCTTTGTGGATTTGAAAAGTCTTGTTTGCACAATTGGATGGAAGTAAAAAAGCCGAACACGGGAATCGTTACGGGATATGAATGTTTTAATTGTCATGCAAAATCCCAACTTGTAGCAATTCCCCATCCGTCATCGTTGCTTGCGCCAAACGTGCTTGCGTTGATAAATGAGAAAGAGAGCGTGACGAGCGGAGATTTCGATATCGAAATAACCAAGGACGTTGCGATAGTCAAAAAAGACGGCAAGTATTATCTTATGATTGCTTGTGACAACAACGGTAACCCCGTTGCGGATTTGAGCAGGGTGATCAGAAACGGCGCAGTCATTTGACGTACCGTTTAGGGCGCGCGCGCAAATTGCGCGCGTGCTTTTGCGTTTTTCTTGTTTGCGCACAAGTTTTCCGCAAAGCACGGCGTTTGCGTTCATATTTGCCAAGCGCCGACGATGCCGTATCGACAAAATGCACATACGCAATTTACAAATTGCGCATAATAGATAAGCAATTTCTTTGCGCACGATTGACTAATTATCAATCTTAGTTTATATTATATAAACGGCAAAGTTCGTTTTCGGCTTTGCATATGAGGTGTATTTATGAAAAAGAATCTTGAAAAAATATTTGCGTCTTGCTCGATAGTCGTGGCAATCATTCTCATTATGGTGCTTGTTGTGACGGCGTTCGGCGGCATTGACGCAACTGAATTTGACAGCAGACTCGTTAGAGGACTGATCATTACGCTCGCAATACTTTATCTCGTTCTTTCGGTCATCACTCTCGTGCTTATCTTCGTCAACAGCGACGTCCTCAAGGACATTACGCTTCGCGCGGAAAAGGGCGGCAGTGTGAGAGTAACGGCGCAAGTCGTCACCAAGTTCGTCAAGACCACTTGCAAGCAGATCGAGGGTGTAAAGTGCCAAAAGGTCGCGCTTGTCAGTGACGAATACGGCGTTCGCCTCAAAGTCAACGTCAAGGTTGTAGACAAGGACGTTTTGGAATCGGAAATGTATTTGCGCACTTTGCTCGAGGATGTGTTCCTCGGCGAATTCGGTTTCAAGTTCAGTTCGATAGAAATCAAAGTTATGGCGCTCACGCCTAGGTATAAAGCGGATCAGGCAGACGTTCAGGCGAAGGTCGAAAAGAAACTTGCCGAGATGAAAGCCAAAGAGGAAAAGACGGAGCAAGAGGCTCAACCCGAAGAGAGCGAGCAACAAGCCGAAGAAGTTGAACTCGAGCAAGTCCAATCCGAACAAGCAGAGGGCGAAGAGGCGGCGGAAGAAGCGCAACCCGAAGACGGCGAAGTCGTAGAGGAATCCGAAACGGTAGAGGGCGCTCAACCCGAAGAAGAGTCCGAGCAAACCGCAGAGGAAACCGAGCAAGCCCAAGAGGTTGAAACCGCACAAGAAACCGTTGCAAAAACCGACGAAAAGGCGGAATAATCAAAAATCGAATAACGTATGACGCCCGCGGCGTCAGGAGGAAATAATGAAAGAAGTTTATCTTACTCAGGAAGGTCTCGAGGAACTCAAGCAAAGACTTGATTATCTCATCGTTTATTTGCGTGAAGACGTTGCAAAGAAGTTGCAACACGCAAGAGAACTCGGCGACTTGTCCGAAAACGCGGAATACGATGCCGCAAAACAAGAGGAAAGCCAAGTTGCATCCGAGATCAAGGATCTTGAAGGGCGCATCAAAAACGCCGTTATCATCGAAAAGAGCGGCACTCACAAAGTGTCCATCGGCAACACGATCACCGTCGAATATCTCGGTGAACTCGACGACGAAGAAGATCGCGTTATGACGGTTCAACTCGTCGGTGAAACCGAAGCGGATTTTGCAAAAGGCAAAATCAGCAACGAATCGCTTTTGGGCAAGGCTCTCGTCGGCAAAAAGACGGGCGACGTCGTCAGATTTGCAACCACGCACGGCGACGAAGAGTACAGGGTCATCAGCATCAAATAACAACTAGCGTCAAATCGCACTTGCGCCTGTCGTTTTTCGGCAAGCGTATTGCTTTTTATAGAGAGAAATACAATGAGTGAAGAAATCCGCAACAATGCTCCCGAACAGGAAAAAGAAGTAGACGTCAACGAGGTACGCAAGGTCAGAATCGCAAAACTCGACGAACTCGTACAAAAGGGCGAAAATCCTTTTGAAATCACCTCTTACGAACGCACTGCCACGGCAGGACAGATTCTCGCAAACTACGACGAATTCGAGGGCAAAGAAGTCAGCATCGCGGGCAGACTTATGTCCAAGCGCATTATGGGCAAGGCAAGTTTCGGTCACATTATGGACAACGACGGAAGAATGCAGGGCTATTTCAGCCGCGACGATATGGGCGTTGACGAATATCAGGCGTTCAAAAAACTCGACGTCGGCGACATAATCGGCATCAAAGGTTTCGTTTTCAAGACCAAAACGGGCGAAATCTCGATCCACGTCAAGAGTGCGACCTTGCTTTCAAAATCCTTGCTTCCGCTTCCCGAAAAATTCCACGGACTCCGTGATCCCGAACTGCGCTTCCGTCAACGCTACGTTGACCTTATCGCAAATCCCGAAGTCAAAGACGTGTTTATCAAGCGTAGCAAAATCATTTCCACAATACGTGAAGTGCTTGACAAAAAAGGATTTATCGAGGTTGAAACCCCCGTTCTCAACACGCTTGCAGGCGGTGCGAACGCACGTCCGTTCATCACGCACCACAACACCCTCGATATCGATATGTATATGCGTATCGCAACCGAGTTGCACCTCAAACGTTGCATAGTCGGCGGATTTGAAAAAGTTTACGAAATCGGTCGTCAGTTCCGCAACGAGGGTATGGACACCAAGCACAATCCCGAGTTCACCACGATCGAACTGTATCAGGCGTACGTGGACTACAACGAGATGATGCGCATCACCGAGGAACTCTACACCACGGCGGCAGAGCGTGTATGCGGTGGTTTGGATATCGTCTACCAAGGCACGCCTCTTTCCCTCAAAACTCCGTGGGAACGTCTTACGATGGTTGAGGCGGTGAAGAAGTACACGGGGCTTGATTTTGACAACCAACCTCTTGCGGATCTCATTGCGGCAGGCAACGCGATGGGACTTGAAATGGCGGCAGACACCTCTTGGGGACGCGCCCTTTACAATATTTTCGACGAATGCGTCGAAGAAAAACTCACGGGCCCTGTGTTCATAACCGATTATCCCGTCGAGGTCAGTCCTCTTGCCAAAAAGAAACCCTCCGATCCTCGCCTTACCGAAAGATTCGAGTTCTTCATCTGCGCCAGCGAGGGTGGCAACGCTTTCAGCGAACTCAACGATCCACTCGATCAACGCTCTCGTTTCGAGCAACAGATGCTTGCCAAAGCCAAAGGCGACGAAGAAGCCCAACCCTACGACGAGGATTTCTGCACCGCACTCGAATACGGTATGCCGCCCACAGGCGGACTCGGCATCGGCATCGACCGCATGGTAATGTTCCTTACGGATTCGGCGTCGATACGTGACGTGTTGTTGTTCCCCACTATGAAACCCCTTAAATGAGGCTGTAAAATAGCGACTAACTTCGGCAGCGCACCTTTTTCCAAAATCATGTACGCCTTGTACATTGGGTTTTGGAAAAATGTGCGCTTTCTTGTTATTCATCTATTTTACAGCCTCATTTCAAACAGTCGCGTACGCAAAAGTACGCTCCTGTTTGCTTGCGAGGCTCTTTCTTGTTCTTCATCCGTTTTGCAATTAATAATTAATAATTAATAATTGAGGGCGGGGTTTCACCCCGCACCCCAAACGAAACTCCATTCAAAGCCTACTTATACACGCTCATCACTCATTCGCAGACGGAACACGAGCCGCAAGGCGGCGAGAAAAGCGAGCGTCGAAGCTCGACGTGTAGTACCGTCCGACTGTGCCGTGTGGGTGCGTAGTCGGCGCACAAAGGACGGTGACATAACAAGTGAATTGTCCCTATCTATGCGAGCACCGAGTGTTGTCCCCCCGCTACGCGGTCGCCGTGGGTTCCCTCTCGAGGGGGAACGGCGATATGGGCGCGACGCGTAA
>URNP01000016.1 GCA_900549225.1 uncultured Eubacteriales bacterium | reverse complement strand
TGCGCAAACGCCGAAGTGGACATACCGGCGTGGTCCGGAAAGAGGGGGTGCATCTTTTTAAGGTGCTAACCGAATCTCTTGTAGAGAAAGAACAAAACACATGAGGAAGGGTTAATTGCATTAAATAATTAATAAGATGCGCGCTGCCGCAGCGACGGTTTTTGCTCATTATTAATTATTAATTTATCAACCAAGCATATTATCATACCCGATTTCTACTTGCTCACATATGTTCCTATGTGCATATATGCATATTAGAGCAATTCTTTCAAGTCGTATATGTCGCCTGCGCCTATCATCAATATCACGTCGTGGTTTTTTGCTTGCGATTTGACAAAATCGACGGTTGATTGTTTGTCTTTGACAAGATAAACGTTGCGTTTGCGAAATTTGTCGAAAATTGCCTTTACGAGTTCGTCGCTTTCAACGCCGTCTCGAGGGATTTCGCGCGCGGCGTAAGTGGGCATAATCGCAAGCGTTTTCACGCCGTTGTTTTTTACACCGAGCACTTTTGCAAAGTCGTTCAAATACGCCTTCGTGCGCGAATACGTGTGCGGTTGAAAGACGACGAGAATTTTGCCCATAGGCTTTGCGCGATTGATAAGCGATGCGATTTCGCTCGGGTGATGCGCAAAATCGAAATACACTTTTGCGCCTGCAATATCTTGTGCGCGCTCGAAACGGCGTTTCACTCCGCGATACTCTGTGAGCGCTCGCACGCTCTTTTTGAAGTCTTGCCCGATCGCCTTTGCGGCGGCAAGCGCAAATGCGGCGTTTTTATAATTGTATTCGCCATCGTCTTGAAGTTTTGCAGACGCCATAAATTTGCCGTCCGAATAAATTGCGTTTTTCCCGTTGTAGAAACAACGCACTTTTTCTTTTTCTTCGCCCGACAATCGCACGCAAAAGCCGCTCGTTTCTTTTTGCCGGCAATCGCCGTCAACCAAATCCGCGTATTCGTCGCACACGATCTTCACTTTTGCTTTTTGCAAAAATTCGGCAAACGTGCTCTTTACGCTTTCGAGGTTTTCGTAGCAATCGGGATGATCGCACTCTGCGTTTAGCACGACCGCTACGTCCGCAGGCAACGCAAGCAAATTGCGCTTATACTCGCACGCTTCGCACGCAAACGTGCAATCTTTCAGATCCGCAAAACTCTTTGCACCCGTATTATTGACGTAATTTGAAAAATCTATGCTTTCGCCGCCTATCATCGAGGCAAATTTCACGCCGTTTTCAAAAAGTATCTGCGTGAGCATTGCACTCGTCGTGGTTTTTCCGTGCGTGCCGGCAATCCCCACCACTTTTCCGAACAGCGATGCGACTTCCCCCAAGAATTCGTGCCTTTCAAAAACGGGAATCCCTCTTTCCTTTGCCCTTGCGATTTCGGGATTGTCGCTCGGAATCGCCGACGAAAACACCAAAAAATCCGCTTTGTCGATAGCGTCAAAATTCGGTTTATCTCCGATTATCGCGCCTCTTTCGACAAGTTTTGCACACAGTCCGTTGACTTTTGCGTCGCTTCCGCTCACCTCGATACCGAAATCCGTCGCAAACCGAGCAAGAGCGTTCACCCCGACGCCCCCTATTCCCACAAAATAGCCTCTCTTCACCTTTGAAAAATCCATATTTCAGTATATGAATACTTTTCAGAGTTTTGTCACGCAAGGTTTCTCGGCTTTAGCGTCTCTTCGGTTAATATATTTCGTTGGTATATGCTTCGTATCGTTTCCTCTATTCTTTCACCCGTATTTGCTATCGGTATTTGTTGCCTATATTTGCAATATAATTATACAATTCGTATCGTTTTTATACAATTTTTAAGATTTGTATTGTTTCTTTTTCTTCACGGTGGTATAATACAATAAATTCGACAAAGGAGAGAGAATATGGAAATTTCAGACGTCAGAATCAGACTCGTATCACAAGACGGCGGCAAACTTAAGGCCGTTGCATCGTTGACAATCGACAAATGCTTTGCCGTGCACGACATAAAAATCGTATCGGGAGAAGGCGGAGATTTCGTTGCGATGCCGTCAAGAAAAACTCCCGACGGAGATTACAAAGACATAGTGCATCCCATCAACTCCGAAACGAGAGAACTCTTCAAACAAACCGTGCTCGACGCATACAAAAAAGCACTCGAGGAACAAACCGAATAATATACAAAAAAATACCGTCACATAAAAAACGGATTCGTTTTGCGAATCCGTTTTTTTATTTTCCCCCGCTCATTTAATATTGAACTTTTCTTGAGCGTTTTTGATGGATTTTTTGAGCGTTTTTGATGGTTTTTTTGCAATTTTTAGTTCGGATTTTTGATATAAAAAATCGTTTTTTGATATAAATTCACAGCAAATTTATGCCGCATTTTTTGTTTCTATTTCGTTTTTTTGAGGAATTTCTCGCACGTATTCCCCTTTTGCGACCTCGCTTTTTTCAAATCGTTTGTTTTGGATTTTCGTCATTGCGTATGCCGAAACAAAGAATATTGCCGTCAAAATCAGCATTTCGCACAGCAAAAGGCACACTGCAGGCGCAAAACTGTACTCTTTTGTAGGAAAAACGGCTTCCCAAAGCGTTTCAGGACGAAAAATCGGATATGCATACCAATTTATCGCCTTGCCTCGAATCAGTGAAAACGCAAGATACGCCATCGGAAAAAGCATTGCGCTCATCGCCACGTCTCGCGGTGCGTTGTATTTTTGAAGCGGCATCGTAAAATAAATCGCAACGGTTATCGGCGGCACTATAAAGTGGTGATACACGTTGATGACGTTGTTGAAAACCGCATATCCGTCGCACTTTTCAAACCATCTAATCCCGAAAATCGTCGATCCCGTATACAAAAGTCCCGTCACGAAAATGTAAAGCGTGACGCAGGTCGCAACCGTCTGATCCTGACAAAAACGTACCAACGAATCCACTTTGCAAAGTTTTCCCACTGCCCACAAAACGAACCAAACGGACACGAATAAGTTGGATAGAATCGTGAAATATGCAAGCCAATTTGCACCGCTCACGGTGTTTCCGATTTTGTTTTCTTCGATGAGTCGCGGCAAAACGGGTCTTATAATCGCCTCGTAAGAGCAACATATATGCAACACGAAAAGCACGTCAACGGCGGCGAGCATAAAAATGCAAAAATAAAACCACTTTGAATCGTAAACTTTTCCTCTCATCGTTTCCCCCTTTGGGTATATATTAGCACATAACTTATGCGAATAAAAGAGTGTTTTTGCTATTGTATTTATTAAAAATCACGAACACAGGCACGAATATGACCGAAAATGCGAGCGCATATATTAATAAGCAAATACAATCACTTGCATTACCCTTTTTTGAACTGCGTTCTCTCTTTTGCGGTGCATGCAAATACTCGCATATGCGCCTTCTCTTTTTCGGCGTACGCAAATACACTCACACGTGCTCTCTCTCTTGCGGTGCATGCAAACATGCACATATACGCTTTCGCACTTTTTGAACGCGTGCAAGCACTATCATATGTGCCTACACATTATTTGAGCGCATGCGCAAAGGCACATATGTGCTTACGTCCTTTTTTCAACGCTTGCATATATAGACGTATGCGCATACGATAATTCGTGTTTTTTCAAAGAAAAGACGTCTGCAAAGCATGCAGACGTCGCAAAAATCGATTGTTTGCTCTGAAAATGCGCCGTATTTGCATCGGATTGTTCGATTCGGTGCGGCGCACCTTCCTACTCTCGTGCCTTAAAAGTTCGAGGGATGCTCGTCAAGCGCAAGCGTTCCGCCGGGGTTGAGCGTGTTGTTGGGATCGAAGTATGCTTTGAGAGCCTTGAACACTTTGAGTTGCTCGCTGCCGATTGCGTCTTCGAGGTACGGGGCAAAGAGTTTGCCGATGCCGTGATGGTGTGAAAGCGCCGCGCCCGAATCTGCGATCGCTTGGAGAATGGAACTATGATACTTTCTGAAAGCGTCGAGGTCGGTCGTCTTGATGATGAAGATGAAATAGAGATTTGCGCCTTGCGGATAACTGTGGGAAATATGGCAAGTGCAAATTGCGTTCGGCCACGCTTTGACCACTTCTCTCACCTCGTCGTGCACCTTTGGCATGTTGTCCCAATTGACCGCACACTCGAGCGTGTCGATGATGATGCCGTAATCCTGAATGGTGTCGCGAAGGTACGGATCGGAGAATCTGCCGTGTTCCCAAGACGTAGTGACGTAACCCGTGAGGTAGAGTCCGTGATACTTTCTTGCGATCTTGCGGATATTTCGATAGATATTTCTTTGAAGTCCGCTCTCGCCGTCGCAGAAGCCGAGGAGCAAGCATCTCGAGTGTTGTTTGTATCCTTTTGCGGCAAGAATCGGTTCAAGCGGAGAGCCGATGATGCCGTACATATGCGACATCATATCCGTTTCCTCTGCGTCCGAAAGACGGAATGCCGACGGGTGTCCGAACTCGCCTTGCATAACCTCTCTCATAACCGCCATACCGTCTTCCCACGTGGGGAACATAAACGAGAATTTTTTGTGCTTTTTGCTGAGGTTGAACACTTTGAGGGTGACCTCGGTGAGAATGCCGAAGCAGCCTTCGCTTCCCATCATAATCTGATCGATATCGGGGCCCGTTGCTTTTCTGGGCGCTCCGTCCGATTTGACGATGCCGATAGGTGTAACGTATTCTTGTTTGAGCACGAGGTCTGCCGCGCAACCGTAATAAGTTGAATTTTGTCCCGATCCGCGCGTGACCACCCAGCCTCCTACGCACGAATACTCGAAGGATTGCGGGAAGTGTCCGCAGGTGTAGCGTTTGGTCGTGCCGAAGTTTTCGGGAGCGTGATTGAGGATATCCTCGAGTTGCGGCCCGCTGATGCCGGGTTGCACGGTGATCGTCTGATTGACTTCATTGAACGCAATGACCTTGTTGAAGTTTTTGCTGATGTCGATCATAATGTTGGGGCTCACCATTGCTTCCGTGCCGCGAGTGACGGACGAGCCGCCTGCGTGAACGTACACTTTTATGCCGTTCTTATCCGCGTATTTGACGAGATTTTCGATTTGCGTTTTGTCTGTGGGATAGACGACGATATCGGGCACGTTTTCAACGATGCCTTTTCTCAATCTCATAATGTCTATCATCGTTTTTCCGTATGCAAGGCGCACTCTTTCAAAGTCGTCGGTGGTTGCGTTTTCAGGCCCGACGATGACGGAGATAGCCTCGATTTGCTCCTTGGTGAGCGCACTCTCGACGTGCACGTCAACGAGTTGTTCGCCCGTATCGACCATAGTTTTGAAGTCGTCGTCGGTGAGCGAAAAGATGCTCTTGATGAGTTTGTAAAGTCCCTCTTTGGGCGCTTTGTATCTTGCGGGATCGCCCCACTTCATTATGGAACGGAAGGAGCGAGGATTTGGTGCTTCGGTGATCCATTTGGGTTCGTACTCTTTGTAGGGTTTTGACATGGTTTTCCTCCAAACTGCGACTTTATGCGACAAAATTCGTCATATAAAGTCACGATTTATTCATATTATATATTTTTCGTTTATTCGTTTCCTTCCGCTTTTACGCTGCGAAGAATTTGTTTCAAATCGTCGTAAAGTCGCTTATTATTCGGATAAATGCGACGATATATTCTGCTGTAGAGTTTGTTGTAAAGTTCGTGCTCTTTCATATCGGGCTTGAACTCTGCCGAAACGTGCACCATATTCTTTGCCGCCTCTTCAAAAGACTCGTATACGCCAAGTCCCGTGAATGCGGTGATTGCCGCGCCGAGCGACGACGTTTCGTACGTTTGCGCACGCCTTACGGGGATTCCCATAATGTTGGACGTGATTTGACAAATCTCGTCGCTTTCGCTTCCGCCGCCCGAAACCGATATGAATTTCACTTTGATTTTGGTCTTGCGCTGTATGGACAAAAGCCCGTCGTACAAGCCGTACGCAATGCCTTCGATGATTGCCCTATATATATGGATTCTCGTATGGCAATCCGCAAAGCCAAGTATTGCGCCTCTTGCCGTGGGGTGCTTGATGCCCGGCGTCCAATACGGTTGAAGGATGAGCCCTTCGCAACCCGCAGGCACGTCTTTGAGGTGTCTGTTGAGAAGTTCCTCAGCCGAGATGCCGAGTTCTTTTGCCTCTTTGACTTCCTTGTGCGCAAACTCGTTTTTGAACCAGGAAATCATCCAGTATCCGCGATAAATTTCGATTTCGGGATTGTATTTTCCCGGCAAAACCGCAGGATACGTCGGAACGAAAGGCTCCGTTTCGATATACTTGTCTGTGGTCATTTGCACGGTTGCCGTCGTCCCGAGCGACAACGACGCGCCCGTGCTGTCAACGCAACCCGAGCCGAGCGTTTCGCAACCCTTGTCCGAGCCCGACGCCACGACGGGTATTCCCTCTTTTATGCCGAGATCGCGGCTCGCCTCTTTGGTGATATATCCGACGATCGTTCCCGGCTCGATGAGTTCGCACATATCCTTCGCTTTGAGGTCGAATATAGGTGCGGTGATTGCCTTTGACGATTGCCACGTCTTGTTTTTGTAATCGAAAGGAATGTGTCCTATCTGATTTGCCACCGAGTCTTTCATAACTCCCGTAAGGCGGAAGGTTATCCAGCCCGAGAACATAAGAAATTTGTACATTTTTGCCCACACTTCGGGCTCGTACTCGTGCACCCAGTTGCAAGCGGACGCTTTGCATTGCGCGGCGGCAAGGTCGTAGAGATTGAGCATGCGAAGAAGGGATTTGAATCCTTTGCCGAATCTCGTTTTATCCGCGTCTTTGACTTCTCTTTGGTCGAGCCAAAGGATAATGTCGCGCAGCGGTTTGCCGTCCTTGTCGACGATGACTGCGGTGTCGCGTATGGTGGTGACTGCAACGCCCTTGACATCGTCCCATAGGTCGGCACATTGTTCTTTGAGTCCGTTGGTCGCCTCTTTGAGCCTATCCCAATAAAACTCGGGCGTCTGCTCTGCCCAGCCGATATCCTTTGAAAAATACGGCTCCTTGAAGTGGACTTTGACTTTTCCGTACTCCTTGCCGTACTTGTCGAAAAGCATGGCGCGCACGCTTTGCGTGCCGAAATCGATTGTAAGTACAAGTGGTTCTCTCATAATTTTCCCTTTATATTCCGAATTGCGTTTTCCCCTCGCAATGCGTTCTGTCAATAAATGCTTGCCGTTGCAATGAGGTTTACGTCCGTGCCGCAAACGCCTTTGAGGACGATATCGCCTCGTTTGAGTTTTTCCTCAACCACGACTGCGTTGATTTGTCTCATAAGTTCGCCGATTTTGTCTTTGGGAATCTCTCCGTCCGTTCTCACGGGAAGCACGGGATAATCCGCAAAACTCGTTGCGACGGTGGAGCATACCGAGCGCATAGGGCAAGAGGTTTCGCTGATTGCGAACGCTTCGCCCCTCTTGCAACCGTTTCCGCTAACGACTCCGTTTTCGATTTTGATTCTACAGCCGCGAGGGCATACGATACACACGAGATCCATTATTTCTCCTCCACTCTGACTTCCACTTTGCTTGCGTCCTTTATGCCGAACGATGAGAAATCAAGTTCGATTCTTTGCATTTCCGGAGGACGAAGGAATGCGAAATTCTTTTTGAACGCCTCGTTGCCGTCCACGCTGACGTAGAGGGTTGCCTTGTCCATATCCTTTGCCGCGCGGAAGAAGAACACGACCTTGTCGCAAGGCTTGCTCAAATCGATTCTGTGCGGAACGAAACTCAAAAGTCCTTTGCCCTTTTCTATGCGCACGCTCTTACCCGACGGCTTGAAATCGACGGCGTTCGCGCCTGCGTCTTTTGCACATTCCGACACGTAATCCACCAAATCGAACACGTTAAGT
The DNA here is from genome assembly GCA_900549225.1 of uncultured Eubacteriales bacterium. Taxonomy (GTDB): domain Bacteria; phylum Bacillota; class Clostridia; order Christensenellales; family CAG-917; genus CAG-475. The sequence goes on along the minus strand of URNP01000016.1, from coordinate 22,001 downwards.
GCGTTTCCTGCGGAAAACACGCCATCTATAGACGACATATACGTTTGGTCGCAATCCGCGCCTTTGGTAAAAGGATTTATCTTTACGCCTATGGATTCGGCAAGTTCGTTTTCGGGAATCAAGCCGACGGAAAGTATCAAAGCGTCGCAATCGATGCGTCTTTGAGTGCCTTCGATCGGGTTCATTTTCTCGTCGACTTTGGCAACTTCCACGCCTTCGAGCCTATCCACACCGAACACTCTCGTCACCGTATGCGACAAATAGAGCGGAATATCGAAATCGTGCAAACACTGATGAATGTTTCTGGTAAGTCCGCTCGGAGTGGGCTTGACTTCGTACACGCCCTCGACCTTTGCGCCCTCGAGAGTGAGTCGCCTTGCCATAATTAGACCTATATCGCCGCTGCCGAGAATGACGCATTTCTTCGTGGGCAGTTTGCCTTGCAGATTGACGAAGTTCTGCGCCGTACCTGCGGTGAACACGCCTGCGGGGCGAGTGCCTTGAATAAGCACTTGTTTTGCCGTGCGCTCTCTGCAACCCGTTGCGAGAACGATTGCTTTTGTGAAAAATTTTTCTATGCCGTCCTTGGATACGGCGGTGATTTCAAATCCGTTTTCTTTCTTATCTATTCTCGTGACGAACGTGAAAGTGAACGTGTCGATATCGAGTTCTTTCACGAAGTCGATATATCTTTCGCTATACTCGGGCCCTGCCAACTTTTCGCCGAAACGAATGAGTCCGAAACCGTCGTGCACGCACTGTTTGAGAATGCCGCCGAGCCGCGCCTCTCTTTCGATGATAGCGACTTTGCCGCCCTTAAGGCACGCGCTTTGCGCCGCAGACAAACCTGCAGGTCCGCCGCCTATGACCACTACGTCGTAATTTCGCATATCAGTTTTCCTCCTCGGCGTTGCCTTTGGTGTTGCCGTAAACGATGACGCTGCCCTCGTCGCCTTTGAGCACGTCCTCTATCCTTATACTCTCGTGCTCGGCAATGATTTTTGCAACGAGCGGGGAGCAGAATCCGCCTTGACATCTTCCCATACCGGGGCGCACTCTGCGCTTGATTCCGTCAATAGTGGCAACTTTGAGCGGACTTTCGAGCGCGTCCACGATTTCGCCCTTGCTCACTTCCTCGCAACGGCAGATAATCTCGCCGTATTCGGGGTTTTTGGCAATATACTTTGCCCTCTCCTCTTCGGGAAGATTCGCAAGCCTCGGGGTGTGCTTATATACGGGATTGAAATTCTTTTTGTCTTTTGCTTTCAAATCCTCTTTTATCCAGTTTCTGATATCTACGGCAATTGCGGGAGCGGCGGTGATACCTGGTGATTGAATGCCTGCCGCCTCGTAAACGTTGGAGGTGAACACGCCTCGTCTGACGACGAAATCTTCCTCGTACGTCGCCGCGCGCGTTCCCGAAAAATAGGTGATTATATCGCCCTTGTTCAGCATAGGCTGAGCAAGTTTTTGCTTTTTGATAATATTGTCTATATCGCGCATCGAAGTGGAATAATCCTCTCTCGAAGGCACTTCGTGCGCGTCAGGTCCGACGAGAATGTTGCCGTCGATCGTGCGCATAACGCCACCGCCTTTGGTGTGTCCAACTTGTTCTTTGTTATCGGGGCGCGCCTCGCGCGGAAGCGGCGCAAAGAAACTTCTTGCGTACGACGATAGCGCGTATCCCACTCTCTTTTTGTCGAGAATGATATCCGTGCCTTTTCTCGGATGGATTGTGAACGTTCTGTCACCTGCCATATCCGCAACGACGTCGCTGTACACGCCTGCGCAGTTGACGATCGCGCGCGGATACACGTCGCCTCTGTTGGTATGCACGCAAACGACTTTGCCGCCGTCAAGTTCCATACCCTCAACGTGTGTGTTCAAAGACACTCTCGCGCCGTTTTGTATTGCGTTGTCGCAAAGCGCGATAGTGGTTTTGTAAGGCGAAACCATACCCGCCGTCGCCATATACATAGCGCCCGTTGCCCACGATGGCGGATTTGGTTCGATTTCTTTTATTTGTTTGGGGGTGAGATGCCTTACGCCCTCGACGCCGAGTTGTTTGGCGCGAAGTTTGTAAAGCGGTGAAATAATTGCGTTTTCCCACTTGGTGGAGAAAATAAACATCTGTGCCCAACGCTTGAACGATATCCCGAGTTCTTCTGCAAGACGGGTGTACATTTTGTTGCCTTCGAGCACGTATTTGAGTTTGAGTTGTCCTTTGTGAAGGTCGATTCCCGGGTGGATGCAACCGTCGTTGCGAGAGGACGCTCCGCACGCTACGTCGTTTGCCTTTTCAACCAGCAAAACGTCGATATCGAGCCGAGAAAGTTCTCTTGCCACGGCGCAGCCGACGATACCGCCGCCGATAATAAGCACGTCGGGTTTTTGCCCGTCGAGTGCGTCGTCTCTGAGCGTCGGTTTTTTCTCTTGTTCACAAAATCCTTTGAGTTTGATATCGTTGAGTACGCCAAGCGAGCCTTTGCATACGGCGGCTTTTCCGCACCTATAGATATCTGCCCAATTGTCGAGTTCTCCCGTGAGCCTGACGCAGCCTCGGTAGTTTTCGACTTTGACGGACGGAGCGATTTTATTGACCGCCCTGCGTATCTTTGCCAAATTCATAATTTAATCCCTCTATATCGATTTTTCCTATTTTCGTACGCGGAAATTTGTCCAAACACTCAACGACGCTCGGCTTGTTCCAATGCGACATACGCTTTGAAATATGGTTTATCACCGCCTGCTTTTGAGTGTCCGTAAGTTGCCCTTCAACGAGCAATTTTATATACGGTTTGCCGTTTACGCGATATTCGATACACGCGCAATCTCCCACGAACGGAAGTTCGCCCGCAACTCTTTCGATCTCACTCGGAAACACGTTTATACCCGAAATCTTTATGAGCCTTTTCTTTCTGCCCATAAAGAACAGCCTTCCCGTTTCGTCGGTTTTGAAATAGTCGCCCGTGCGTACCCACGTCTTTGAATCGAGCCGTATAAGTGCCTTTTTAGTGCCCTCTTCGTCGCCGACGTAACCGCTCATAATCTGATCGCCCGTAATAAGCAGTTCCCCGACGCTTCCGCACGGCACTTGATTGAGATCCTTGTCAACCACGCGCACTTCGACGCCGTTTATGGGTTTTCCGACCGCTCCGGGTGCAAAATCGCCCTTCGACACAGCGCATACGCTGCACGTTTCGGTGAGTCCGTAACCGGGAGACAACACGCCTTTGCCGCCGCTTGCCTTCATACGCTCGTCAAACTTTTTGACGAGATCCTCGCTCACGAGATCGCCGCCTACGTACACGTCCTCTATATGCGACACGCAATCGCCGCAAAAACTCGGTTGCGCAAGGAGTTTTTGCACCATTCTCGGCACGGCAATCATAGTGGTTACAGTGTTCTTTTCAATGACTTTGACCGTCTTTTTTGCGTTGAAAATCGGCAAAAGCACCGAGCGCATATTAGTTGATATAGACGCGTGCACGCCCACGCAAAGACCGAATCCGTGGAACATGGGAAGCGCGGCAAGCATTGCGTTCTTTTCGGAGAACTTGTCGCCGAGATATTGCAAAAGATTGCCTGCCATAGCGTTTGCCGCGCGCGAGGAAATCGCAACCGTCTTGGGCTCGCCCGTTGTTCCGCCCGATTGCATATAGAAAACCGCCTCTTCGCCGTCACCGTGGAAAGGCTCGAATTTTGCTTTGCGAGGTAGTCCGAGAAAATCGTAAACGCCGAAATGGCAAATTATGCGCCTTGCGCCCTTTGACCTTGGGAAATACGCCGTCTGATTGATATCGCTCAAGAACACCGCTTTGGGTTTGAGTTTCAAAAACGCAGCGCCGAATTCGTCGGGGGAAAGTTTTGGGTGAATCATAGACGCAATCGCGCCTATTCTCGAGCAAGCGTACGTTGCCACGACGGCTTGCATAATGTTGGGGAGCGCGATCATAACCACGTCGCCCTTGCCTATTCCCAAACGAGAAAGACCGCCCGCAACCCTATCGATTTGCTTGAAAAGCGTTGCGAAGTTCATTTTGCGCGCACCGTGAACGACGGCGATATCCTCGTCGTGCTTTTCGCGGTAGGAGCGCATAAAGTCGTATAAACTTTGGTGCAAGTCAATCATAAAAAAATTATACAATATCAAACACTTGTAGTCAACAACGGTTTTTCTTCAAAATGGCAGTTTCGAGCGGATTTTTTGCAATTTTTCACCCTCGTCGAAAAAATTTTATCGATTTAGGTATAAACGCTATCGATTGCGGCCATAATCGAGGCAACTTGGAGGTAAAACAATGAGCAAATTCACAGTTGCAATGAAGCGTTTTGGCGGTTTTCTCAAACGCAACGCAGTCTATTTTCTTATCATTTTGTGCATAGCCTCGGTTGCCACGGTCATCGCCCTCGCGGTCACTCGCAACTCGGCTTTGCAAAATCCCGATTCTTCGCTTTCGAACAAGCCGCAAGACGAGCCTGTCGTCAAGCCCGACGATCCCATCGACACGCCTGACAATCCCAACAAGCCCGACGCTCCAAAGCCCGTCATCGAAAAGCAGAAGTTCTACGCCCCGTGCAACGACGGCAAGGTGAGCAGAAACTATGCCGACACCACCCTCGTATGGAGTCCAACGCTCAAGCAGTATTCCACGCACCTCGCACTTGACTTCACTTCCGAAGACAAAAACGTGTATGCGTCCTGCGACGGCACGGTGCAAGAGGTAGGATACAACTCTCTTGACGGCTATTACGTCATACTTTCGCACAAAGAAGGATACGTCACCAAGTATCTCTCCCTTGACGCAGAAAGCACTCTCAAGCAAGGCGCAACGGTAAAACAAGGTCAACTTTTGGGCAAAATGTCCACAACGCAAGGCAGTGAAAGTCTTGACGGCGACCACGTCCACTTTGAAGTTCTCAAAGACGGCGTAAACGTCAACCCTCTCGAAGTAATGGTTTCAAGCGATAAGTAATGCACGCAAAAACCAAGAAAACAGCGATGCCACACGGCTTAGTGTGGCATCGTTATTATTTTAACGTATCTTTGGGGTGTTGGGTTTACCCCCCCCCTCAATTATTAATTATTAATTCTCACTTCATCAGCGGCACTATGTCTTTGACTTTGTCAAGGACGTAATCGGGTTTTATCTTTGACGTCGGGAGCATATCCGCAGTCGTTTCGCCCGACAGCACGAGAATGGACACAAATCCGCAGTTTTTGCCAAACGCAACGTCGGTGTAAAGTCTGTCGCCGACCATTGCGATTTTCTTTGCGGGAAGATTGTACTTCATCGCAAGTCTTTCGCCTGCGGTCGTGTGCGGTTTGCCCATAATGATATCGGGAGTGCGCCCCACCGTGAGTCTTATCGCCTCTATGAGCGCGCCGACGTCGGGCATCGGACACTCGGGAGCGGGACAGAAAAAGTCGGGGTGAGTGGAAATATACGGAAGTCCTTTGTGCAGGAACTTGCAGAATCTGTAAAGTTTATCGTAAGTGAGCGAGGTGTCGAAGCCGATTACGCACAAATCGGGATTCTCTTCGTCAAGTTCTATGCCGTACAACTCGAATTCGCTCTTGAGCCTGTCGTTGCCGAGCAAAAACACTTTCTTCCCGCGGTAATTGTCGAGGAGATACTCACATGTGACCTGACCGCTCGTATAGATTTCGTCGGCGTAAGTGCGCAGACCGAGATTGTTGAGCCTTGCGATATAGTCGGTGTGCATTCTCGACGAGTTGTTCGTAAAGAAGCAAATGCGCTTGCCCATTGAACGCAACTCGTTGATAGCGGCAAAAGAGCCTTCGATTTCCTCGTCGCCGATATATACCGTGCCGTCAAGGTCGAACACAAACAATTCCACGTCTTTGATATTTTTCATTTTGTCCTCTGTGCGATTGAATATCGATTTGATTATGCGGCGATTCTGTCCAGGATTCCGCTTGCAAACGCAAAGCCGATAAGCCCGTCGCTCATCGCGCCCGCAAGGCGCATACATTCAAGCACTTCCGCCGCGCTGATTTCGCTTTTGAGCCAATAGCCTGCGTCGATGTACAACCTGCGCCAAAACCGTTGCATGCCGTGAAGGTCGATGCCTGCAAGTTTTTCAAGCAAATCCAATCTATATTCGCCAAGAATATAACTGATTCTAAAATACCCGTTTATATCGAAAAAGTCAACGCATTTATCCCTATCGGCTTCGATGCCCAACTCTTTGAGCCTGTCGACGACGTCGCCAAGACACGCAGGCGGCGCGCAGTCGATTGACGGAGAGGATAAAAACGAGGAGTAAAACGATGCAAGCGTCGCGCTTGCCAAAAACTCGTACTCGCCCGAAAGCCGCGGCTTTTTGCCCTTTGAAATTGCAAGCGCGCGCATAACTTCAGCCATAATCTCCTGACTGTTTTTTCTCTCTTTCCGAGACGAAATTTCCAAAAGACGAAAAGCAAGGTCACAAAGGGATTCGCACGAGGTTTGAGTGCAAAAAGTCTTTACGTTTTTTCCGAGCACCGTCTTTTCAAAGAAGCGCTCGAACTCGTCGAGTTTTTGCGAAAACAAAATTCCGTATCCTGCGGCAATTCGCTCGTTTTGGCACTTCATCAATATATTTTCGTCAATAAACACTTGATTTGGACAAATATCGCACAAAACGTCGTCGCAGTCGGGAGCGCACAAAAGCATAGACCACCCCGTGTCTATCTGCTTGCAAAGTCTCTTTGCATGCTCTTGCGCCTCTTTCCCTCCAACGCAAAAAACGTATCTGACGTAATCGGGAATTTCCACGTTTTTGTCGTCGAAAACGGACGTCGCAAACACGCGATAACCGTCCTTTTTCAACTCCTGCATAAGTGCGTTTGCCACGCTCTCGCACTCGTTTTCGTATACCACGACAAGCGCGCCCTCTTCAAACACGGAGCGCAATCTCGGCACTATTTGGGGGATAATTTCTATGCCGATATATACGTCCGTGCGTCCGACGACGCGCTTTTCGATTGTCGAATTTTCCATACTCGCCTCCACGCAAACTCTATCATACGCGCGGGCGGATATTCCGACTTTTTTTCGTTTTTCTTGACCTATCTCGTCGAATTATTTTTTAAGATAGGTTTTGCATTTGGTTGCGAACGCCGTATCTCTGACGTTGATTTGAGCGTTTGCGCAAAGTCCGTTGTTGTTGAACGCACACTCTTCGGCAGCGCATTGCACGAGACTTTCGAGGTCTTTTTCAAAGACGTCCTCGCCTGCTTCAACGTCTGCAAAGTTCTGCGCCAAAGCGCCGCCTTCACGCTTGATTCGGCTCAAACATTTTGCGTTTTCGCCGATTGAAATGACGCCTGCAAGGCAAACGCCTTTTATGTTATGCTCGCAATTTGAAGTTGCACAATTGATTTTTTCCATAATAAGCCTCCTATGGTTTTTCTTTGTTAGTATGCCCTACTTTTGATTTTTTACACAAAAGAGTATCCTTGCCGCTCATTCTTTTCGTTTTTATTGAAAAATCTACGCGGCTGTGCTAATATAATGTCAATCAAAGTTTATAAGGAGTCGAATATGAAAGTAATTCTTCTCAAAGACGTCAAAGGCACGGGCAAAAAGGGCGAAATCGTCGAAGTGAACGACGGATACGCACGCAACTTCCTCATCAAAAAAGGGCTCGCGCAAGAAGGCACTCAACAAAATATTTACGTTGCCGAGCAACGCAAAAAAGCATACGAAGCAAAGATTGCCGCAGAGCGAGCAGAAGCGCGCGAAGTCGCAAACAAACTCAAAAACGTCACCGTCAAAGTCAGCGCGAAAGGCGGCGAAAACAACGGCAAAATGTTCGGATCGGTCACGAGCGAAATGATAAGCAACGCACTCAAAGACCTCGGCTTCGACATTGACAAAAAGAAAATCGAAATCAAGGACAGCATTCGCGATTTCGGTGAATTCGAGGTCGTGTTGAAACTCTATTCCGAAGTTTCGCAGACTTTGAAAATCAACGTCGTAAGAGCGTAAAATGGCAGTATACCCCACATCGCTCGATATCGAAAATTACGTTATTTTGCAAAACACCGACGACTACGCCTTTTCGCAGGACTCGGTGTTTTTGGCAAATATGGCAAAAATCGGCAAGACAGACAAGATTTTGGATTTGGGATGCGGTTCGGGGATTCTCGCAACGCTCGCACTCGTCAAAAAGCACGCGTCGTCCGCCGTCGGCATCGAGGTTCAGCCAAACGTTGCCGATTTGGCAAGACAAAGCGCCACGCTCAACCGCCTCGACGACAAACTGTCGATAATCACGGGCGACGTAAAAGATATCAAAAATATAGTCGAAGCGGAAAGTTTCGACGTAGTTCTTTGCAATCCGCCCTACTTTCAAGGCAATCCGACGACACAAAAAAATTTGTCGAGAATAGAGAGCAGCGCCACGCTTTTCGATTTCGTGCAAGCGGCAAGTTACTCTCTCAAATTCGGCAAAGACGCCTGGTTCGTGTCAAAAATCGACAGGCTTTCTCCGCTGATTTGCGCGCTCGCCAAATGCAATCTCGAGCCGAAGGAAATGACGATAGTCTATCCCAAGCCCTCGTCTGAAGCGGATATCGTCATAATCAAAAGTCGAAAAGGCGGCAAGGTCGGACTTGTCACGCACACGCTCGTCGTAAAGGACGAGGACGGCAACTACAGTGCCGCATACAAGGAGTTGTATCGCTAATGGCAAAACTTTATATCGTCGGAACGCCCATAGGCAACATGTCGGACGTCACTCTCCGCGCCCTCGAAACGCTAAAAAGCGTTGACGTCATCGCGTGCGAGGACACTCGTCACTCACTGCCCTTTTTGCAAAAATACGGTATACAGGCAACGCTCGTCGCCTATCACAAATTCAACGAGACAGAGCGAAGCGAACGCTTGATCGATGACATACTCGGCGGCAAAAACGTTGCGCTAATCACCGACGCAGGCATGCCGTCGATAAGCGATCCCGGCGCGGAACTTATTGCCAAATGCCACGAAAGAGGCGTCGAAGTTGAAACCGTTCCCGGTCCGACGGCGTTTGCAACCGCCGTTGCATACAGCGGAATAAAAGCAAGCGGTTTCACGTTTTTAGGGTTTTTACCCGAGAAAAACACCGATAAAGTGTCGATTTTGTCAAAAGCGTCGCTCTCGGGCTTGCCAATCATCCTATACGTCGCGCCGCACGACTTGACCAAAACTGCAAAAACTCTGTTGGATGTCCTCGGCGACCGCACGGTCTACGTCGCTCGCGAACTCACCAAAATTCACGAGAGCCTGACAAAAACCACCCTGTCGAATTTTGAGTGTGAAGAGCGTGGCGAAATAGTTATGATAGTTGACAGCATCGCGCAAAACAACCCCCTCAATTCCCTTTCGGTAACCGAGCACCTCAATCATTATCTAAATTTGGGCATGAACAAAAAAGACGCCGTAAAGCAAGTCGCCAAGGATAGAGGTATACCGAAGAACGAGGTTTACCAACAAGCAATTGAAATGTAAATCATTCCGACAAATAGTGTAATGAGAGGAACTATGACCGTAAACGATGCCGTTGCAAAACGAATAATTCAACTGCTTGCCGAAAAGAAAATGACTCAATATCGCTTGGAACAGTTGTCAGGTATTCAACACGGTCATATGCAGTGGATTCTAAACGGCAAAAGCAAAACCGTGACTTTGTCAACCGTTATGATGATAGCGCACGGTTTTGGAATGACAGTTTTAGAGTTTTTGGACAACGATATATTTTTATTTGAAAACCTTGAGGTTGAATAATTGACAATTTATAAGATTGTCTTTAACAATCGATTATTTCAAACCAATAATTATTATAACTAATTACGGGTGAGCTCTGCCCACACCCGTTTTTTTTAGCGTCTTAAACTTATTTATATCATAAGAGCGCATTATTGAGATGAAGAACAAGGAAACGTCCTTTTGCAAATCCGCCCAACGTACTGAATCGTACGTGACGGATGAGCAAAAGGGCGTTGACACAGTTATTCGCTCAAATAATGCGCTCTTATTTGAAGTAGCGGTTCAAAAGGCCCTCAAAAGCCCTACCATGACGTGCCTCGTCGCGTGCCATCTCGTGCACGGTGTCGTGGATTGCGTCAAGGCCTTCTTCTTTGGCGCGTTTGGCAAGTTCGAATTTCCCGCTGGTTGCGCCGTTTTCCGCTTCAACGCGTTTTTGAAGATTCTCTTTGGTGGAGGGGCTTACGAGTTCACCGAGAAGTTCGCAGAATTTTGCGGCGTGTTCAGCCTCTTCGAAGGCTGCTTTTTCCCAGTAAAGACCAATTTCGGGATAACCTTCACGGTGTGCGGCTCTTGCCATTGCGAGATACATACCAACCTCGGTGCATTCGCCTTCGAAGTTCGCCTTCAAGCCTTCGTAGATGTCTTGAGGAACGCCTTGACCGACGCCGATGACGTGTTCTGCCGCCCAAGTTTTTTCAGAGCCGTCGTCTTTGATGAATTTGATGCCGGGGCAACCGCATTGGGGGCATTTTTCGGGTGCGCTATCGCCTTCGTGAACGTAACCGCAGATGGGGCATATAAATTTTGACATAATAGTTTCTCCTTTAATATCTTTCTTATTTTTTACGCAATATTTGCGTTATTGACCTTGTTTTTGTCTGCAATCTTTGCAGATGCCTCTGAAGAAGAGTTGGCTTTCAAGCACGAGATTCCCTCCGAAATCCACGATGCTGTCGTCTATCTTGTCGAGATTGAAAAACACGTCCTCGACCTTCCCGCACTCGACGCATTGAAAGTGCCCGTGATTCATCGTCGTCTTATCGAATCTCGACGGCGCATCCTTGCACGCCACTTCCCTTATTTCACCGTCGTTAGCCATATCCTTGAGAATGCGATACACCGTGCCCAAACTCAAATTCGGCAACTCCTTCTTCGCCTCGGCAAGCACCATATCCGCCGTAGGATGATTGCAAGCCTCTTTGACAATCCTCGCAACCACTTCTTTTTGTATCGTGTTTCTCTTCGTCATACCCTTCCTGAAATCATTATTTATCGATTTATTATTGATAATGATTCTTGTTAGTTATAATATACAATATACAAGTACAATTGTCAACGTTTTTTTATAATAATTTTGCAATTTTTTTTTAAGCGGAAAATTTTATTCCAAAAATCAACTCTCATTCAAATAAATCCTATAGCCTGCACTCCCAACGCCCCCTATGCAAATCCCCATTGTCAACACATACGAAACACATCTATAATCGAGGATACTGCCCCCTTATATAAACTATATATTTATAATAAAATAGTAATTATAAGAAAATGACGAAAAAATCATTGTCAAAATCGAATAATGTGCTATAATAACACAGCAAGGAAATATGGCAAAAAACGCAGACGTGGGGATATGGCTCAGTTGGTAGAGCGTCGCGTTCGCAATGCGAAGGTCAGGGGTTCGAATCCCCTTATCTCCACCAAAAAAATAACACACAGACATAACTGTGTGTTATTTTTTTGGTTTGATGGGGATTCGAACGGGCGGAACAGTGCACAATCCGGTGAATTGTGCACCCGCCTCGGCGTGATAGCGCAGACCAGAAAAGGCTGTATGGATAGATATGTGTGCCTGTGTTGCGCAAGATTATAGCATAGGTCAAGCGGAGCGAATCCCCTTACACTGTAACAATAATATGGTGTTGATATAGGGGATTCTCGCGATTTCATCGCTGTGTTGCTTAGCAACACGAACCCCTGACGTCAGGGCTAACGCTTCACTATACAAGTAAACTTGCCCGTTCCGCTATTACGGAAGCGTCTAGGACACCTTCCTACGAATCTCTTTAATCTTATGATAATGTAATAAAAGAAAAGATAAAATTTGCAAATTTTACCTTTTCTTATTCGATACTTTCTTTATTCTATATGGTCATGTTTCTTCAAATTACATGCTGCGCAAAGTAGTTGAATATTCTCAGGCGTTGTGGAAGAGCCGCCTTTTGAAAACGGCAATATATGATCATAATGTAGATTTGTCGTTGCGCCACATTTAACACATCTTCCTTTATCTCTGGCATAAACGGCCACTTTTACTGAAGTTGGAATAAGCCGATTGTGCTCTTGTTCTAAAATGCTTATATCAGAATTTGATGATGCGTTCTCTACACTTTCATTTATCGCTTGCAATTTGAATTTGAAAACATTTCTTGTGCCCGTATTTTCGATAAATGCATCAACCAAATCAAAATATCCATTATAAACCCAAATACCATCTTTAATTTTCTCGTATACTTTTACTTTTCTGGCTTGTAAGTTTTGGTTTTTATACTTTTTGGCGGCATAATAAAACTTACCATTTTCAGTCAACTTGCCAGATGGAAGTGTTAATTGCTGGTCCATCTCCTTTGGTTGCATGCCAACAGGGCAATCCTTTTGCGACACATCGTGGCCCTCATATATTATAGTTGTGCCGTCATTTTCAAATCTATCTGCATAAGGAGCGTTTTTTCTAACACTCATCAGAATAATTGCATAGTTTTTACCATTAACCATGTAATTCATTCCGCGTTGTAAAGAAAAGCCCTCTTCAATAGTCATATCCACATATCTTATCACATCGCCACGATTCATTTATTCATCCTCTACATCATTAATCAATTTATTATATATTATACTACACAAGCGCTTCCTTTTCAATAGCAACATTTAGACATTAAAATTTCAATATGTTTGATACCTATCATTTACAATTAATATAATTTTGATTAATCAAAGCGCAAAAAAAACGACTTGCGGATTGCAAGTCGTTTTTCTTATAGTAGGTGTAAAGATTACTTGAGTTCTGCGGTTGCGCCAACTTCTTTGAATTTTGCAACGAGTGCTTCTGCTGCGTCTTTGGGCATAGCCTCTTTGACGGTCTTGGGAGCGCCGTCGACAACTGCTTTTGCTTCGACGAGGCCGAGTCCGGTTGCGTCTTTGACGGTCTTGATAACTTGGACCTTGTTGGGGCCAACTTCTTTGAGGACGACGTCAAATTCGGTCTTTTCTTCTTCAACGGGAGCTGCTGCAACTGCGCCTGCTGCTGCGACGGGAGCTGCTGCGCTTACGCCGAATTCCTCTTCGAGTGCTTTAACGAAATCATTGAGTTCAAGGACTGTCATAGCCTTGATTTCTTCCATAAGTTTATTCAAATCTGCCATTTTAGTTTTCTCCGTTTAATTTATTTTTGTTTTACGATCACGCAATAGCGCGGTTACTCTGCCTTTGCCTCTGCGATTTTGTTCAAGCAAATAGCAAGTTTCGAGATAGGTGCTTGCAAAGATCCAAGCATCTTTGAGAGCAAAATTTCCTTTGAAGGAATTTCTGCGATTTGTTTCAAGCCTGCTTCATCGAGGAATTCGCCTTCGACCATACCGCACTTTGTCTTCATCTTGTTGAAAGCTTTGATGTTTTTGACAACGTACTTAGCGGGAGCGACAGCGTCCGTAGAAGAGAATGCAACTGCAGTCGGGCCATTGAGTGCTTCGTCGAATTGGGTGTAACCGAGTTCGTTGAAAGCAATCTTGACGAGGCGGTTTTTCAAAACTGCGTAATCCACACCGTTTTCTCTGAGTTCCTTACGGAAAGCCGTATCTTGAGCGACCGTAAGACCCATGTAGTCAACGATGACGATGGACTTTGCAGAAGAAATTTTGGCCTTGATGTCTTCGACTTGTTGCTTTTTGGCTTCAAGAACTTCTTTGTTCATCTTTACCTCCTATAAAAGTTGGCGACGTAAGTCGCGAAAAATTAAAGCGTCATTCCAAAAGAGAATGACGCATAGATACAAAATGAAGTATTCAGCACATCCTCGGCAAGCGATAGAACTTACGGCATACGCCACTTGCTGTCTTTGGAACGCATATATAATACAATTTTTGGTGAAGCGCTGTCAACCGATTTTGCAAAATAATTGCGCTTGATCTCAAAAAGTTCCCCTATTGCTAAAAAGCGGTATAGAATCCTCAAAAAGCAACGAGAAAGGCGCAAGTTGCACCCTTCTCGATTCCTGCTTTTAGATTACATTATTATTGAACATCCGTTTGAGGTGCTTTATAGTTGTTGGCCATCTTCACGCCGAAACACGGGCCGTCAGAACCTTTAGCGGTCAATCTGACTTTTACAAGTCCGCCTTCTTTGACGCCATCAAGTGCCTTTGCTGAAGTGAACACACCGTCTTTCCAAGTACCTTCGATCGTAAAACATAACTTATACGCAATCACGAAAAATTGAGAATTGCGCAACTGCACCGCAGGTGAATATCACTTGCGCAAAGCACAAATTTCACTATGCACAGTCACAATATAACTGCACGCATGTGCAATATAGCCATAACCTTCAACAATTAGCAAAAACTAAAACGACGCTTTTAGATAACAAACAAAAATGTACCACTCCATCACTCTAATCTGAGAACTTGCCAAGCAGATGAATAACAAGAAAGCACCCGATTATCGAGCGCCGACCTATTTTCATCAACGGGATTAAAACGACGATATTTAGATGAAGAACAAGAAAGAGTCACTCCGCACCGCACGGTCTGAGAACCCGCCAAGCAGATGAGTAACAAGAAAGCACCCGATTGTCGAGCGTCCAACGTACATATCGTACGTGACGCAAGAAAATCGGGTGCTGACGAAGTTAATCGCTGTTTGGCGAGTTCTCAGCCCATGCGATAGAGAACCTTAATGGACGGTCCCATAGTCGTTGCAATATAAATGGATCTGAAATAAACGCCTTTTGCCGCTGCCGGTTTTGCTTTGACGAGAGCGTCCATAAGGGTGTTGAAGTTCTCGGTGAGTTTTTCAACGCCAAAGGAAGCCTTGCCGAAAGGAACGTGACAGATAGCTTGTTTGTCGACTCTGTATTCGACTTTACCTGCTTTAATATCGTGGATAGCACGAGTGATATCCATCGTAACGGTACCGGATTTGGGGTTCGGCATCAATCCCTTAGGACCGAGAACCTTACCGAGACGACCGACAACGCCCATCATATCGGGAGTTGTGACGATGACGTCATAGTCGAACCAGTTTTCTTGTTGGATCTTTTGGATCATCTCTTCGCCGCCGACGAAATCTGCGCCTGCCGCTTGAGCCTCGTCCGCTTTTGCACCCTTGCAGATAGCGAGGACGCGGACGGTTTTACCTGTGCCGTTGGGAAGAACCACGACGCCACGAACTTGTTGGTCAGCGTGACGAGGGTCGATACCGAGTTTGACGTGCAATTCTATCGTTTCATCGAATTTGGACTTTGCGGTTTGAACTGCAAGAGCGATTGCTTCTTGGCTCTCGTAAAGTTTGGTGCTGTCGATGAGTTTTTTCGAATCAATATAATGTTTACCGCGTTTCATACGAACCTCCTTATTCTTCCACGAGAACGCCCATGCTGCGAGCGGTACCTGCGATCATACTCATAGCGGTATCGATATTTGCTGCGTTAAGGTCGGGCATTTTTTGAGTAGCAATCTCGCGAAGTTGCTCTTTTGTGAGAGTAGCGACTTTGGTTTTATTGGGGACTGCCGATGCGCTTTGCAAACCGCAAGCCTTCTTGATAAGAACGGGCGCGGGCGGTGTTTTGAGCACAAAAGTGAAAGAGTGGTCTTGATAGATGGTGATGATAACCGGGATAATCAAGCCTGCGTCTTTGGAAGTTTTCTCATTGAATTCCTTGGTAAAACCTGCGATGTTGATGCCGTGAGGGCCGAGCGTAGAGCCAACGGGCGGACCGGGGGTCGCTTTGCCGGCGGGCAACTGAAGTTTTACAACTGCTGTAATTTTCTTAGCCATAAATCCTCCTGACTAGCGTGGTTTTGCGACGGTATGAAAAGATTTGCCGTCTCCCACGAAGATTATAGTCCTGCGACTTGCGTCCTGCAGACGCGATTTAAGATAATGCACAAGCGTGCGAGTTTCAAAGTTTCTCAACCTGAGCAAAGTCGAGTTCGACGGGTGTTTGACGTCCGAACATTGCCACGATAACTTTGACTTTTTGACGTTCTGCGCTGATAGATTCGACAACTCCGATGAAGTTTTCGAGAGCGCCGTTGACGATTCTGACGTCGTCGCCGACTTTGATATCGAAATCTTCGATGCTGACGTTTTCAAGACCGATTCTTCTGATTTCGTCATCGGTAAGCGCAATAGGACGACCTGCCGAGCCAACAAAACTCGTAACTCCGCGTGCTCTAGTCACCATAAACCAAATATGGTTGGTGTAGATCATTTTGATGAAAACGTAACTCGGGAATTTTTTGCGTTGAATGACTTTTTTCTTGCCGTTTCTCTCGACGATATCGTCCTCAACGGGAATCTTTATATCAA
Source organism: uncultured Eubacteriales bacterium (assembly GCA_900549225.1). GTDB lineage: Bacteria > Bacillota > Clostridia > Christensenellales > CAG-917 > CAG-475. The sequence continues at coordinate 5,662 of URNP01000016.1, read as the reverse complement.
AGATATAATCCTGAAGGTTATTGTTTTCGATCATATTTCGAAGGTCGGTTTCCACAGAATTCTCGTATCCGGAATAAGTGTGGACGACGTACCATTTCGGTTGTTCCAAATTTTCCATATAGCCCTCTACGATCAAATGAAAATGGTTGCCCATTTACCGTCGGTGACAAGACCGAACAGACCGCCCAGCACATAATCGAGCGCAAAGAGAATGACGAAGAAAAGCACGACCACGGTCAACACGACAGCGGTGTTCTTTCCGACTTCTTTACCCTTGGGCCAAGTAACCTTTTTAAGTTCGGAAACGATACCCTTTATGCCCTTACCCATTCTCTTGAAGATATTGGGCTTATCGGACGATTTTTTGGTGTTTGCGGACTTTTTGGCGTTGGAAGACTCGTTTTTGGAATCAACGTTAACAGCGGCCTTTTGAACTTCGACTTGAGCCGTGTTGTTTTTCGTTTCTTCGGTTGAGGTTTGGGTTTTTGGCGTTTTCTTTGCCATATTGCCTCCTATCCTTAGACAACCTTACTTAGTTTCTCTGTGCAAGGTGTGCTTTTTGCAGAATCTGCAGTATTTTTGAAGCTCCATTCTATCGGGGTGCTTCTGCTTATTTTTGGTAAGGTTGTAGTTGCGTTGTTTGCACTCGGTGCAAGCGAGGACAACCTTAACTCTTGCTCCTTTCTGAGCCATAGTAGCCTCCTTTTTGTTCAATCAATACGTACGCCCTACACGGCAAGCGATTTGCCGTGTAGAGCATTGTTGTATATATTATTGAAAGAACAAATATTATTCGATGATCTTCGCAACGACGCCGGAACCAACAGTTCTACCGCCTTCACGGATAGCAAAACGGAGACCTTCTTCGATTGCGATCGGGGTGATAAGAGTGATTTCCATATCGATGTGGTCGCCGGGCATAACCATTTCAACGCCTTGGGGGAGTTTGATGGAGCCGGTAACGTCGGTCGTTCTGAAATAGAATTGAGGACGATAACCATCGAAGAACGGTGTGTGACGGCCACCCTCGTCTTTTGTCAAAACGTACACTTGAGCCGTGAAGTGAGTGTGCGGATGAATGGAGCCCGGTTTAGCAAGAACTTGACCACGCTCGATTTCGCTTCTTTGGATACCACGGAGCAATGCGCCGATGTTGTCGCCGCCCTCTGCGTAGTCGAGAAGTTTACGGAACATTTCGATACCGGTGACGGTCGTTTCTTTCTTTTCGGTGGAGAGACCGACGATTTCGACCTTGTCGCCCATACGGAGAACGCCACGCTCAACTCTACCGGTAGCAACAGTACCACGGCCGGTGATGGTGAAGACGTCTTCAACAGGCATCAAGAACGGCTTATCCGTGTCACGTTGAGGATCGGGGATATAGCTGTCGACTGCGTCGAGAAGAGCTTGAATAGGTCCAAATGCGGGATCGTCCCATCTGCCTGCAAGACCTGCTTCCATTGCTTTCAAAGCAGAACCGCGGATGATTGGGGTGTCGTCGCCGGGGAAGCCGTACTCGTTGAGGAGTTCGCGAACTTCCATTTCAACGAGTTCGAGAAGTTCTTCGTCGTCGACTTGGTCGCATTTGTTAAGGAACACGAGGATGTAAGGAACACCAACCTGACGAGCAAGAAGGATGTGCTCACGAGTTTGAGGCATCGGGCCGTCGGAAGCAGCAACAACGAGGATTGCGCCGTCCATTTGAGCAGCACCGGTGATCATGTTTTTGACGTAGTCGGCGTGGCCGGGGCAGTCAACGTGTGCATAGTGACGCTTCGGAGTTTCATACTCGACGTGTGCGGTGTTGATCGTGATACCTCTTGCTTTCTCTTCCGGAGCTTTATCGATTTCGTCGTACTTCATCGCTTGAGCTTCGCCCTTGGATGCGCAGTACATTGTGATTGCAGCGGTAAGAGTGGTTTTGCCGTGGTCAACGTGACCGATAGTACCGATGTTAACGTGCGGCTTTGTTCTTTCAAACTTTGCTTTTGCCATACTAGATTTCCTCCAATATTGTTTTTTGGTTTTTTTTATTATTTATTATCCAAAGTATTTTATATATATAAATGAATCTATATATATCTTACTTTTTGGAATCTCTTGCTTTCACTTCGCCGATGACCTTTTCTGCAACGCTCTTGGGAACGACTGCATAGTGGTCAAACAACATTGTGAAGTTTGCTCTGCCCTGCGTAATGCTGCGCAGGCTTGTTGCATAACCGAACATTTCGGAAAGTGGAACGTCGCAATCAACGACTTGTGCTCCGTTGCGAGGTTCGATACCCTTGACTTGTCCGCGTCTCGAGTTGAGGTTTGACATCACGTCGCCGAGGTAATCGTCCGGAGTTACGACTTCGACCTTCATAATCGGTTCGAGCAAGGTCGGAGCAGCCTTTGCCGCGCCTTCCTTAAACGCCATAGAACCTGCGATCTTGAACGCCATTTCCGAACTATCCACTTCGTGCATACTTCCGTCGATAAGACGAACTTTGAAGTCCACGCACTCGTATCCGGCGATGATACCGCTTTGAGCAGCCTCTTTGATGCCTTCCCACGCCGCGTTTGCAAATTCCTTGCTCACGACGCCGCCGACAATCGCGTTCTCCATCTCCAGACCTTTTTCCGGATTCGGCTCCATCTCGATGACGATATGGCCGTATTGACCATGACCGCCCGATTGACGCACAAACTTCCCTTCTGCCTTGACAGCCTTCGTGATTGTCTCACGATAACTGACTTGCGGTCTGCCGACGTTTGCCTCCACCTTGAACTCTCTGAACATTCTGTCCACGATAATGTCGAGGTGAAGTTCACCCATACCTGCGATGATGGTTTGTCCCGTTTCCTTGTCGGTATACGCTTTGAAAGTGGGGTCTTCCTCTTGCAGTTTGATGATAGCCATATTCATTCTCTCTTGGCTTGCTTTCGATTTCGGTTCGATTGCGACCTTGATAACGGGGTCGGGGAAAACCATGTTTTCGAGAATGATTTGGTTGTTTTTGTCGGAAAGCGTGTCGCCCGTAGTGCTCTTCTTCAAGCCGATAACGGCAACGATATCTCCTGCATATGCTTCGTCGATATCTTCGCGGTTGTCCGCATTCATACGAAGGATACGGCCGATTCTTTCGTTTTCACCCTTGACGGTGTTGTAAACCATAGAGCCCGTCGTAAGAGTTCCCGAATAGATGCGAATGAAGGAAAGTTTTCCGACAAACTCATCCGTGAGGATCTTAAACACGAGAGCGCTGAACGGTTCTTTTTCGCCGGGGTGACGGAGTTCGGGTTGACCGGACTTTGGATTGACGCCTTCGATACTCGCAACGTCCGTCGGAGCGGGAAGGAAGTCGACCACCGCGTCGAGCATAAGTTGTACGCCCGTGTTCTTGTAAGAACTTCCGCAAAGAACGGGATTGAGTTTCATTTCAATCGTGCCCTTACGGATTGCGGCTTTGAGTTCTTCCAACGTAATAGAATCGTAATCCTCCATGATGACTTTTTCAAAGATATTCTCGTCAAAGTCTGCCGCCGCCTCGAGCATTTTGAGTCTGTATTCTTTTGCAAGGTCCTGATACTCGGCAGGGATTTCTTTTGCGTAGAACGTTACGCCTTTATCCTTCTGGTCGTAGTAGAACGCCTGCATCGTGAGAAGATCGATGACTCCCTCGAAATCGGACTCTTTTCCGATAGGCAACGTGATGGGGACTGCGTTTGCGTTCAATCTTTCGCGCATCATTTTGACAGCGTTGAAGAAGTCCGCACCGTTGATGTCCATTTTGTTGACGAAAGCGATTCTCGGCACTTTATACGTGTCTGCCTGACGCCACACGTTTTCGGATTGAGGTTCGACGCCGCCCTTGGCGCAGAACACCGCGACCGCTCCGTCGAGAACTCTCAGACTGCGTTCGACCTCAACCGTGAAGTCGACGTGTCCGGGGGTGTCGATGATGTTTATCTGATGTCCTTTCCACACGGCAGTGGTTGCTGCAGAAGTGATTGTGATACCTCTTTCTCTCTCCTGCTCCATGTAATCCATAGTAGCAGAGCCGTCGTGAGTCTCGCCCAATTTTCTGTTCACGCCCGTGTAATATAGAATACGCTCGGTTGTCGTGGTTTTTCCGGCATCGATGTGTGCCATTATGCCGATATTCCTCACCTTATCAAGAGCATATTTTCTAGACATAAATTACCACCTATAATGTGCAAACGCCTTGTTCGCTTCAGCCGCACGATGCATTTCGTCCTTTCTCTTGACTGCGCCGCCGGTCATATTGAATGCGTCCATAAGTTCGCCTGCGAGTCTTGCGTCCATAGTTTTCTCGCCTCTCTTTCTTGCGAAGAGCACGATCCAACGGATTGCAAGTGTTTGTCTGCGCTCGGGACGGATTTCCATAGGAACTTGGTAAGTAGAACCGCCGACGCGTCTTGCTTTGACTTCGAGCATGGGCATTGCGTTTTCAAGCGCTTTGTTGAACACGTCCATGGGCTCTTGTCCGAGTTTTGCTGCTGCTATATTGAGTGCCTCGTAAACGATTGCTTGAGCCGTTCCTTTCTTGCCGTCGAGCATGATTTGGTTGATGAGTTTGGTCACAACCTTGCTGTTGTAGATAGGATCGGGAAGAACGTCTCTTTTGGGCACGCCGCTTCTTCTTGGCATAGTAACCTCCTAATTTTAGTAATACATTCGAAAAAATTATTTTTTGGGGCGTTTCGCACCGTATTTGCTTCTTGCCTGACCGCGTTTTGCAACGCCTGCCGTATCAAGAGCACCACGGATAATGTGATAACGCACACCAGGCAAATCCCTGACTCTGCCGCCTCTGATAAGAACCACGCTGTGCTCTTGCAGATTGTGACCTTCACCGGGGATGTAAACAGTACCCTCCATTCCGTTTACCAAACGAACTCTTGCGATTTTACGAAGAGCGGAGTTCGGCTTCTTCGGGGAGGTCGTCGTGACGCTGAGGCAAATACCGCGTTTTTGAGGGCATTGCTCCATGATAGGCGTAAGCGACTTTTTGACCTGTTTCTCTCTGCCTTTTCTGATAAGTTGATTGATGGTTGGCATTATTGTTCCTCCTGTAAGATTTTTCGAATGTACCTGCAACCCAACAGGTGCAATCAAGACTCTATGCCTCCGCTTCGACGATTCCGACAGCCGCCGCGCACACTTCCACCCCGGCGAGTTCGCCCAAACGCTTTTTTGAAGCGAAATAAGCGATTTCGATTCCGTTGGCTTTTGCTTGCGCCACGATTCTCTTCTTTATCTGCGCATCGGCGTCCGACGCCACGATCACACACCTGACGGTGGAGTCGGATATTCCCTTCAAAACCTGTTTGGAACCGACAACTTTTGAAGAGTTTGTAAGCATTAGTTCAAGTTTTTCTTTGTCCATATTATTTTGCACACTAAAAAACTGCTTACGTTTTCGTAAGCTTCTATATCTTACCAACAAACGATATCAATGTCAAACATTTGGCGCAACTTTCCATAAAAAATTTATATATAATATAAATAGTACAAGATATAGTGCAAAAACATATTTTAGGCACAATAATAACAATAGAAAGACACTCATATCCGGTATGTGCCCATTCGAAGGCGGAACACGAGCCGCAACGGCGGCGAGCAAAGGGAGCGCCGAACTCGTCGCACACAAGCCCC
>URNP01000015.1 GCA_900549225.1 uncultured Eubacteriales bacterium | reverse complement strand
GGCGCATGCTTTTTTTAATGATATCGCCTGCGGCGATGATATCACTGCGTGATGATATCGTGCAAGCACGATGATATCCACACTACGTGTGGGTTGCGGAATATTCCTATTCGCCACGCTGTATTCCAACGCTGCTACGCTTCTCTGAATGACATAGGGTGGGCACCCACACCCGAAGGATGTGGGAGGGGAGGTTGCATCGTATATGCGTCATAATACAACTGCATAATTTCGGTGTTGAATATTGAAAAATCGTGGTGTAGAATAGAACTATAAAGTATAAGATATCGGAGGAAGATATGTTACCGTACTTTTTGCTCGCTATGGGCATCGTGATGCTCGTGCTGTTTCTGATCGCAAGAGATAAAAAATCTTCGACGCTCGCCATTATCCTCAAAACCGCTACGTCGTTGTTCTTTATCGCTACGGGACTCGCCGCAGCCGTGGAAAACGGAAGCGTGGGCGGCTTCGAGACGAAATTGCTTCCGAGCGCACTCGTGATTATGGGCTTGGTGCTCGGCATGGTGGGGGATATTACCCTCGACTTCAAAATTTACTTCAAGGGACTCGAAGGCAAGTACGAGGGCGTGGAAAAAGACCGCGACTCGATGATGTACTTCGGTATGCTCGCATTCGGCATCGGCCATATCCTTTATATCACTTCGATTGCGATTCGATTCCCCGGATACGAACTCAATCTGCTTTGGTCGGCACTCGGCTCGGCGGCAATCGTGGCGGTTATGTTCCTCGTGTGCATACTCGTGCTGAAAATGCAATTCGGCAAATTCCTCATCCCGAGCATTGCGTACGCGTTTTTGCTATGCTGGTTCGTGGTGCTCAGCGCAATGTATATGAATCCTGCAAAAGGCTCGTCCGCCGCAGGAATTTTGCTTGCAGGCTCGATACTCTTCGTCGCGTCGGATATGGTGTTGTCGATGACTTATTTCTCAAAACCGTCCGACTACGAGCGCAAGGGCGTGCTCAATCCCGAATCTCGCCTTATGATAATCGTCAATCACGTCACGTACTATCTTGCGCAATTCCTCATAGCACTGTCGCTGTTGTTTATCTAATCGAAAAACGAAAAAACGAATCGAAAAAGCACTTCTTGAGAAGTGCTTTTTTTGTGCGAAAAATCGTCGGAATAGGCGAGTGGGGCTTTTGCAAAAGTGCTTGAACGATGCAAAGAAAACGGTGTGCGCGCTTGTGTGTTTATTATCGAAAAGCGACTTTTATTAGGTGATTTTGAAACGATAAAAGCGAGATAATGCGGTTATTCCGTTTTATCGTCCGATTCAGATTTGCGAGATTTGCCGTCAAAAAAGCGTTTTCTCGGCTTTACGATTTCGTCAACGGAGACTTTGAATTTCTCAAAGTCCACGCAGTCCGCTTGTATGCTCAATTCATCGCCCACTTGCAAGACCGTGTCGGACGAGGGAACGATTGACACGCCGTCGCGCTTGATTGAACGTATGAGCAAATTGTTGGGCCAAAGCACGTCGCGAATCGACTTGCGCATTGCAATCGAGCCGTCCTCGACGGAGGTGACGTAGGTTCGTCTTGTGAGGTGAACGTGGTGCTCTTCGAGAATGCTGTCGAGAAGTTCGTCGTAAATCGATCTTGCGCCGAACACTTCGCTGACCATATATCCGAAAGATACGCCGAGGACGACGGGAACGAGAAGGGTGAATTGCCAGGTGAGTTCCACGACCATTATGATTGCCGTCAACGGCGCTTTGACGATTGTGGCAAAGAACGTTGCCATACATATCATGACGATGCAGTCCGCGTATTGCGCAGACATGCCCCACACTATGCCGAGTTTGGATACGAGCGTGCCTACGCATGCGCCGATTGCGAGCATGGGGATGAATATGCCGCAAGAAACGCCTGCTCCGAGATTGAGTGCGGTTGAGACGACTCGCATTATCAGAATGAGAATCAACGTCACCACGACGGGGGAGGAGAATATCGTGGCTACGTTCTGCGATACCTCGCCGCCGTGCGTGCCGAGCGATTCGATGAACGAGCTTCCTCCGCCCATAACAGACGCGCTGATAAGTCCGAATGCGCCTGCGCAGAGGAAGGGGAACAAAAGTTTGAGATAAGTGGTAGTAAGCGGATTTTTGGTTTTTATCTTTGAGAAAAGTTTTTTGGAGAGCAGACAGAGATTGTAGAATCCGAAGCCGCAAAGTCCGCTTGCAACCGCGGCAAGCGCGACGAAACCGTAACTTTTTAGGGGGATTTGCACGAGAGTGAAGGACGAGAGCGTGGCTTCGACGGGCATATTCATCCAACCGTAAAGAGCGTTTCTCGTGATGATTGCGCTCAAAACAGAAGAAAACGCGCATATGAAAATTGCGGGTGTGAATCTTCTGTGCGCCTCTTCAAACGCAAACGTGATTCCCGTCAGCGGCGCGTTGAACGCGACGGCTAGACCTGCGCAAGCGCCGCCCGTTATCTGATAGCGTTTTTCCATGTCCGTGCAACGCAACAGTTTGCTCGTGCCTTCGCCGCAGTTTGCGCCGATGAACATGCTCGGACCTTCCGAGCCTGCGGTTAAACCCGAAAGTATGCACACAAGGCACGAAGCCGCCATTGCGGGAAGAGAGGCGTACCACTTCAATTCAAGCAAGCCTCTTGCCGCTCCTTCCGCTTGCGGAATGCCGCTTCCTCTGACCATAGGCACGAGTTTTGCGACGGTTGCAAGCGAAAACGCGATTATCGCAAGCGCGGCAAAGAGCAAGGGTACGAACGCAGGGTTCTCACGCACCAAAGCGTATAGGTCTTTCGAGTATTTGGAAAATAGTTCTGCGGCAATATTGAAAAAGGTGACGACGACGCCTGCAAAAATGCCGGTCACGATTCCCACCGCCATAAGTTGAACGCCGTGTCTATATAAGCTTGACAATATGTTTTTGTTCATATAAGTTCACCGTTCAATTGAAAATCCGCTTGTATTATAGCCGTACGCGCGCGGAAAATCAACGAAACCTAATATTATTGATATATTAAAAACTAATCCTCGTATAAAGCGAGCGCTTTTTTGAGGCTTGCAATCACCTTTTCGCGCAGGGATTGGGGGGATAATACCTCTACGTTTCGGTTGTACTGAAGCACCCAGTATAGCATCGCTTTTTCGCTTGCGACTATGGTTGCGACGAAGTATCTGTCGTCGAGTTTCTTTGCCGTGAAATTCGTGCCGAACCAGTCGTAGAGCGTGTCCGCCATGCCTATCCAACATTTGAGCGTTATCGCTACGGGCGCGTCGTTGTACATATAAGGGAGAGAGGTCGCGATGCGCTTGTAGTTTATGCCCTTTTCAAAGCCGGCGTTCTCGCGCAAAGGCTTGGCGTCCTCGTCGAGTATCTCTATATCCGTGATTTTGTCCATGCGATAGAAGCCCACCTCGTCGAACATCTCGTCGAACATCATCAGATAGTAGCGTTGATTGTGCAGAAGCATCTGATAGGGTGAGCCTACGTGCGGCTTGGAGACGTGAAGTTTTTTGTCAAGACCGATTTTGTTGTAGTTGAAACCTATCTTTTTGCCTTGCTCGATTGCCTCGTCCACGACGTCGATATTGTAGAAAAACGCCTTGTTGTCCGACTTGTCCCACTCTTTGACCGAGTAGACGTGCCTGACGTGACTCTTGAAGTTCTGTCCGCCGAAGGATATGAGTTTTTCGATGAGTTGCCTCGAGTGCGTGGAGTTGACGTTGCGAGAGGACAACACGCTGTCGATGAGAAGGCGAAGTTCCGCATTTTCGAGTTTTCTCGAGGCAAGATACGTGCCGTTTGCGCTCGATTCTATGTCAAAACCCATTTCTTTGAGATAAGATATATTCCTTCCGACCGCTTTTCTTTCGCATACCACGTCGTAGTCGCGCTCGAGAATATCTATAATATTCTGCTGTGTGAGAGGATGCTCCTCGTCGCTGTATTGGTCAAGAACTTGATATATCCGCATGATCAACGTCTTTTTTGCTTCAAGTGCCATACCGTCCTCCGTCTTGCGCTCCGCTTTTTGCCGAACTTTTTGAGATAAATCGAAAATTTTTCAAAATAATCGACCGTGTACCGTTTTCGGTACATAGTATATCATATCATATGTTTGCAAGCAAGGGAAAAACGAAAATCCCTCAAGAAAATCGCAATGCAAAGGAGAATGAAAATGAAAATATTTATGAGCAGAATCAACAACCAAAAGAGAGTCAATAACGCGCAAATCGCAACGGACAAAGACGGCAAAATCGTTTTCGTGCGTATGAGTCTTATGCGCAAAGCGTCGTGACGGATAGTTTTTCACCGAGCGATTTGCTCGCAATAGCGGCGACTCGGAAAAATCCGAGCGCAAACCGCCCATAATTTCACCCCTTTATTTTTGCCGAAAGCCCGACAGCCCCTGAAAGTCGGGCTTTCGGTTTTTAATCCGAGAGGCAAACATTATAAACGTTGGCAAACGCGTCAAAAAGGTGTATAATTGAAAAAATCTAATTTTGGAAGAAAATATGAAGAAAATCGGAAAATGGTTGGCGGTGTGCGTGCTTGCGCTTATCGTCGTCGCAACGCTTTGCGCCTGCGGCGATAATAACGGCAATAAGCCCTCGGGAGTCGAGGGTTGCTATCACGTTGACTTGAACGGCGACGGAATTTGCGATAAGTGCGATTCCGACATTCCGTCAGGGTGTGACCATAAAGATAAGAATAACGATGAAATCTGTGACTACTGTGGCGAAAACGTCGTGGCGTCGTTCAACATTTTTGCAATCAACGATTTGCACGGTATGTACTGTGACACCGACAATCAACCCGGCGTTGACGAATTGACGACGTATCTTAAAAATTATCAGTCGACCTCAAACACAATCGTGCTTTCCTCGGGGGATATGTGGCAAGGAAGCACCGAGTCAAACAATACGAAGGGAAAACTCGCAACCGAGTGGCTCAACTATGTCGATTGCTCTTCTATGACGCTTGGAAACCACGAGTTCGACTGGTCAACCGAAAAAATCAGAACGAACGCGCAACTTGCAAATTTTCCTTTTCTTGCTATCAACGTCTTTGACAGGACGACTAATAAACGCGTGGATTATTGCGAAGCATCGGTCGTGGTCAGATTCGGCGACGCGAAAATAGGCATCATCGGCGCAATCGGTGACTGCTATTCGTCAATTTCGTCAAGCATGTGCGAGGACGTGTATTTCAAGGTCGGTAACGAACTTACGGCGCTCGTCAAGGAAGAAGCAAACAGACTTCGCGCACAAGGCGTAGACTTTATTGTGTATTCGCTTCACGACGGCGGTGCGAGAATTGCGGATATGGACGATTGGTACGACTTGTCGCTCTCAAACGGATACGTCGATATAGTGTTCGAGGGGCATACGCATCAAGCGTACGCGCACGCGGACAGCCGCGGCGTGTATCACATTCAGGGCGGCGGATACAACAAGGGTATAAGCTCCGCAAAAGTCCGCTTGAATTTTGCAAATCAAAAATATTCGATTTCAGACCCCGACGTTATATCGAACAAAGTTTATTCTGCGTGCAAGAGCGATCCTATCGTCGATAACCTCGTCAAAAAATATAAAACCGACATAGGCAATCCCGACGAGGTGGTCGCAACGTTGACGTCATACGTATCGAGCGACAGAATCGCGGATAAAGTCGCACGAATCTATTGTGACAAAGGTCTAGAAGCGTGGGGCGACAAATACGATATAATGCTTGGCGGCGGATATATCAAGACTCGTTCTCCGTATGCATTGGAAAGAGGAAACGTGACGGTGGCGCAAGTGCAAACGCTTCTCCCGTTTGAAAATAAAATCGTCCTTTGCGCACTCAACGGAACGGAAATCAACAACAAATTTATACATTCGAGCAACGGCAACTACCATATTGCTTACAGCGAGTACGGAAAGAGAGAGAAGGACAACGTGTTGTTCAACTCAAAAGCGACTTATTACGTCGTCACGGATACTTATACGTCGGACTATCATCATCTGAAAGTGGTGGCAACGCTTTCAGATAACGTGTTTGCGTGGAATCTGTTGTGCGATTATTTGAGGAACGGAGGAAGTTTTTGATAATAATCGGCAAATAAAATAAGCAGTGATAAAATGCAAAAACGGCACTTAAAATGCCGTTTTTGTTTTTGTAAAAGTAAGATTGTGCGAAAATATCGTTTTCAGCCGCGATAGGAATCGTACAACTTTTTGAAAGACGGAAGGGAGCGTTTTATCATATCGAAGTCTACGCAATAGGCAATTCTGACGTAGCCTTTTGCGCCGAAGTCGTCGCCTGCAACGATGAGAAGTCCGAGAGATTTCGCTCTTTCGGAAAAGGCAACGGAATCCTCTTCAAGCGATTTGACGAAGAGGTAAAACGCGCCGTCGGGGCGCACGCAATCGTAGCCGATTTCGGTGAGCGAAGAGTAAAGCAAGTCGCGGTTTTTGCGATAGGACTCGACGTCGGGAAGGGCGTTTATGCACTCTCTTATCACGAACTGATAAGTGCTTGGCGCGCATACGTAGCCGAGGGAACGGCCTGCCCCGCAAAGCGCAAGATATAAGTCCGTCGCCCTCGTTGCGCGAGGGGAGACCGCGATATAGCCGATGCGCTCGCCGGGCAAGGACAGCGACTTTGAGAAACTGTAGCAAACTATCGTGTTTGCGTAAAAAAGCATCGTGAAAGGCACGGCTTGGTCGTAGGCAAGTTCACGATACGGCTCGTCCGAAATTATGAAAATCGGGTTGCCGAATTGCTCGCTTTTTTTTGAGAGTATCGCGGCGATTTTTTTGAGAGTGTTCTCGTCGTATACTACGCCGCTCGGATTGTTGGGGGAGTTGACGATAACTGCTTTGGTGCGCGAAGTTATCGCATTTTCGAGCGCGGTCAAATCGGGCTTAAAATTACTATCGTCAAAGGGAACTATCACGGCTTTGCCGCCCGCCGATTTTATGAAAACGTCGTATTCGGGGAAGTAGGGCGCAAGCACGATATATTCGTCGCCCTCTTCGGTCAGCGCACGAAGAGTTATGCAAAGCGAAGCCGCCGCTCCGCAAGTCATATATATAAGGTCTGAGTTTAAGTCTACGCCGAAACGGCGAGAAAGATTTGCCGCTACCGCCTCGCGTACGCTTTTGTCGCCCTGCGCAGACGTGTAGCCGTGAAGGGCGGTCGGATTGGAATTCGCAAGCGAAACGAGAGCCGCTTTGACGCAATCGGGAGCAGGCGTGCTCGGATTGCCGAGCGAAAAATCGAATACGTTTTGCTTGCCGACTTGTTCGGCACGCTTTTTGCCGTATTCAAAAAGTTCTCTTATCGACGAGCGTTTGCTGCCCAGTTCGTACATATCCTTGCAAAACATAAGTCACCTCGCGTTTGAGGAGATTATACCACTTGTAACGACGATTTACAAGTGATATAATTAAGGCAGAATCAACGTGAATACGAGGAAGATATGACTTTTTCAAACGAAACCGCCGCGTCGCTCGACGCTCTCAAAAAAGCGATTGAAAACTCACGCCGTATCGTCGTGCTTACGGGCGCAGGCGCATCCGTCCCGAGCGGTATTCCCGACTTCCGCAGCGCGCACGGTCTGTACGCCACGCCGTTTGGAAATTACCCTGCCGAAACCGTCATTTCGCACGATTTCTTCCTCTCGCACCCGAAGGAGTTTTACGAGTTTTACAAGAGCAAAATGATATACCCCGGCGCAAAGCCGAACGCTATGCATACCCTTCTTGCAAGACTTGAAAAAGAGGGGAGAATCGAGGGAGTCGTCACGCAAAATATCGACGGATTGCATACCGCCGCGGGAAGCAAAAAAGTGTACGAACTGCACGGCTCGATCAAGCGCAATCGCTGTGAGAGATGCCATAAATTTTTCGATTTGGACTATATAATCTCATCCGAGGGAATACCTCACTGCGACGAGTGCGGAGGCATAATCAAACCCGAGGTCGTGCTGTACGGAGAGAACCTCGACGAGAACGTTTTGTCAGGTGCGATAAGGGCGATTCAAAGAGCGGATATGCTGATGGTGATAGGCACGTCTTTGGTGGTTTATCCTGCCGCGGGGCTCGTGGGATATTTTACGGGAAGAGTGACTGCGCTCGTCAATAAATCAAGCACTTACTTTGACTCTCAAGCCGATATTCTGATAAACGAAGATTGCGAAAAAGTCGCGCTTTGGCTCGATGAGAATTTGAATTTATAATCACAAAATACAATGATTAAATATGACAAAACGGCATATAAAGTGCCGTTTTTGTAATTTGCTCGTTTTTTTGGAGTTTGCGATTCACTCGGTGAGGTCGCTTTTTTTTGCGGCATAAGGGGCGGTGATTGCTCTTTTGATAGCAATGCGAGCGGTGACAAAAAGACTATATCACGGTGACGCTTTTTGCAAGGTTTCTCGGCTTGTCGGGGTCTAACCCCATACATAAAGAAGCGGTGAGCGCAAGCGATTGCAAGGGGACTACGGATATGAGCGGATAGAGAAGCGGATCGCTCGAAAAGGGCAACGTCAAAGTCTTGTTCGCGCCTACGTCGCCTATGCTCGTGAGGGATACCACATGCGCCCCTCGAGAGCGCAGTTCGCTTACGCTTGCCTCGATTCGTTCCTTGTCCGCGGAAGAGGTGGAAATCACGACGACTACGCTCTTTGAATCGATGAGCGCAATCGTGCCGTGCTTGAGTTCGCCTGCCTGATAGGCGTCCGTCATTTTGTAGGTGATTTCCTTGAACTTTAACGCGCCTTCCTGCGCCGTAACGTAGTCGAGCCCCTTGCCGATGAAAAACAGATTTGCTTTTTTGATTTTCTCCTCGTAAAGAGAGTGTATGCTCGCCGCGCGTACGCCGTCGCGAAGGGCGGTTATCTGCGCTATCGTCGGCGGTTGTCCCTCGCAGGTTTTGGCGATGAGATATAGGGCAAGTTGTTGGCAGACGTAGGACTTGGTTGCCGCTACGGCAACTTCCGCTCCTGCGCCGAGGTATAGCGTTTCGTCCGCCTCGAAAGATATGCTGCTTGCCGCGACGTTGGTGAGCGCAATCGTCTTTGCGCCTTGTGCTTTGCATCGCTTGAGCGCAAGAACCGTGTCTGCCGTTTCTCCGCTTTGCGTGATGAAAATCCCAACGACTTTTTTCGACAAAAATCGCACTTCGTCAAACTCGCTCGCGACTACGCACTCGCACGGAATGCCCAAAACTCGCTCGAATACGGTTTTGCCGTATAGCCCTGCGTGATACGCCGTGCCGCAACCGCAGAAAATGATTTTTTCGGCGGTTTTTATCGCTTTTATCAACTCGTCGTCAAGACTCTTGAGAATGGTTTTGTATGTTTTCGACAGCGCTCGGGGAATTTCGTCGATTTCCGCGCGCATATGGCACGAACACTCCTTGGGGGCGGTGCGCTTCACCTTTAAGGAATTTTTGCAGATATTCTTTCCGTCCTTGAAAAATTCTGCCGAATCTGCGGTGATTTTTGCGCACTCGCCGTCTTTGAGTACGATTACGTTTTGCGTATGCTTGCTCAAAGCAAGAATGTCGCTTGCTACGAAGTTTTCGTTTTTGCCTAGACCTACAGCAAGCGACGCGCCCTCGCGCCTTAAATATATCGCCTCGTCGCCTGCCTTGATCGCAAGAAAAGTGGTTGAGCCTTCGAGGCGTTTGCCCACTTTTTCTATCGCCGTCTTCATATCCGTGTCTTCAAGAGCAAGAAGGTGCGCTATGATTTCGCTGTCCGTTTCCGAGCAAAAACGAATGCCTTTCGTAAGCAATTCGCTCTTCAACTCGTCGGCGTTGCTTATCACGCCGTTGTGTACCACCGCGATTTTTCCGTCAAAGGAAAGGTGAGGGTGCGCGTTCTTTTTGCACACCTTGCCGTGCGTTGCCCACCTAGTGTGGCCTATGCCGATTTTTGCCGCGACGTCGGGCACTTTGCCCTCAAGCACACTTACTCTACCCGCAGTTTTGTAGACTTTGATTTTGCCGTCTTTCTCAAGCGCGATTCCTGCGCTGTCGTAACCTCGATATTCCAAGGTTTTCAATCCGTCAATTACGATTGTTTCGGCATTCTGTCCGACGTATCCGATGATTCCGCACATACGGCATTATATGCGGCAAGATGGCAAAGCGCGCATAGCGTGCGTTTTGGTTGAATCGGTTGCGAAAAAACGAAAACGGAAAGGCACTTAAAATTTAGGCGCATGCGAGGCTTGCGGCAAGACGAAAAGAAGGTTGGCGTTGACACGAAGTGCCGAGCGTGGTATCATATTTTCTATAAAAATCAAAACGTTCTTCGGAGGAAAAAATGAGGTTTTCGCAAGAACTTGCTCCGTGCAAAAAAGAGAATACGATTATCGTCGGCGACGTGCGTATAAGCGTGCTGTCCGAAAGGGCGTTGCGTATTGAAAAGGGCGGTTTCACCGACAAGCGCACACAGTTTGCATATTGCAGAGATTTTGCAAATCCGCAGTTTAAGTATGCAATAAACGGCAATGAAACGTCGATTGAGACGGAAAGTTGTTTCTTTACCGTAAACACGAAAACGCTTGCGACGGCAGTGACTTTCAAAAACGGAGAGAGCGCAACGCCATCGAACGCGTTTAATCTCGGCGGTACGGCAAGGACGCTCGACGGCACTTTCGGAGTGCTCGGAGGCTGGAAGGGCAAAAGAGAAAAGAAAGACCATTTTTGCATTGCGCATATAAGAAAGGGTATATTCGCATCCAACGGCGTATGTGAAATCGACGACTCTTCCTCCGTGCTTCTGAATACGGACGGAAGCGTTTGCGTAAGACCTGCGGCGTGCGTGGATAAATATCTGTTCGCTTTTGGAAACGATTACCTTGGCGGACTCAAAGAGTTTTATTCGCTCTCGGGATTCACTCCCGTTTTGCCGAAGTACGTTCTCGGGAATTGGTGGTCGCGCTATCACGCATACACCGATAAGGAATACCTCGAACTTATGGATAAATTCGAGGATAAAAACGTTCCGCTCACCGTCGCAACAATCGATATGGACTGGCATATCGTGGGCAACGTGCCAAAGGACGCAGAGTATAAATCCTTTCAAGGCGCAGGTTGGACAGGATATACGTTTGAAAAAGAATTGTTCCCCGATCCCGTCGGATTTTTGCAGAACCTCAAAAGCCGCAATCTCGCAGTGACGATGAATCTTCACCCCCGCGACGGCGTGCGATATTTCGAGGAGCAGTATCCCGATATGGCTCGCGCTTGCGGAATAGATCCTCAAACGAAGCGCACGGTGGAATTCGATCTCACAAACGAGAGATTCCGCAACGCATACTTCGATATTTTGCATCACCCCTACGAGAAAGACGGCGTGGATTTTTGGTGGATAGACTGGCAACAGGGAACGAAATCCAAGATGAAAGGACTCGATCCGCTGTGGCTTCTCAATCACTATCACACCCTCGATATAAATCGCGA
Source organism: uncultured Eubacteriales bacterium (assembly GCA_900549225.1). Taxonomy (GTDB): domain Bacteria; phylum Bacillota; class Clostridia; order Christensenellales; family CAG-917; genus CAG-475. Next base: position 19,868 of record URNP01000015.1, on the reverse strand, counting down.
CGGGAATAAGAGCGTGATCCTTTCAAGATACGCGGGACTCGGCTCGCACCGCTATCCGATCGGATTTTCGGGAGATACGATCGTGTGTTGGAAGAGCCTCAAATTTCAGCCCTATTTCACCGCGCTCGCATCGAATGCGGGATATACGTGGTGGTCGCACGATATAGGCGGACACCTTTTCGGAAAAGGGGATAACGAATTGTATCTGAGGTGGGTGCAGTACGGCGTGTTCTCGCCCATAAATCGCTTGCACTCAAACAACAAAGCGATGAGCAAAGAGCCGTGGAACTATACCGAGGTTGAGAATATTGCGGAAGATTTCCTTCGCTTGCGCCATAGACTTTTGCCTTATCTGTATACGGCAAACGTGCGCACCGCAACAGAGGGCGTGCCGCTTATCTGCCCGACGTATTATTACTCAAAAGACGAGCAAGCCTACGACAAAAAGTGGCGCAATCAGTATTATTTCGGAGAGCAAATATACGTCTGCCCGATAACGAAGAAGGGCAAAAAGGGTGTGACTACGCAAAAAATCAGACTTCCCGAAGGCGTGTGGTTTGACTTTTTCACGGGCGAAAAATACGAGGGCGCAAAGGAATATACTATCTGTTGTCCGCTTGACAGATACCCCGTTTTTGCAAAAGAGGGCGCGATTATCCCCCTCCTCAACGCAGAGAAAAACTCTACGGATTTTGACGATATAGAACTGAGAATATACCCCGGGAACAACGTCTATACGATGCTCGACGAGCAGGGCAAAATCTCCGTGGCGATGAAAAAGGACGAGACGGGATATGACGTCATTATCATTCCCGACGGCGTGAAAACCGAGCGTCTAACCGTGTCTTTGATGAATGTCGAAGGCGCAAATATCCTCGTGAACGACGCCCCGTCTAACGCACAAGCGCTCGAAGGTATGCCGTGCAAACCTATGAAAATCCGCATCGAAAACGCGCGATAAATCGCGATAAATTGCGCAATAAGTTGGACGTTTGCAAAAAATATCCGATTTTTGAGAAAAACGCTTGACTTATTCTGCTATATTTAATATTATTATCAAGCATATTTTTGGAAGAAGTATGGCGTCGAGAAGAACTAGCCCCTCCGATCTAAGCCTTGCTCTTGCGAAAACTAATTTTGGAGGTTAGCACAATGGCTAAGGATTTGTCAACAATGGCAAAAAACAATAAGTCTTATATGGCAAAGCCGGGCGAAGTGGAAAGCAAGTGGTATATCGTCGACGCAACCGATATGGTTCTCGGCCGCCTTGCATCTCAAGTTGCTTCTATCCTTAAAGGAAAGAATAAACCCGAGTATACTCCCAACGTCGACTGCGGCGACCACGTTATCATAATCAATTGCGAAAAAATCGTCCTCACCGGCAAAAAACTCGAGGACAAATACTATCGTTATCACACCGGTTACATCGGCGGACTCAAGGAAATCCAATACAAGAAATTGATGGCGGAAAAACCCGAATTCGTCGTGTACAAGGCAGTCAAGGGTATGCTTCCCAAGAACACCCTCGGCGCAAAGATGCTCAAAAAACTCCGCGTTTACGCAGGTGCAGAGCACGATCATCAGGCACAATGCCCGGTTGAACTCAAACTCAACTGATTGAGAGGTGAAATATGGCTACTAAGAAAACCAAGAAAGTTCAATATCTCGGCACCGGCAGAAGAAAGACCGCTATCGCAAGAGTTCGTCTTATCCCCGGCGACGGCACGATCATCATCAACAAACGCACTCTCGACGAGTATTTCCCTCTTGACACGATGAAACTCATCGTCAATCAACCCCTCGTTGCTACCGGCACGACCGACAAGTTTGACGTCTACGTCAACGTGTACGGCGGCGGTTATACCGGTCAAGCAGGCGCTATCCGTCACGGCATCGCAAGAGCACTCTGCGTCGCAGACAGCGAAGCATACAGAGCGATCCTCAAGAAAGAAGGTTACCTCACTCGTGACCCGCGTGCGAAAGAACGTAAGAAATACGGATTGCATAAGGCACGTAAAGCACCTCAATTCTCCAAGAGATAATCAGACGCATTCAAGCGCCGAAAAACAAAAGCACAACTTCGGTTGTGCTTTTTTCTTTGTTAGTTTCCGCGTGTGTGGCTCGTGTACGTCCGTGTACACTGCGCTACGCATGCTCAACTTCCTCGATTTTCGACGCTTGCTCTGTGTCTGATTATCTCTTTGTCAACGTTTGGAAGAGATAAGGCCGCATTCAAGCGCCAACATCCAAAGCACGGCTTTGCCGTGCTTTTTTTCTTCGTCAGACTGCGCGCGTGTTGCTCATGTACAATAAGTACATTCCGCTACGCGTGCTCGTCTTCCTTGACTTTTGCCATTTGCTCTTTGGCAATTTATCTCTTGGCAAGCCCTAGGTAGTGTTCAAAACGCACACATGCACAACTTCGGTTGTGCTTTTGTTTTTCGACGCTTGCTCTGTGTCTGATTATCTCTTGCATCGTTAAAATGTGTACACTCCGCGTTTCATTCTCTCCTTCCGCGACTTGTGTGCCTTGCTCCGCGTTTGGTCAACGTTTGGAAGAGATAAAACCTCATTCAAATGGCAAAAACAAGAGCACGGCAGAAGCCGTGCTTTTTGTATGTCGAAACAAGGGAATATATAGCGCTTTTGGGACTCAGGGAAGCGAAATATACGTGCGCTTTTGGAGCGCAGAGAAGCGAAATATACGTGCGCTTTCGGAGCATCGAAAAGTGTAACGTAAATGTTTTTTTGCGCCGATTTAGGTTTCCTTTTTATATTCGGGGCAGCGGATAAGTTCCGTCTTTTTCGGGCGGGTGAGGAAGAAGAGCGTAAGCGTGACGGCGAGTGTGAGAAGTTCTGCCGCAGGGGTGGCAAGCCAAAGCCCCGTCATCTTCCACAGATACGAGAAGAGATAGGCTATCGGGATTATCGTCACTAAGCCGCGCAAGAGGGTGATGAGTTGTGCGTATGCGCCGCGGTCGGACGCCGAAAAGTAGTAGGAGAACAGCAGATTGAAGCCCGAAAACAACGCCATAAGGAAGAACAGACGCATGCCTTGGGTTGCTTCTTCTTGCAGTGCTTCTACGCCTTGGGTGTTGAATATGCTTGCGATGCCGTCCGCACCGAAGAATATCGCAGTGTACAAGATTACCGCAAGCGAGGATACGGTGATGACTGCGTAGCGTAAAATTCGGCGAATCTTTTTGTGGTCGCTCTCGCCGTAACTGTAACTTATCATCGGCTGCGTGCCGTTGGCTACGCCGTTGAAGATGGAATTTACTACGTAAAAGACGTTGATGACGATGGTGTATGCCGCAATCGCCGTATCGCCGCCGAGGCGTTTGAAGAGTCCGTTGAACACGGTGAGTACCGTTGCAAAGGATATTTCGTTGATGAAGGGCGCAAGCCCGAGGGAGCAGATACCGCCGTAGGTGCGCGCCGAGAGTTTGGTTTTCCTGAAATGGAAAGTGTTTTTCTTCCTTATCACGTGCAAGGAAAGAACGAGTATGCTGAATATCGGCGAAAAGCCCGTGGCAAGCGCCGCACCGAGCATATCGAGATTGCAGGGGAACACGAGGACGTAGTCGAACACAATATTGAACAGGTTGCCCGACAAAGAGGCTATCATTGCGAGTCTCGGGGCACCGTCGTTGCGTACGAAACTTTGGAAAACGTTGCTGTACATAAAGAAGGGCGCAAAGCACAATATGATCTGAACGTACGTGTTGCTGTAATCGAGAGTGTCGCCCTCCGCGCCCAAAAGCATTGCGACGGGACGGGAGGCAAATATGCCCAAAAGCAAGAATGCCACTGCAAATATTGCGACTATAAGCACGGTGTGAGTGAAAACTTTGTTGGCTTCGTCGTCGTTTTTCGCGCCCTTGTGTATGGCAAATTTCGTGCCTCCGCCGACTGCAAACATCATCCCTATCGAGAATACGATATTGAAAGACGGACTCGAAAGATTGAGCGCCGCAAGCCCCGTTTGACCCATTTTGAGAGATATGAAAAACGTGTCCGCCAAAATGTAGCAACTGAGTCCTATCATTGCTATGACGTTTGCGGATACGTATTTTGCAAATTCTTTCAAAGTGCTTGTGTCCTTGACGTTTTTCATATGCGCTGTACCGTTTTTCTTTTCTTCAACAAAAAAGCGCCACGCTTTCGTGTCTTCAAAAAGGCCCAACGACACGACGCTGACGCACTCACCCGGCGATGAGGTTATGTTATATTCGATTGATTGAATTATATAAGAACGAAAGGGGATTGTCAAACGAATAACGAATACGGAACGAAGAATTAAAAGCGGAGGACGTCGCTAATAGAGAGCGAGTAGGGGAAAGCCAAAACTTGCGTAAGGAAACGGCGTAAAAAAGAGAACGGCGATTGCCGTTCTCGTGTGATTCGTGTTTGTCGGTGAAACGCGCAGGGTAAGGGGTTTTGCCTATGTCCGTGTGCCTAATCCGTAAGGTACGCAGGAGATCAATCCTCGTTTTCGTCGTTCTCGTCATCGTCGGAATCGTTGCCGTTTATATTGACGGTGAGTATGGGCGTTTTCTTTTTGGCAACGGCGGCCTTTATCGGCTCAACGACGATATAGTAGGCGGGGATGATGCAGAACAGCGCCCAGTAGGGATGCCACATACCCCATTGGCAACCGAGGAGCAGATATACCGCAGTGACGATGATTACGATTGGAAATTGCGAAGGATTGCGCTTTGCGATCGTATCGAAAGTGCCGCCAACGATAAACGGAATGGCAAACAACAACCAACCCGGATGCCACAAATTGCAAAGAAAACCTATGAGAAGATATGTGAGAGTACAGAGCAAAAAGGTTACGCCGTTTACGATATTCGAAGCAAGAGCGATCTTCTTTGACTTTTGATTGTCGAAGGTGATATGTCCGTTTTCGATATGCACCGCACTTCCGTTTTCGATGTATTCGCCCTCGTCTACGTCCTTTCCGTTTATTGTGGTTTTTTTGCCGTCCTCGATATGTATCGTGCCTACGACTTTGTTGACGAGTTTTGCGATTCCGCCGCTGATATGCACGTCCGAGCCGTCCTTGTCGTGAACGTGGATGCCCGTTTCGTCGATATGTACGTGATCACCTTTTGTGACAAAATCGGCACTTGAAGTTGCGTTTTCTTCGTTATTAACCGTCGATTGTGCGTTTTGTGCGAATCCGTCGTTTTGTGCGTCGTCTTGCGCGAAAGCGTCGTTTTCCTCTTGCTTGTCGCTCGCTTTCGATGGAGTGTAATTCAAAAGTTCGTCAAGACTTACGCCGTAAAGTTTTGCAAGGGCGATAAGGTTGTCGGTGTCGGGAGAACTTTCCGATCTCTCCCATTTTGATATTGCCTGACGGGATACGTTGAGTTTGTCCGCAAGTTCGTCTTGCGAGTATCCGTGTTGTTTTCTCAGTTCGTATAATCTGTTTGCGGTCGTGATATCCATATTGAAACCTCGCTTGTTTTTGTGCTTCAATTGTCGCAGACGAGGGGCGGTTGCCGCCACCCATTCTGATTGTCAATTGCGCAACTTTTGGTTGCATTTTGCAAAAAAACGCGTATTTTGGCTGATTTTATCGAATTTTGAAAGATTTTATTGCAAGAGCGCAGTCGCAAAGCACGCTATCGATTTTGAGTCGCCCAAGTCGCCCACTTGCTCGTTGGTGGTGGCGGTGATCCCGATTCTTTCGCAGGGGATTTTCAGTGCTTTTGACATGTTGTTGCGCATTTGATCAATATAGGGCGCAAGCATGGGGCGCTCGGCTATAATCGCAACGGTGACGTTTTTGAGTTCGAGTCCTTTCGCCGTCGCTTTCTTCAACACGACGTCGAGAAGGTCGAGGCTGTTTGCGTCGTCGTAGCGAGAGTCGTCGACGGGGAAGAGATGACCGATGTCCTTTTCGCCGATTGCGGAAAGTATCGCGTCCATAAGCGCGTGCACCGCAACGTCGCCGTCACTGTGCGCTACGAAGGAAAATTCGCAAGGCACGAGCGTACCCATGAGTTTGATTCCGCTGCCTTGCTTGAAACGGTGTATGTCGTAACCGATTCCCAAAAGAGGGGAGCGCAAATCCGCTTTGGTGGTGATTTTGATATTCTTCGGGTCGCCCTCGATGATTCTCACGTCGCAAGCGGCGTGTTTTTGAATCACCGCTATGTCGTCGAGATATTCGCCGTCGCACTTGGCGTAGGCTTTGACTACGATATCCTTTCTCGCGCAGACGGGGGTCTGAACTCTGCGATAGTCCGTTCTGTCCACCGGGTCTACGCCGAACTTTATGCAGACGAGAGAATCCGTGAGCGGAAGCAGGGGAAGGGCAACGCCGCTCTCGATTGCACCCGCAATCACGCTGTTTACGAGCGCAGTCGTAAGGAAGGGGCGCGCGCCGTCGTGAATCATGACGTAGTCGCAGTCGTCCTCGATTGCGTTGAGCCCGTGCTTTACCGTTTGGGTGCGGGTGAGTCCGCCCGTCGTGAGCGCAATGCGATTGTCCTCGATATGCGCGTTTTCAAGCGCGTTGAGCAATTCGTCGCTGTAAGAGGGGTGAATCGCAACGATGATTTTGGATACTTGCTCGAATTGCAAGAATGGTTTGATTGCTTCGGCAACGACGCACGAGTCTTTGCAAGGCGCGAAAAGTTTGTTTTCCGCACCGTATCTTTGCGACGTGCCGCCTGCGGTTATGATGACGTTGATTTTCATAGTATCCTCGATTGTGCCTGAGGCACAGTTATATTGCGCCTACGGCGCAGTAATATGCACGCAAAGCGTGCGTGATATTTTTGGCTCACGCCAAAAGTGATATTTGCGCTTTGCGCAAGTTGTGGAATATTCTGATTCTCCGCTTGCGTGCGAAGCACGCTTTGCCAAACAATCGGGCGTGCGGAATTGCGGTAGGATTCTTTGCCCGTGCTTGATTTGATATTATACGCACGATTGTGCGGAGTGATTGCGAGAACAAATGCGGCGAAAGACAATCGCCCGAAATGTTTTCGTTTCTATTTAGGGGATTCCCACGTCGCTACGCTCCTCTGAATTACACGAGGGGCGATTGTTGCCGCCGCAATGCCGTTTGAGCAATGGGGGGTGTAACCCACCCGCAATTATTAATTATTAATTTTTAATTATTAATTAACCTGTACATCGTTTCGACGCTTTGCTTGGTCTGACGCTCGTCGATGCTTAACACTTCAAAACTCATTGAATTGTTGCCAAAAGTGACGGTGACTATATCGCCGATTTTCACTTCTTTGGCAGGTTTTACGACTTTGCCGTTGATTTCGATGCGTCCGCCGTCGCACGCTTCCTGCGCTACCGAGCGGCGTTTGATCACTCTTGATACCTTCAAAAATTTGTCTATTCTCATACCAAATATTATATGAAAAGCGCGCGCTTAAATCAAGAGGAAATATATATAAAATATACTCAAAATTTATTAAAACTATATGCGCGCGACGCTTGACAGCCTTGATTTTTCAATATATAATAAAAAACTGCGCAATAATGCGAATTCCTACCCCTAAAACGACGTGTTTTTGGGGGTAGGGGGTTATAAAGACGTTATGTGGATATGGCTATTCGCACGAAAAGCGTAGATTTTGAAAAAAATTTCAGGCAAGAAAAAAAATTTTTTCGGGAGAGTTTGAAATTTTTTGAAAGGTCGCAAATTCGGCAATTTTTTTAAGGAGTGAATATATGTCCCAAAGAATTCACAATCAAATGTACGGAACGACGGAAAGACACGATTTTTCGCAAATCAAAGACGTCCTTCCAATTCCGTATCTCATTGAGGTGCAAAAGAATTCCTACGCAAATTTCATTGACGCCGGCATCACGGAAGTGTTCAAAGATTATTCTCCGATCGTTGACTTCTCCGGCAGATTGAAACTCGAGTTTTTGTCGCACAGATTCGACGGCGAACCCAAATACACCGTCAAAGAGTGCAAAGACCGCGACACTACGTATGCTATTCCTCTCAAGGTGAAGGCTCGCCTCACCAACAACGAAACGGGCGAAGTGGTTGAACAAGAAGTGTTCATGGGCGATTTCCCGCTTATGACGGACTCCGGTTCTTTCGTCATCAACGGCGCAGAGCGCGTCATCGTATCCCAACTTGTCAGAAGCCCCGGCGTGTACAACGACAAAGTCCTCGACAAGAACGGCGTACCTCGCTATGCAACCACCGTCATCCCCAACAGAGGCGCTTGGCTCGAGTATGAACAGGACTCCAACGAAGTGCAATGGGTGCACGTCGACAGAACGAGAAAAATCACCGCAACCACGCTTTTGAGAGCGCTCGGCTACGGCACGGACGAGCAAATTATCGACTTGTTCGGCGGCGACGAGATGATCGTCAAAACCTGCGAAAAGGACGCTCAATGCAAGAGCGAAGAACAAGGCAAAATCGATTTGTTCCGTCGTTTGCGTCCGGGTGAAGTTCCCACCGTCGAAGGTGCGAATATCCTCATTCACAACACGTTCTACGATTACAAGCGTTACGACTTGGCAAAGGTCGGCCGCTATAAATACAATAAGAAACTCGCACTTGCAACGCGTATTGCCGGGTATAAACTCGCAGAAGACGTCGTGAGCAACGTGACGGGTGAAATCCTTGCTCAAAAAGGCGAAGTCGTCGACGAGGCAAAGGGCAAAGAAATCCAAAACAACGCCGTCAACGTGGTTTGGCTCGCATACACCGACCAAGACGGAAAAGAAAAGAAGTTCAAAGTCATCGGCAACAACACCGTAGACCTCGACGCTTTCGTGGATTGCAACCCGAGAGAATTGGGCATCACCGAAAAGGTTTACTATCCCAACCTCAAAGCCCTTATGGACGAATTCGGAGCAAACAAGGACGAATTGCTCCTCGCTATCCGCTCCTCCGTGGACGAACTCGTGTACAAGCACATTACGCTTGACGATATCGTGGCAATCGAGGACTACAACCTCGGCTTGCGTTACGGATTCGGAACTTGCGACGATATCGACCACCTCGCAAACCGCCGCGTTCGCGCAGTGGGCGAGTTGCTCCAAAATCAATTCCGTATCGGAATCTCACGCCTTGAAAGAGTCATCAAAGAGAGAATGGCGTCCGCACAGGAGAATGCGGAAATCACTCCTCAAACGCTCATCAATATCCGTCCCGTTACGAGTGCTATCAAAGAATTCTTCGGTTCTTCGCAACTTTCGCAATTTATGGACCAACCCAACCCGATTGCAGAACTTACGCATAAGCGCAAACTCTCCGCTCTCGGCCCGGGCGGTCTGAACAGAGAACGCGCAAGTTTCGAGGTCCGCGACGTTCACCACTCGCACTACGGACGTATGTGTCCTATCGAAACTCCTGAAGGACAGAACATCGGTCTTATCACGTCGTTGTCTTCCTACGCAAAGGTCAACGAGTACGGCTTTATCGAAACTCCGTACCGCAAGATCGACAAGGCGACGGGCGTCGTGACCGACGAAGTCGTGTATATGGCGGCGGACGAAGAAGATAAATACGTCATCGCTCAAGCGAACGAACCCCTCGACGAAGAGAGTAAGTTTGTGCGCAGCCGTGTCAACTGCCGTATCCAAAAGGATATCCGCGAAGTCCCCAAGGAAAGAGCGGACTACATGGACGTCAACCCCAAGCAACTTATTTCTATCGCAACAGCACTCATTCCGTTCCTCGAAAACGACGATACCAACCGTGCGTTGATGGGATCGAACATGCAACGTCAGGCCGTTCCGCTCCTTAAGCCTCAAGCACCGATGATTGCTACCGGCGTAGAACATAAGATCGCTTACGACTCGGGCGTTTTGAAGATCGCTAAACACGACGGTTTCGTCAAGTACGTCGACAGCGACAAGATCGTTATCGAATGTGCGGACGGCACGACCGATACTTATATCCTCAGCAAGTTCGAGCGTTCAAACCAATCCACTTGCATAAATCAACACCCCATCGTCAATAAGGGCGACAAAGTTTACGGTCCGCTTTACGACGAAAAGGGCAACCTCACAAGAGAAGGCACGGTCATCGCAGACGGCCCTGCAACCGATCACGGCGAGTTGGCTCTCGGCAGAAACATGCTCATCGGCTTTATGTCTTGGGAAGGTTATAACTACGAGGACGCAGTTCTTATCAGCGAAGAACTCGTGCGCGACGATCTGTACACTTCAATCCATATCGAAGAGTACGAAATCGAGTGCCGCGACACCAAACTCGGCGACGAGCAAATCACCAGAGATATTCCGAACCTCAGCGACGAAGTGCTCAAGAACCTCGACGAAGACGGTATCGTGATGGTGGGCGCAGAAGTCAAACCCGGCGATATTCTCGTGGGTAAGGTCACCCCGAAGGGCGAGACCGAACTCACTCCCGAAGAGAGATTGCTCCGCGCAATCTTCGGCGAGAAGGCAAGAGAAGTGCGTGATACCTCACTCCGTGTGCCTAACGGCGAAAGCGGTATCGTAGTTGACGTCAAGATCTTCACGAGAAAGAATAAGGACGAACTCGCTCCCGGCGTCAACAAACTCGTGCGCGTCTATATCGCTCAAAAGAGAAAAATCTCCGTCGGCGACAAGATGGCGGGACGTCACGGAAACAAGGGCGTCGTTTCAAGAGTTCTCCCCAAAGAGGATATGCCTTTCATGGCCGACGGCACTCCGCTTCAAATCGTGCTCAACCCGCTAGGCGTTCCTAGCCGTATGAACATCGGACAAGTCCTCGAAGTTCACCTCGGACTCATCGCTCATATGCTCGATTGGAAGGTCGCAACCCCGGTGTTCGACGGCGCAAACGAGCAGGATATAAAACAACTCTTCCAGCAATGCGGACTCGTCAACGAGGACGGAGAAGTGGACGGCAAGATTCAACTCTACGACGGAAGAACGGGCGAACCGTTTGAAAACCGCGCGACCGTAGGCTATATGTACTACCTCAAGTTGCATCACCTCGTAGACGATAAGATCCACGCAAGAAGCACCGGCCCGTACAGCGTCATCACGCAACAACCTCTCGGCGGTAAGGCTCAATTCGGCGGACAACGTTTCGGCGAAATGGAAGTTTGGGCGCTCGAGGCTTACGGCGCGGCAAACGTCTTGCAAGAGATTTTGACCGTCAAGTCGGACGACGTGGTCGGACGTGTCAAGACGTACGAATCCATCGTCAAGGGCAGCAACGTTTCGGAGCCGGGTATCCCCGAATCCTTCAAGGTTTTGGTCAAGGAACTTCAATCCCTCGCTCTCGACGTCAAAGTGCTCACCGAGGACAACGACGAGGTTAAGCTCCGCGAATACGACGAGGACATCGACTTCGATACGCCTATCAGCAAGAAGCACGAGGAACTCAAGGAAATCGATATTCTCGGCGACGGCAATATCTTCGGCGATCTCGGCGAAAGCAAGAGCGACACGGATACGAGCCTGTTCGACACCGACGATGACGACGAAAGCATCTTCAGCGCACTCACCGAAGGCACTCCCGATATGAGCGATATCTTCGGAACGAACTCCGACGAAGAGTAATAGGAGGCGACAATATGTACGAACTCAGCAATTTCGATGCAATTCAAATAGGTATCGCTTCTCCCGAAAAGATCAGAGAATGGTCACACGGCGAAGTCACCAAACCTGAAACTATAAACTACCGCACCCAAAAGCCCGAAAAAGACGGTCTTTTCTGCGAAAAAATCTTCGGGCCTACCCGTGACTGGGAATGCCACTGCGGAAGATATAAGAGAATCCGCTATAAAGGCGTCATCTGCGAAAAGTGCGGCGTCGAAGTCACTAAATCCAAAGTCCGTCGTGAGAGAATGGGCCATATCGAACTCGCTTGCCCCGTCACTCATATCTGGTACTTGAGAGGCGTGCCCTCGAGAATAAGCATTCTCCTCGACGTTTCACCTAAGGAACTCGAACAAGTCGTTTACTTCGTGTCCTTCATCGTTCTCGATCCGGGCAAAGTCGGCGAACTCCACAAAAACCAAGTCATCAGCGACAAAGAGTACAGAGAACTTCTCGAAAAGTACGACGCTAAAGACTTCAAAGTGGGTATGGGTGCAGAGGCTGTCAAGGAACTCCTTATGGAAGTCGACCTTGAAAAAGAAAGCGAACAACTCAAAAACATCATCAATAATTCCGTCGGACAAAAACGTCTCAAAGCGGTCAAGCGTCTCGAAATCGTCGAAGCGTTCCGTCAATCGGGCAACAAACCCGAATGGATGGTGCTTGACGTGCTTCCCGTGCTTCCGCCCGAACTGCGTCCGATGATCCAACTCGACGGCGGCAGATTTGCAACCAGCGACCTCAACGATTTGTATCGCAGAGTCATCAACCGCAATAACCGTCTCAAAAAACTCAAAGAACTCGGCGCACCCGATATCATCGTGCGCAACGAAAAGCGTATGCTTCAAGAAGCCGTTGACGCTCTCATCGACAACGGCCGCAGAGGCAAAGCCGTTTCCGGCCCCGGCAACAGAGATCTCAAATCGCTCTCGGGTATGCTCCGCGGTAAACAAGGTCGTTTCCGTCAGAACTTGCTCGGTAAGCGCGTCGACTACTCCGGTCGTTCGGTTATCGTCGTAGGCCCTGAACTCAAACTCTATCAATGCGGTTTGCCAAAAGAAATGGCTCTGGAACTCTTCAAGCCGTTCATTATGAACAAACTCGTCGAGCGCAACCTCTGCCACAACATTAAGAGCGCAAAGCGTTTCGTGGATACGGGCAAGAATCAAGTTTGGGATATCCTCGAGGAAATCATCAAGGATCACCCCGTGCTTCTCAACCGTGCTCCGACGCTTCACAGACTCGGTATTCAAGCGTTCGAGCCCGTGCTCGTAGAGGGTAGAGCAATCAAACTTCACCCGCTCGCCTGCGGCGCATTCAACGCCGACTTCGACGGCGACCAGATGGCTGTTCACGTTCCTCTTTCCATCGAGGCTCAAGCGGAAGCGAGAATTTTGATGCTCTGCACAAACAACATTCTCAAACTTTCGGACGGCAAACCTATCGTTTCACCGACGCAGGATATGGTTATCGGTTCGTACTACCTCACGATAGTAAAACCGGGCGCAAAGGGCGAGGGCAACTACTATAGTTCCTTCGACGAGGCGATGATGGCGTATCAGGACAAAGACCTCACGCTTCAATCCCTCTGCTATATCAGAGTGCAGGTGCAAGACGAGGACGGATACGTCCACAACAAACTCTTGCATACCACCATCGGACGCTGCATCTTCAACGACAACTTGCCGCAAGACTTGCAATTCGTTGACAGAACGATTGCGGAAAACAGAGGTCAACTCGAAGTCGAAGGCATCCTCGGCATCAACGCTTGCGTAGACGAAAATCAATTCCACGCTCTCGTCGATCTGTTCAGAAGCGAGGAAGTCAACGCCGACTCGTGCGTGCGCGCGCGTTCCATATTAAAGAGAAACGTCTCCGACGACCAAATTGCGCAAATCGCTCAAACGGTTAAGGACGCAGGCGATCTCGATATCAACAACAAAGAGTTCTCGCGCGAAATTACCGCTCTTCGCGAAAGCATCCAAAAAGTGCTCGGCAAGAAGGCTATGGCTATCGGCAAGAAGCAACTCAGTATGATCGTCGACAACTGCTTCAAGTATCACGGCGCAACCGAAACCGCCGCAATGCTCGATAAGATCAAGGCGCTCGGCTATAAGTATTCGACTATCGGCGCAATCACCGCGTCCGTCTTCGATATGCATATCCCCGGCGACAAGAAACAAATCGTTCACGAAGCAGAGCAACAAGTCGTGCGTATCGAAAAACTCCACGCAAGAGGCGTGCTCTCCGACGAAGGCCGTTATAAAGAAATCATCAAGATTTGGAAAGACGCCGCAGACAACGTCGAGAACGAACTCAAGAAAGGTCTTGACGACTTCAACCCGATTTGGATGATGGCAAACTCCGGCGCGCGTGGTAGTATGGGACAAATCCGACAACTCGCAGGTATGCGTGGCTTGATGGCCGATCCGTCCGGTCGTACGATCGAGTTGCCTGTCCGTTCTTCCTTCCGTGAAGGCTTGTCGGTTTTGGAATACTTCATCTCTTCGCACGGCGGAAGAAAAGGTCTTGCGGATACCGCTCTTAAGACGGCTGACTCCGGTTACCTCACAAGACGTCTCGTCGACGTTTCACACTCCGTCGTCGTCAGAGAACAAGACTGCGGAGATACCAAAGGTACGTTTATCACTGCAATCAGAGATGAAAAGAGCGTCATCGAGGCTCTTGCGGATCGTATCGCAGGCAGATACACCATCGGCAACGTCGTCGATCCCGAAACGGGCGAAATCATCTGCGAAGGCGACACGCTCATCTCAAGCGATAAGGCAAAAGAAATCGATAATAAACTCACCTCTTACTGGGAGAAGAACGGCTCGGATATGCATCATCAACCCGGTGTGCTCATCCGCTCCATCCTCACTTGTAAGTCCAAAAACGGCGTGTGCGTGAAGTGCTACGGCAAGAATATGGCTTCGGGCAACCCCGTCAAGATCGGCGAAGCGGTCGGTATCATCGCCGCTCAGTCAATCGGCGAGCCGGGCACGCAGTTGACGATGCGTACCTTCCACTCGGGCGGCGTCGCAACCGACGACGATATCACGCAAGGTTTGCCGCGTGTCGAAGAATTGTTCGAAGCGCGCAATCCTAAAGGTAAAGCGGTCATCACCGAGAACAACGGTATCGTGCATATTTCCGACGACCGTCGTGAAATCACCGTCACGAGTCCCGACGGAGAAACCAAGGCGTACGCGATTCCGTACAACGCAAATATCCTCGTTGCAGAGGGCGAAACCATCGGCGCGGGCGATCCGCTCACCAAAGGTTCTATCAATCCGCAGGATATGCTCCGTGCAAAGGGCGTGAAGGGCGTTCAGGAATATATCGCAAAGGAAGTTCAATCCGCATACCGCACCGCAGGCGTCGAGATCAACGACAAGCACGTCGAAGTTATCGTCAGACAAATGCTCCGCAAGGTTCGTATTGAAAACCAAGGCGACACGAATATGCTCCCGGGCACTCTCGTCGACTTGCTCTCCTACGAGGAAGAAAACGAAAAAGCAATCGAAAACGGCGGCGTTCCCGCAACCGCAAAACGTACTCTTCTCGGTATCACGAAAGCGGCTTTGGCTACGGAATCCTTCCTTTCTGCAGCATCCTTCCAAGAAACCGCAAAGGTCTTGGCAGAGGCCGCAATCAACAACAGAAAAGACCCGCTCCTCGGCTTGAAAGAGAACGTCATCATCGGTAAACTCATTCCTGCAGGTACGGGTATGAAGTGCTATAAGAACGTCACAACTGTTGCCGCAAACCAAACGCAACCTGCTGACATCATTCTAGATCAACATACCGAGGACGACATCGAAGAAGAATAATGAAAAAAAGATTTTTTACATCTGAAAGCGTGACGGAAGGACATCCCGATAAGGTGTGTGACCAGATCGCAGACGCAATTCTCGACGACATTTTCGCAGAGGATACCTCTGCGAGAGTCGCCGTTGAAGTGTGTGCAACAACGGGTATGGTTATGGTGTTCGGTGAAGTCAGCACCAACCATTATTGTGACATTCCCTCAATCGTGCGCGGAGTGATAAAGGACGTCGGATATAACGACAGTTCGCTCGGTTTCGATTATAAAACCTGTGCGGTGCTCAGTTCTATCGACGAGCAATCTCCCGATATCGCTATGGGCGTCAACGACGCTACGGACGGCGACGGCAAGGACGATTACGACAAAACGGGCGCAGGCGATCAGGGGATGATGTTTGGCTACGCTTGCGACGAGACCGAATCTCTTATGCCGCTTCCGATTACGCTTGCTCACGCACTCACAAAACGCCTTACGGACGTCAGAAAGAGCGGTGAATTGCCGTGGTTGCGCCCCGACGGAAAAGCACAAGTTACGGTCGAGTATATCGACGACGTGCCCGAAAGAGTGGATACGATCGTGGTCAGTTGCCAGCACTCCGAAGATATCGGTATGGACGAACTCGAAGAGGAAATCATTGATAAGGTCATTTCGTACGCGATTCCGCAAGAGTATATCGACGACGACACGAAGATTTATATCAATCCGACGGGAAGATTCGTAATCGGCGGCCCTGCAGGCGACAGCGGCGTCACCGGAAGAAAAATTATAGTTGACACTTACGGTGGATTCTGCCCTCACGGCGGCGGCGCTTTCAGCGGAAAAGACCCCACGAAAGTGGATAGAAGCGCGTCCTATATGGCTCGCTATATCTGCAAAAACCTCGTTGCCGCAGGCGTGTGCAAGAGAGCAGAATTGCAAGTTGCGTACGCAATCGGTATGGCGCACCCCGTTTCGGTGTCCGTCAACACTTACGGCACGGGCGTAATCGACGACGATTCGCTTGCAAAAGTCGTGCGCGAAGTGTTCGATTTGCGTCCGAAGGCTATAATCGACAAATTGAACCTTGCAAGTCCCATTTACCGCAAAACTTCCAACTACGGACACTTCGGCAAAGAAGGTTTCAGTTGGGAAGAAACGGATATGGTGCAAGAAGTCAAACAAGCAGTCGAAAAATACAAATTTTGAATACGCGAGATGAAAACGGTAGGGTAACCCTACCGTTTTTTCTCAAAAATTCGAGCTAAAATCGTCGTTTTTTATAAAAAAGACGCTAAAAGAGAAATCAAATACTTTGCAACGGAGAGAAAATGCAACTTGCAGGCGAAATTAAAGACGTGATATTTGCAAGCGCAGATACGGGATATACCGTCCTCGATATGAGATGCGAGGACTCTGTTTTCACCGTGGTCGGAATTTTCCCGCCCGTGAGCGAAGGTATGAATATAAGAGTCGAGGGCAAATTTCAGACGCGCACGACCTACGGAAAACAGTTTTGCGCAGAGAAAGTGTGGGTGTCCGCACCATCGAAACTCGAAGGCATCAAAAAGTTTTTGGGAAGCGGTCTTATCTCGGGGTTAGGGCCTGTGACGGCGCAGTCTATCGTGGATACGTTCGGCGTGGATTCGCTCGAGATGATGAAATACCCGATGGAACTTGCAAAAGTCAGAGGTATATCCTTAAAGCGCGCGACGGAATTCGGTATGAATTACGCTAAGGTGCAGAAGATGCAAGACGCGGTTATGTTCTTGCAAAACCTCGGCATAAGCGTCAATATGTCGCTGAGGATTTATCGCACTTACGACGTTAAAACCGTGGATAACGTGCGCAAAAATCCGTATATGCTCGTTGACGACGTGGACGGAATCGGATTTGCCACGGCGGACAGAATCGCAGGGGAACTCGGCATAGAAAAGGACAGCGACTACCGCATTTGCGCCGCTATCACTTATCTTCTCAAAGAAGCCGCAACGAAGAGCGGACACAACTATTTGCCCGAAAACGAACTTTTGGGCAGTGCAATCGCACTTTTAAATATCGATTGCGACAATATCGAAGAAAGAGTGCGCGATAATATGATGGATATGGTGATGCTCGGCGACCTCGTGAGATACGAAACCAAAGAGCACGTCGCAATCCTTCTGAAAAAGAACTTCAATACCGAAAAGAATATTGCAAGAAAACTGCTTCAATTAAGGCACGAGGCGTCCGATTTCAGAGTGGACGTTGCCTACGAAGTGGCAAGATTTGAAAAAGAGGCAGGATTCTCTTTGCACGAAAATCAGATTGCCGCTGTCAAAGAGACCATTGAAAACGGCGTGCAAATCGTCACGGGCGGCCCGGGAACGGGAAAAACGACGATCGTCAAATGCATTCTCAAACTCTTCAAGGATTTGGGGCAGAGAGTCGCGCTTTGCGCGCCTACGGGAAGAGCGGCAAAACGACTTTCGCAGGCAACGGGGGAAGAGGCAAAGACTATTCACCGTATGCTCGATCTCGACTACAAAAACGGCGAGGGACATTTTGCGTACAACGAGAACACTCGTTTGCCCGTTGACGTCGTGATCGTGGACGAGGTCAGTATGGTGGACGAATACGTCTTTTCCGCGCTTGTCAACGCCATGGAAAGAGGCTCGCGACTCGTGCTTGTGGGAGATAAAGACCAACTCGCTTCGGTGGGCGTGGGCAACGTGCTGAACGATCTTATCCAGTGCGGAAAGTTTAACGTGAGTTATCTCACGCAGATTTACAGGCAGAGCGATAAGAGCAAAATCGTCACAAACGCACACAGAATCAACAGCGGCGTTATGCCCGAAATCGACAACAAGAGCAGCGACTTTTTCTTTGAGGAGAAGAATACGAGCGAGGAGATTTGCGCAAATACGATTGCGCTTGTCACTCGCAGACTGCCGAAGTATCTCAACGTTGCGCCGAGTGAAATCCAAGTGCTTTGCCCTATGAAAAGAGGGGTTGCGGGCACTATCAATCTCAATAGAGAATTGCAAAAGATTATCAATCCGCCCTCTCCCTACAAAAAGGAAGTCAAGCGCGCCGATTGCATCTATCGCGAAGGCGACAAGGTGATGCAACTGCAAAACAACTATCAGCAAGAGTGGGTGCAGTCAGACGGCTTGAAAACGGTGCGAGGAAGCGGCGTGTTTAACGGCGATATAGGCGTGATTGAAAGCATCAATACGCAGATTATGCAGTTTACCGTGCGTTTTGACGACGATAAAGTGTCCGTTTATGAATATAGCGACGTTGAGCAACTTACGCTTGCGTACGCAGTGACCATACACAAATCGCAAGGTTGCGAGTTTGACGCGGTGGTGATTGCGCTTGACGCAAACTATATGCTTCAAACGAGAAACTTGCTGTATACGGCGGTTACGAGGGCAAAGAAACTCGTTGTTATAAGCGGCGCGAAAAAGACCATTCAGCGTATGATTCAAAACAACGAAACCGCAAGAAGATACTCTCTTCTCATCGAACTTATCGAAGAGGAATGGCAGGGTGGCGCGTATGATTGAGGATGGCGAAAATCAAAAAGAAATGATAACCGAGCAAAGTCAAAGCGGCAAGGATTGCCATGGTGATAAAAAGAAGGACAAGCGAGAGGCGAGAAAGAAAAGGCTTGCAAAAGTTAAGGCGTTTTTCTCAAAGTTACTTGGTGCGTTTGACGACGCGCTTTATCCGCTCGATTGCACTTGCGACGTCTGCGGAGAAGAACTCGTGGAAGATACGAGATACAGACTGTGTTCGGAGTGCATAGCGAATTTGCCGTTTGCAAAAGGGCATATTTGCCTGAACTGCGGTATGCCGCTCGACGACGAAAGCGATTATTGCAATCGTTGCCAGAATCAAAAATCGTCGTTCGTGAAAAATCGTTCGCCACTCGTCTACGACGGCGAAGTGAAGCGGATGATACATAAACTCAAATTCGGAAAGAAAAAGTATATCGCTCAAACGCTCGGCGCGTTGATGGCGGACAAATATCTCGAAAGCGGTATGGACAGCGAGATTATCGTATTCGTGCCGATGACCGAGAGCGAATTGAAGAAAAGAGGATTCAATCAAGCCGAATTGCTTGCTATGGAAGTCGGACGCAGATTGGATATACCCGTGCTGCCAGCACTCGTCAAGATAAAGGACACTTCACAACAGAAGGAACTCAAAGGCAAGGATAGGGCAAGCAACCTCGAAGGTGCGTTTGCGTGTCTGTTCGAGCAGGTGAAAGGAAGAAAGATTCTGCTCGTTGACGACGTTTTCACTACGGGTGCAACAGCAAACGAGTGCGCAAATATTCTGCTCAAAGCCAAAGCAAGGGAAGTGTGCGTGCTTACTGCCGCCGTCACGAAGTTGAAAGTGCAAAGCGAATGACGAACTTGTTGATATAAACGAATCGGTGTAGTATACTTGAGGTGTTAATCAATAATTAATAATGAATAATTAATAATTGCGGGTGGGGTTGCACCCCACG
>URNP01000014.1 GCA_900549225.1 uncultured Eubacteriales bacterium | reverse complement strand
AACGAGGCGGATTGCATTGCGCAAACGCCGAAGTCCAAACACGTGAGGAAAGGGGAAATTGCATTTAAGGTTCACTGATTCTGCTTTTCAAGTTTCTTCAGCACTGCTTGAAAATACTCCGGCAAATCGCACTCGAAACGCATAATTTCGTGCGTGTGCGGATGCTCGAGGACAAGTTCTTTTGCGTGCAAAAGTTGTCCGTTTTTGTACAGTACGCTCGAGCCGCCGTACACTTCGTCACCGACGATCGGATGATGCAAACTTGCCGCGTGCACCCTTATCTGATGCGTGCGCCCCGTTTCAAGTTCGAAACGTACGAGCGTGTATTGTCCGAAGCGTTCAAGCACCTTGTAGTGCGTGACTGCACGTCTTCCGTTTTCGTCAATCGTCATTTTTTTGCGGTCTTTTTTGCTTCGCGCGATAGGTTTGTCGACAGTGCCTTCGTCCTCTTTGAAATTGCCGTCGCAAAGTCCGTAGTATATTCGTCTAGCGGTTTTTTTCTCTATTTGCGAAGCAAGGCTCTTGTGCGCCTCGTCGTTTTTTGCCACCACAAGCAGTCCCGAAGTGTCCTTGTCGAGCCTATGCACGATGCCGGGGCGAATCACGCCGTTTATTCCGCTGAGGCTGTCGAGATTGTACAACAGCGCATTGACGAGCGTATCGTTTTTCTTGTACGAACTTGCCTGATGCACCACCATGCCCTGCGGCTTGTTGACCACCGCCATGTACTCGTCCTCGTACACGATATCGAGCGGAATATTCTCCGCTTTGACTTCGAGCACTTCGGGCGCAGGCACTTCAAATTCGACGGCATCGCCTTTTTTCAATTCAAAACCGCTCTTTTGCCTTTTTACGCCGTTGACGAAAGCACCGTCCTTTTCGAGGACGGTTTTTGCGTTGGAGCGCGAAATGCCCCACTCGGACGAGATAAACA
Source organism: uncultured Eubacteriales bacterium (assembly GCA_900549225.1). GTDB lineage: Bacteria > Bacillota > Clostridia > Christensenellales > CAG-917 > CAG-475. Next base: position 34,222 of record URNP01000014.1, on the reverse strand, counting down.
CGTCCAATCTTACGTTGTCGTCATCAACAATGCGTATCATACGCTTTTCAATCTTTCTTGCTCTCGTCCGTATCTTTCACGTCGCAGTCAGACGAATCGTCTGCGCTTTCTATTTCTTCGTTTTCGACTTGCTTATCGTCTTTTTCTGCGTGATTATTATCTTCGTTTTCGGTCGTATTCTCTTCTTTCTTCTCGCTCACCACGAAATCGAACTCGTTGTCCGACTTCATCATCGAATTGAGGTTTATGGGAGCGTCAAGCGGATCGATTTGTTCTTGCTCGTTTTCTACCTTGTTTTTTTGCTCTTCTTCAAACTCTTTTTGGTTCTTTTTTCCCTCTTGCACGAGCATGATTATCAGCACGATTACAAGCATAAACGCTCCGACCGTCACGAACGAGTCCGCAATATTGAACACGGGAAAATTCTCCCAGAACGAGAATTGAATGAAATCTCGTACGTACCCGAAAGCGATTCTGTCAACGATATTGCCGATTCCTCCCGCAATGACGAAAACCAGGGATATTCTGAGCCACTCGCTCTCTTTGAGCGCAAAGAAGAGGTATATGCAAATTGCGACGATCACGATAAACGTAATGACGGTCAATCCCACCGTCTTGCCTTGGAATATGCCGAATCCCGCCCCTTCGTTTTTGACTTTGACGATGTTGAACAGTCCTATCACGTTTTCTTGCACACCGTTTTGGTCGAGGAAACTCCACACGTACTTTTTGGACAGCAAGTCCGCAATCAGAATCACCGCGACGACCGCAAGTTCGACGAGATACAGCCACCACTTCTTTTTGGCGACTTGCGTCCAATCGGCAAGGAAAGTTTTGATTTTGGTTTTATAGTCGGTTGCTTGGTCTTTGGTCATAAAAACTCCTTAGCCTCTGATTTGCGGAGGAATGGTTATGGTCACCCCTTGCGGAGCAAACAGGAATATATTTTTCGTGATTTGCTGAATACTGCCGTCGAGCGCGTAAATCGCACCGCTCATAAAGTCGAGGATTCTATACACGGCTTGTTGATTGAGCGTTGAAAAATCGACGATGACTTGCTCTCGCATTTTGAGGTGGTCGATGAGCAATTGCACGTCCTTGTAAGTGCGCGGAGAATAGATAACGACGCCGCCGCTCTGTCCGTAGCCTTGTTGCGTATAACTCGGCACTTGTCCGACGGGTGCTTGTTGAGTGCGAGAGAAGATTCGTGCCCCCCTCTGCATATCTGCGCGTTGTGCTTGTTCGTTTCTTAAATACCTTTCGTCCATATATTTACCTGTATCGTGCCTACGGCACGGTTATATTGCACGTTGTTCAGTTATATTGTGTCTGCACCGCAGGTGCAATTCTTTCGCCGAACAAAATTCTTCCGAGTCTTAACATATTCGAGCCGTGTTCGAGTGCGACTTTATAGTCGTTTGACATTCCTGCCGACAAAAACTCGACGTTTACGCCCTCTTGCCTTATGCTCTTTGCATCTTCGAATATCCGCTGCAACTCGTCGTAAAGATTTGCAAGTCGCACCTTGTCATCGAGATTCGGAAGCACGCTCATCACGCCTTTTATCTCGATATGCGGATAATCTTTCATACTTTGTATGAAATCGAGCGTTTCTTCGGGGCGCACGCCACCTTTTGTTATCTCCGCTCCCATATTGATTTCAACGAGGCATTTTTGCACGATTCCGTGCTTGCTTGCCTGTTTTTCTATCTCTTTTGCAAGATCCGCCCTGTCGAGCGAGTGAATCAAATCCACCTTTCCCACGACGTACTTGACCTTGTTCGTCTGCAACTGCCCTATGATATGCCAAACGTACTTTTCGTCGTATCGTTCGACAAATTCCTGAACTCTGTTTTCGCCCAAAACGAAATCGGGTGCGACGGACATAAACTCGTCTATCGTATCTTTCGATTGCATTTTGCACGCGGCGACGAGACGGATATTTCTATCGTATTTTGCCACCTCATCGCGCACTTTTTCGAGATTGTCAAAAAGTATCATAGCGTTTAAGTTTTATGACATCGCAATAACGTGATATTCGGATGAAGAACAAGGAAGAGTTTTTTGCACAGGTAGGAGCGTACTCGCCGTACGTGACTGCTTGGACAAAAGGCTCTGACGCGGTTATTCGCCAAATAGCGCGTTATTGCACTATATAGTCACCGGTTACGCCGTCAAACACAAGCATCCTCGTCTTTCCGCCCTCTTCGTAGGTCACTTTGATGACTTCGGGGGCGATGTGCTCTGCGGAAATCACTTTGCCGTCGAATTTTTGGTAGGATTCCACCAAAACAGCCATTTTTGCGCTGTCGTACTGACCGATATCGTCGCTCACGAACAGCACGTCGCCGAATATGTGATTTACGAGCGCAAGGAGTTTTTTCTGTTGCCACGTATAAACGGCGGGTTTCATACCGTCGTCGCGCAAGAAGAACACGTCGGGGTCGTTTGCGAAGATTCTGCCGTTGAGATGACGGCGGTATACGCTGTTTTGCATGGAGATTTTGGTTGAGATAATCTCTTGATTGGTGACCTTGACGTAGAACTTTTCCTTGAAAGTATTTTCTGCGTCGCAACCTATGCGGCAAGCGTCAACTACGCCGAACGCAGGCGCGAGAGGCACGCCGCAACCGAGGATAATCTTGTCGCCGCAACACTCGCGCAAAAAGTCCATTGCTTCACACATAAGTTGACCGCGCGTTTTGCCGTTTCTCGGTTCTATTGCAGCGGCGTAGAGGAAGTCGAGTTTGACCATATCGAAGTGCCACTCGTCAAAAACCTTGTCGAAGAACGCTTTGATATACGCCCTTACCTCTTCTTTTTCAAAGTCGAGCGCATAGAATCCGCCCCAGGCAATGCCGCTTATTACGGGTTTTCCGCTCTTTGAGCGGATGAGCCAATCGGGATGATTTTTTATGACGTTTGCGCCGAATTGAGCGGCAAACGGCGCGTACCAAAGCCCTGCCTTGTAGCCGTGCGAGTGGATTTTTTCAACGATAGGCGCAAGTCCGTTGGGGAACTTTTGCAAATCCATATCCCAATCGCCGACTTTCGTTTCGTATCCGTCGTCGATCTGGAAGATATTTGCGGTGTTGCCAACGTGCGCAAGCCCTTCGAGGTCGCGAAGGATGATCTCCTCGTTTATGTTCTGATAATAATTGTACCACGACGTGTAGCCTGCAAGATGCTCCACTCTGCCCGTACGTTTTGCGGGGTACTCGGCAAAATACTCGTCGAAAACGCTATCGTACGTTCCGTGAGTGTGCACGATATCGAACAACTCGTATTCGCCCGTCAAAGACAATCCCTCGACGTCCTTTTGGACGGCGAACACGTTTTCCTTCATATCCGCATAGAAAATCGTATATCCCGTGCGCTCGTTGAGCGAGCCGAAAAACTCGACCTTTTCGTGCTTGCGGAAGTACGTATACGAAAAACTGTGATACAAATCCTTGCCGTATTCGGTGAAAGCGTAGTCGCCCGAAGCGCCCGAAAACTTCCTTACGAGCGGCAGTTTGGAGAGCGAACGCAGTCCGTATTGCACGTCGCGCCTTTTATACTCTCTCGTGGACGTCCAGGATTGAAAACCGTTTGCGAAAAATCTCTCGTTGTTCTCGAAATAGTGGTCGTAAATGAGTTCGGCAAGGTCGATTTGCACGTCGCCTTTTGCGCTCAACACGATTTTGACGTGGTTTTCGTCGCCGTCGTCACGCAAAACGATATCCTCGCCATCGTATCCGTTTTTCACGAGCGAGTACTCAACGGATTCTTCTTTTCGCTTTCCCGATACACGGTAACCTATCTTCAGCGTGTAGTCTTTTATATTCATAAATTCCCCCGAATATATAACATAGGATAATTTATTATATCAATAAAGGCGCGACTTGTAAATAGGTTATCTCGCAAAAATAGCGCAAAAACTCACAAATAAGGCAACTTAACGATTTGCGCAAAACGGCACGAAAAAACTGCGCTTTGCGGCGCAGTTAATTTCGATATATTTTAGTTTGCAAAACGCAAAGCGTTTTTTATTCTGCCATTTCTTCGGATACGGCGTCAAACTTGGTTATCGACACCTCGTAGGCGACTCGCTCTTCGACAGTGCCGTCGTCGAGCGCTTTTTGATATATTCTCGATTGGATTCTGCCCACGAGATGGATCTTTTCGCCAACGCGGAAAGTCGAGGCGTAGCGCGCGTTTCTCCCCCACGCAATCGCAGGGATATAGTCGGACTTGTTGTAGGCGCGGTTCACCGCAACGAGCAAATCTGCGATTTCCCTCTTGAAAGGTGTGGTTCTGTATACGGGTTGCTTGCAAACGTAGCCCTCGATTTCGATGAGGTTTGGCGACTTTTCGTCGCACTCGCAAATCTCTCTCACAAACACTCGAAGAACGAGTTTGCTCTTTCCGTCAACGATCTTGTTGTAACTCCTAAATTGTCCGATCAACCCGATTAGATTGCCGATTTCAAAGTCTACCCCCTCCATAAGCCTATCGCTCACGGTGATGGGAATCAAGTCGTGTTGCCCCGACAATCTCGCAACCGAAATCGTCAGATCGTAGAAGTTTTCGCCCATAATTTCGTGAGAAAACTCCGGCGCGCTCGCAATTTGTCCCGAAAGGTAAACCTTGTTGTTTTGCATTTGCTGATAACTCATATGTCCTCCTGTGCGTCTATGCGTTTTTGTGTTGTATTCCGTTTGAATCTATCGTGTAGCCTTCCGTATGCACGAGTTGCGACAAGGTTACGAATTCAAATCCTTGTCCTTTGAGCGCGGAAAGCACGAGCGGCAGTGCGTCGAGAACGTGGTCGCTGTTGTTGTGAAAAAGCACGATATCTCCGCTCTTTGCCTTTGGCACTACCCGCTCGTAAATCTGCTTTGCCGAAAGACCTTTCCAATCGAGCGAATCGATCGACCACTGCACGCCCACCATATTCAGTTCTTCGAGCGAGGTCATCAGTTTGTTGCTGTAATCCCCGAACGGCGCACGAAAATATTTCGGTTTTTTGCCCGTCAGATCGAAAACTCTGTCGTTGACGTATTCGATTTCGTTCTTTATCTCGTTTTCGCTGAGTTTTGGCATATTGAGGTGATTTCTCGAGTGGTTCCCGATATCGAATCCCGCCTCTGCAATGGCTTTGGTTTCCTTTTCGTACTTGTCGATCCAAAACCCGACGAGAAAAAACGTGCCTTTTGCGCCGTATTGCTCCATAACGTCGAGTATTCCTTGCGTTTTGTCTGCGCCCCAGGCGGCGTCAAACGTGAGCGCAATCACCTTTTTGTCGGTTTCCACGCCGTACACGGGTATTTTTCTCGTACTCTTGCAAAAATACACGCCTGCGCTGTCCGTCACCCCCACCGCCGCGGCAAGCACCGCAAAGGCAATGAGCAACGATACCGCTCCGATAATGCTCGCTTTCTTCACCGTAACAATCATTGACTACCCCGATTATATGCAATGCACGAGGGAAAAATTGAAGAAATTATGTCGCGAAAAGTCGTATTTTCTTCTTTTTCGTTTTATTCCTTCTGCACGCTCACCTCAATTCTATTTTCCGCAAAAAAGTTTTAGAACGGATTTTTACCGAAGAGTATTTTTTCTTGCAAGTATTCAACGAGGCAAAATCAAAACGGTATTGTGCAAAATCAAGCGCAAACGATCTGAAATGCGGCTTTGAAGTTTAAAATCAAGCCTATTTATTCAACTTTTCTTTGACAAGAAAATTTCCGATGCTATAATACAATGTATGAAGCGCATCGCAACTCAAAAAAACGGTTTTTGGAAGAGAGTGGGCATCAACATTCCCTTCGTCCTTATGATAGCGGCAATGGTCGCTCTGTTTTCGGGTTGCCTGCTTTTGTGGTTTTACGCAATCGCTTCCCTTTTTGCGTTCAAAAGTTCGATGATATTTCTGATTTTGGCAGGCGCGGGCACTTTGTGCCTCGGCGTAGGACTCGCCCTTATCCCCGCTTACAAGAAGTATTACGCTTTCTACAACAAAAAAATGGGTTGGAAATTCCCCGATAAGCCCGAAAAAGAAGAAAAAACCGTCGTCAACGACGGCAAAAAGTCTTTCAAGGACTATTTCACCCTCTCCAATATATCTCTCGGCGTAATCGCGCTCGGCGCAGTGTTCACGATTATATCGGCGGCTCTTGGCAGCATCAATCGCGACACTTGGGTCAACGACACGGCGGCGTTTATGAAAGAGAGCGGCTATATGACCGACCCGATGCACGTGGTCAACCTCAAAGACGCAATTCAAGGTCAGAACGTCGGAGATAAAAACGTCAACACGATAAATATCGACTTCAAGGAAAAGCAAGCCGTCATAATCTACGTCGGTGCGGAAGACGCCGACAAACTCGGCTTCGTCACCTACGATTATTACGTCAAATACGAAAATCAAGTCGTCAAAACACGCACGAAGGACGGCGTCATCACTCTCACCGAATCCCCTGCACCCAAATTCGACGACACGACGATAAAAAAACTTTTCTTCTTTATGTTCAAGGATTTCGACGTTGAAAAGCAAGTGAAAATTTATCTGCCCGAAGACGCACGCAAAGGCGCCGTAAACGAGATAAAAATCGTCGGCGACAACGTCATCTTCGCAAAGCCCGACAAGGTCGAACAAGAAGCAAAAGAACAAGAGTAATAAATGCAAAACGATATGCGCAATACAAACGAAAAAGCACTGTTTGAGGTGCTTTTTCGCTATTCTAACCGATTAAATTTGAGTTATGATTCAATTATTCTAAGAGAAGCGTATTACTTGGCGCTTTCGCACTTCAAACTGCATATTTATACAAACGGTTTTGTATAAACGCCATCCATGCAAAAGCAAAAACAACTTGCAACAACCGACCGATTCGCTTATTTGCCGAGTTTTGCGCCGCACGAAAAGTTTTTGAGCACGTCGGATACAAAAACGTCCGTTCTTATTGCGTGCGATTTTCTTGAAATTGCCTCTTCTATAAGGTCGCCTACTAGCGCCTTGAAACTCACTCCCACGCCCTTAAACAGATAAAACGCCATAGAGCCGGGAATCGTGTTGATTTCGTTGACGTAGACCTTGTTGCGCTTGGTATCCACGAGATAATCCACTCTCACCACGCCGAACAGACCGAGTTCGTAATACAATCTTTGCGTGTTTGCCTTCACGATCAATTCGAGCGATCCGATCGGCGCAGGCACGATATGCGAACATGCACTCATCTTTCCGCCCGAATACTTGTCCGAAAACGTGAGAAAATCGCTCTTCGAGCAAGGCTGTTCAGTGTCAGAAAGCACGATTTTGCCCTCTTTTTGGTAAGCGGCGCAATTGACCTCGACAAAATCCTCGAGTTTTTGCTCCACAACGATTTTAGAGTCGTATTTCGCCGCGACTTGCAGTGCAAAATCTAGTTCTTCTCTGCATTTTGCCACCTCGATGCCGATACTGCTCCCTTGCGACGAGGGTTTGACTATCATAGGATAACCGATAAGATTTTCAAGCCTTTCGAGCGTCTTTTGCTTGTCGTTTTCAAATTCGCTTTTAAGCACGATTTCGTACGGAAGCACGTTGAGCAGCAGACTCTCAAACAGTCGTTTAGAAAGCGCCTTATCCATAAGGCACGCCGAACGCAAAACGTCGCATGAGGTATAGGCAATCCCGTTATACTCCAACAGCGCTTGCACAATTCCGTTTTCTCCCTCACCGCCGTGACAGCAAAGTAGTGCGACATCGGGCTTGAAGAATCTGACGAGTTTGCTTTTCTTAAGCGAATAAAACTCTCCCTTTATCAAAAAAACTTTGACATGCTCGCTATGCACGAAGGGCGCAAAGCGTTTTATCGAATCGAGTTTCTTTGCGTAAAAATCTCCGTCGAGCGCATAGATACATTCAACCTCGTATTTTGAAACGTCGATATTTGCAAGCGTCTGCATTGCGGTTATGACGGAAATATCTCTTTCGAGCGACCTTCCTCCGAAAATAAGCGCGACTTTCTTTTTCATTCCATTCACCTCGAAATTTTATCTCTCCATAATATGACGAAGTCTCTTCTCAAGTGCAAAAATCATGCGCGAAAAATCTCCGAAATCAAGCGAAACAGCAAAATCATACGATTGTATAAAAGATTACATTTTGTATGATATAATCATAAAAGTATTCTTGAAAAACGCGATTTTTAGAATAAATTATTCTCATAATTGCATTTTTATCGAATACTTTTGACAAAAATCGGCTATTTCAAGTCCTCGTAGATGTCGGGCAAGTCGTTGAGAATCAAGAGCGTATCTCCGAGTTTGAGCGTATTGACGAAGTCCTTTTCACACGCCGCAAGCGAGCCGTAACGCTTGATTTCCCCGCCGAACTCGCACTCCCTTATCGCCCTGATAATCGGCTCGGTGCGCTCGCCGCCTACGAGCAAAACGACGTCGGCAACTTCTGCGATTCTTTTGCCGAGGATTCTGTTTTCTTCCGCTTCCCTATCTCCGAGTTCGACGAGTCCCGGGGTCATAACCACTTTGCGCGTGTCGAACATAGCAAGCGTCATAAGTGCAAATTTTGCACCGTCGGGATTTGAGTTGAAACTATCGTCAATGATATTCACTCCGTTGCCTTCGATGAGTTGCTGACGATGAGCAACAGGCTGCAAATTCTCGATTGCGTTCAAAATGAGCGGCATCCCCACACCGAGTTTCACCGCCATTGCAACGGCAAGCATAATGTTTTGCACGTTGTGTATCCCCAAAATTCTCGTTCTTGCCCGGTACGTGTCGTCGCCTAGGACGATATCGAACTCGCTTCCCTTGCTGTCGACGGACAAATTTTTTGCATAAATATCCGAATTTTCGTCAATTCCTGCATAAATCGTTTCGGGAATAACTTTTTTGGATAGCAATACGCTTTCGGTTATATTTTTGAGTTCGGCGTTTATGACACACACACCGTCCTCGACGTCGAGAATACGGCATTTTTCACGTCTGATATTCTCTTCACTCTTAAAAGTTTTCAAGTGTTGCGAATTGATTCCCGTCAATATCGTGTATTGCGGTTTGACCATTTTCATAAGTTTTTTGATATCACCCACTCGTCGCGCGCCGAATTCCGCAATAAAAATCTCGTGCGTATCGTCGAGCATATCGACGGTTTTTGAGATTCCCATCGGCGTGTTGTAACTCATCGGCGTTGCAAGCACGTTATATTTTTGCGACAAAATAGCGCTCAAAAAGTTTTTCACGGAAGTTTTCCCGCAACTGCCCGTGATTGCGATTTTTATCAAATCGTCCCTGTCGAGCCTTCTCATTGCGCGATTTTCGTATCTTGAGTTGTTTATCTTTTCAAAAACGTTGATAAACGACGTCGAAATGATAAAAATCAACGGATATACGAGCGGAAACGCAAAGAATATCAGATATCTGAAATACGAGTCCTCGATCCTTGCCGTGCCGATTGCAAGCGCGACGGTAACGATCGCCGTTGCGGCGCACGTATCGAAAAGCAAGCATCTGACCGCTCTTTTGGTGTATTTCAGCGGTTTTTTGCGGTCGGGCAAGTCTTCCATAAAGTACATTGCAAATTCCGCAATGAAGAAAAACAGCGCAATCAGGAATCCCCAAAACGCTTTTGCGTTCAAAACCCAAAAAACCAGCCAAATTCCCGAAAAAATTATCACCGTAACAACGTCGATGAGATAAACGAACCGTAGTCTTTTGTTTTTGAATATCTCGCTTATGCGATAATTGTCGTTCTGCACGGCGTACAAGTACGGCCTCGTCATAAAGAAACTGTCTATCAGCACCAAAAGGATATAAAACCAATCGCCTCGCACAAGCGTCATACGCACCTCGCTTTTATTCGTATAAGATATGCGTGGCGGATTTTTTGTGTGAAAGCGTCAAAAAACGCTCTGAAAGGTCGTTTTTTTTGAAAAATAATGTTTCATGAAACATAGAAATAATTCAGGACAAAGCAAAATCACAGAATTTCTTGCAAATACGCCTCGAGAATCAGTGAGAACGTCAGTCTGTCTTGCACGAAGGCAAAATGACCCCCGTCAAGCAAAAATCCCTGCGCGCCTTTGACGTTTTTCAAAAAACACTCGTACATATACCGCGGCGTTTCTTCGTCTTGCTTGCCCCAAAACACGGCGCACGGACACGCGATGCGATTCAAAATCGGTTTTTGGTCGTAGTTTACGACGTTGACGAAAACCTTTTTCATCTCCTCGGAAAGCGCGCTGTAATCGCTCGAACCTTTAAGTCCTTTTTTACCAAGCCGTTTGAGGATTTTGTGCGCAAGCACTTTGAGATAATAACTCGGTTTTCTGCGAGGTTTAATCCCTGCACCGTCAACGATGACAAGTCCTTGAACGATTTTAGGATAAAAAACCGCAATCTCGATTGCGACTCTCGTGCCGAACGAATGTCCGACAAACACAGCTTTTTGAACGCCCAAAACGTCCAAAAGCGTGACGACGTCAAGCGCATAATCCGCTACGGTATAACTGCTCGGTGGATTGTCACTCCGTCCGAAACCTGCAAAATCCAACGCGATTATGCGGTATTTTGCGCACAGTTTTGAAACGGTATAGAAAAAGGCGGTAGCGTCAGAGCCCCACCCGTGAAGAAAAATCAGCGTATTTTCGCCTTGTCCGACGTCAAAATACGACGTATTCAAACCGTTTACAACGGCAAATTTTCTCTTGAAACCATAAAGGTTTTCAAGATAATTCTGCCGATTTTCGCCCTCTGCGGAGTGCGTTTTGCAAAGAATTTCGTCGTTTTCCGTGCGCTCTCCTAAATTGCGAGCCACATAATCAAGGCGTCGCGAACGTTGTTGTAATACCTCTTTCGCACTCCTTCGACTTTGAAACCGAAACTTTTGTACAAGCGGATAGCAGGCTCATTGTTGTCGCGCACTTCGAGAGTCATAAACTTGATTCCGAGCAGTTTTGCCCTAGAAATGAGTTCGCTCATCAGCAACTTGCCGATACCTCTGCCTCTTTCGGTGGATTTCACCGCTATATTCGTTATATGCGCTTCGTCAAGCACTTTGTGAAAACCGCCGTAGCAAATCACTTCGTCGCCCCTTACGCCGACGAGATAATACGCGTTTTCGTCCTCGACCTCGGGAATGAACATACGCTCGTTCCAAGGCTGGTCGAACGCTTCGCGTTCAATCTCAGCCATTTGCTTGAGATGCTCGTATTTGAGGGATTCAAACTTCATCTTTTTCCCTCTCGGCTTGGGATTTTCGCATATAGAACGGCTCGAACACGTTGACGAATTCGCCGCTTCGAGCCTTTTCTTTCACCACCTCGGCAAGCGCGATATCCACGCTTTTGAGGGGTGCGTATTCGGCATTTTCAACCTTTTGCTCGCTTGCCTCGCGGAAGGACGCTTCAAGTACTTTTCCGCTTGAGCATTTTGCAAGATAGAGATTTCCGTGTCCTGCGTCGACTGCCGCCAAAACGTCGCCTCTACCGTGCGCGATAAGTTCAAAACTCGTCACCGCAATACGCTTTGCGCCCGTTGCGAACGCAATCGCAGTCATGGCGGATACTCCGATTCTTATTCCCGTAAAAGATCCGGGGCCTACGTTCACCGCAACCGCGTCGAGATTTTTTACGTCAACGCCGCGCGATTTGAGCATATCGTCGATTTGAGGCATAAGCGTTGCGCTGTGACCGCTTTTCCCTATCTGCGTGGTGTGCGAAAAGGTTTCGTCACCCTTGATAAGCGCGATAGAAAGCCCCGTTGAAGTTGTGTCAATTGCAAGGATATTCATTTATTCTCCCTCTTTGTCACGTCAAACACGCGCTCGTTTTCTCCCGTAGGAGTTATGTTTATCTCGATGACTTTGCCGTCGAAACGCTCAAATTTATTCCATTCGATGACGGTTACGCTCTCGTCGTCGAAGCAGTCCTCGATGCCGAGTTCGGCAAGTTCGTCCGCACTGTCCACGCGGTACATATCGAGATGATTGAGTTTGAGCCGTCCGTCCTCGTAAACGTTGAGAATGGTGAAAGTCGGGCTCGTAACCTCGTCCTCGATTCCGAGCGCCTTTGCAAGACCTTTGGTGAAAGTGGTTTTGCCCGCACCCAAATCGCCGTTTAGAAGAATAACCTCTCCGCCTTGCAACGTATCTGCGATACGTTTTGCGAGCGCGTAGGTTTCTTCAACGTTTTTGACGGTATGTTTTGAGAAAATATCGGTCGTTTTTTTCATTTTCGAGCCGTCCCAGTGCAAGATTTTGCTGAGTCGCTTGTAAAGCACAAACGTCAATCCGCTCACTATTATACATCTTAATATATTAAAAGGCAACACGCCGATGAGCAAATAATAGGTATAAAAGTTGTCAACCGTGACGTTTTCGTACAAAGACGACACCATTCCCACAACTGCGTCGAAGCCGTAGAGCTTTGCATAAAACGGTATGGAAATAAATCTGTTCACGACAAGCGAGAGCACCGTGAGTATCGCGCTTCCCACCGCAAGCCCTATCAAAGCGTGTTTTTTGTCCTTGTGGAGTTGATAAATCACGGACGCAGGCAAAACGAAAGATATTCCGAGCAGTATATCCGTAAGTTCGCCGACGTTGCCGGTATGCGACATTGCAAGTTTGAAAAGGCATTTCAGCACGATGACTATGCACGCGCTCACGGGCCCCATCGAAAATCCTGCAAGCAACGCGGGAAGTTCGCTTATCTGAATCTCCAAAAATCCCGGAAACATAAACGGCAACGGAAATTTTGCAAACGCATACAAAATAAAGGAAATCGCCGTCAGAATCGCGACTTTTGCGATATATGCCGTGGTAAATCTTGCGTTTTTGAACTGTTTGAGCGTACCTTTTACGTCAACCTTCGTCTTTTTCGATTCGGAATTTTTCTCCGAAACCTCGATATTTTTGCCCATTGTTCTCCTTTGGCACGCCTTTTGAAATTTGCAAATTGCATAAAAAACGCGCCTTCAAGGGCGCAAACGTAAATTGAAAAGCAAAATTACGTCGCTTCTTCCGTCCGGACTTTACCGTCGGTCAAGGAATTTCACCTTGTCGGCACGCAGTGCGTGTTCGCGGACTATACCGCCGGTGAGGATTTTCACCTCGCCCTGAAGCATCTTTATCATATGCCTTTAAAATCCGTATGTCAAGCACAATATTAAATTGGCGTATTAAAACGCACGATACTGCCATAATTTAAGTATGGAATACACAAATCAAACGCCATACGTTCAAGATTATATACAGACGAGCGAAGTGAGCGAGCAAAGCGTAGCCGCCCTCGCCCTTTCAAACCCCAAAGTCGTCGGAGCACGTTGTTTTTCGTACAACAACGCATACGTCGTCGCATTGATTTCTTCCCCGTTCTATCTTAAAAGCGAGCGCGACGCATTTTTGCAATCTACGAAAACCGACCTGTCAAAGCAAACTAACACCGACGTTTTCGTGACTTTAGACGTCGACGTATATCGAAAAATCAAAGACGGTATGACCGACGAGCAAAAAGCGGATTTGTTTGAAAAAGTCATTTCGAGAGCATATTGATTTTGCCGCAAGCACGCCGCAAAAAGACGCAGTCACATAAACACAACTCTCTAAAGCCGCAAGCATACAACGTTAAAACGCAATAAAAAGCCGCACAAACACTACGCATCAAAAAAAAGCCTCGTTTTGAGGCTTTTTTGATTGCATTTTGTATCGATATTTTGTGCAAAACGTGCGCTATCCGTTATATTTCGTGACGTTTTTGCCGTCTGCCCAGAGTTTTTCAAGACAATAGAACATTCTCGTTTCGTCGTTGAAAATGTGCACGATAACTCCGCCGTAGTCGAGCACTGCCCATTTGCCTTCGCCCATACCGTCGGTATGCGTAGGTTCAACGCCATTCTCGCTCATTTTCTCTTCCACGAATTCCGCAAGAGCCTTCACTTGCTTGTTGCTCTTTGCCGTGCAGATGACGAAATAATCCGTCATAACGGTGAGATGCGCAACGTCAAGCACGGTTATATCAACCGCTTTATGCTCGTCGAGTTCGGCGCAGATGACGTCTTTCATTTCAATAGGTTCCATAAAATCCTCCTGTCGCAAAAATGCGAGGTTCCTCTTTGGTATATTATTATTTATCGTGTGCCGAAAGCGTGTTTATTTTCACACCCTTGCACGTCGTTTCGGTGCAAAACTATCATTTCCCCCGCCATGTATCGTTTCAGTGTGGAATATTATTTTATTCTCACCGTTCCGTTTATCGTATGCAAAGTGCCGCGAAAGCGGCTTAACGTCTCTTCGATACGATTTTAGCACATCGGCGGCGCTATTTCAACAATCAATTTTGCCTTGGTAATCGCCTTTTGGGCGTTTTTATTTGCCGAGATAGCACTTCACCGCGTCGAGCGTGAGCGGATTCATCTCCTTTCCGCTTGCACTAACCTTGTCGTAAGTGTACTTGAGCACTGCTTTGAATCCCTCGTCGAAATCGCGCATCGCAATGTCGCGAATCTTCGGAATCGGATCGTAAAGCCTGTCAAAAGACACGCTGTCGGCGGTATAAACGAGCCTTTGAAGCATAGTCATATCAGCCTTTGCGGTGGTGTGATATCTTATTGCGTCAAGCACGTCGGGATCGGTGATTCCAAAATCGCGTCTTGCCTTCTCTGCACCGAGAAACTGATGCAAAACAGGCGTTCCGATCGCTTCTATCGGGACTTTAAATCCGTCAAGCGACGGGCGCTTTTTTGCGTTGTCGTGCAAAAAACACGCAAGAAACGTCTTCGTGAAATCTTGTTTTAGATTATGCCGTGAGTTCAATCTCATAGCGGTAAGAACGACCGCCTTGCTGTGTGCGAACAGTTCGTCCGTCTGATACGAGCGAAGTTTTTTGACCATATCTTCGTATTCGCAAAACAAGCGTTTTTGCCTTATTTGATCAAGCACTTTTGGGTCGATCTCGTCGGGAGAATCCCCCATAAGCAACTTTGCTCTGACCTCGGACGACGACACGTCTTTGCCGACGTAATCGAGCACGATAAACTCCCCTCCGAATTTTTCACGCAGATAGGTCGTTCTTTTCGTCACGTCGTCGTAGCCTTCTCTTGCGCAAACGGCAATCGGACATACCTCTACGATTTTTTCGGGATGATACCAGGTATCGAAATACTCGAGACTGTCGCCACCCACAAGATACACGATATCTCCGTACTTTTCTTTGAGAAGCGGAAGCGTAAGTGCGCTGTAATTGTCTTTTCCTCGCACGTTTTCTATATCGTCGATGACAAAGTTCACTCCCTCGAAGGCAGTTTTCAAAAGTTCGCATCTATCCGAAAAACTCAAAAATCCCGCGCTTTTATGTGGCGGCGCAGAAGTCGGCACAAGCACGAGTTTGGATATTTTGAGTTCACGCATAGCGCTTTTGCACATAGCGACGTGCTCTTTATGTACGGGGTCGAACGCCCCGCCGAAAACCAATGTTTTTCCCATATTTTTATTATACAACGCATTGAAAAATATTTCAAGAAAGCAACGTAGATTTCGAGTATCACGCCCCGAAATTTTGTCAACAATTGCGGTATGGCAAAAGCAGTTGACTACGTCGGCGCAAGCATAATCATCACCCTGACCACGTTCGTATGGTCGGTGCTACTTTTCAAAAACGCAGTGGGCGCGCTCGTTTTTTCGGTTGCGTTTTCACTTGCCGTAGTGCTGTCCGTTCGCTATTTCTCAAAGAAAAATCAAAAGCCGTATACATATGACCGACTTGAATCGGAGTTCTGTATGCGAGGCGGAGATTATGTCATAAAATTGCTCGTAAGTTCTCTAAAAAATCCGCAAATCGAGAATGGTTCAAACTATATTTTGCTTGAAAACAGCATAATTATCGCAAATTTCAAGTTTTCTTCACTCGGTGGAAGCGATATAGCGAGCGTATGCAAACTTGCAAAAACTCACGACCGAAATCACGTTTATCTCATCACCAAATCGGTTGAAAGAAAGGCGTGGCAAGTTGCCAACCTTCAAGAAATAAAAATCGAAACTGTCAAAGCTAAGCAAGTATTCAAATTTCTTGCAAAGCGCAACGCCCTGCCCGACCTGAAAAAGCCGAAGCAAAAATTCTCGATGCACGGACTTATCGAAGCAGTGTTTTCAAGGCGCAATTTCAAGAACTACGTTTTCTCGGGCGCAGTGCTCGTATTCACGTCGTTTTTCACTCCCCTCAAAATCTATTATATCGTCATCGGCACGATACTATTTGCGCTTGCGCTGTTATCTCTCACACCACTTGGCAACGGCACGATATCGTCTCCCAAAGTTTTCGCCGAACTCGAACACGCCTGCGAAGACGAATACGTGAGGGAAATTAGGAATTAATAATGAATAATTAATAATTGTGGGTGGACTTTGTCCACACCTAAACGAAAACTGCGCCAAATCGATGGATAACACGAAAGCATCCCTTTAATGATAACCCTAATTTACTAAGCGTAAATGAATTGGCAGGCAAAGGGTGCTGACACAGTTATTCGCTCAATTGCATATTCGATTAATTGAGCGCATCCAAACAGATGCATAACGAGGAAACGCCCTTCTGCGAATCCGCATAACGTACTTAATCGTACGTGACGGGTGAGCAAAAGGACGTTGACAAAGGCGCGATTAATAACGCGTATCTTATTGAGCGCAATATTGAGATGAAGAACAAGGAAAAGTCCCTCGAATGGCAACCCTAATGTACATAAACGTACATGAGTTGACAGTCGAGGGGCTTTGACACAGTTATTCGCTCAATAGTGCGCTCAATCGACCCATTCAAATTCAAGATCGCCAATACACACAATATCCCCCTCTTTCATTCCCTTCTTTTTGAGTTCGGAAATTACGCCGCGGTCTTTGAGAACCTTTTGGAAGAAGGCAAAGGAATCTTGAGAGGAGATGGTGACGTTTTGAATGAGGAAGTCAACGAGACCGCCGTCGACGAAGAACGAGCCGTCGGGAAGACGAGATACGGTGAATTTTTGGTCGGACTTCGGCTCGAGTTCAAAGGTTTCGTCACGCTGAATACGTTGAGGCGGAGGAAGTTCCTCCACTTTTTGCTTCATTGCGGCAAGGAGTTCGTCGAGACCTTCGTGAGTGAGCGAAGATACGACGTAAACTTTTTTGCCGATTGCTTTTTCAAATTTCTCGATTTCGGAGCGGTCGGTGAGCAAATCCGCCTTTCCTGCAACGACGAGTTGCGGAATTTCGGCGAGTTTTTCGCTGTAAGTGGCAAGTTCGGCATTGATTTTCTCGTAGTCGTCAATGGGGTCTCTGCCCTCGCTGCCGCTGATATCGACGATATGCACGATAAGGCGCACGCGCTCGATATGTCGCAAGAAATAGTGTCCGAGACCTGCGCCCTCGCTTGCGCCCTCGATAAGTCCCGGAATATCCGCAATGACGAAACTGTCGTCATACATTTGCACTACGCCGAGATTGGGATTGATAGTCGTGAAGTGATAGTTTGCAATCTTGGGTTTTGCGCTCGTCAGCACCGACAAGAGCGTGGATTTTCCCACGTTCGGAAATCCGACGAGACCGACGTCGGCAATGGTTTTGAGTTCGAGCGTAACCTGATGCTCGTCGGTGGTTTCACCGAGTTGCGAGAAAGACGGCGCTTGGCGTCTTGCGTGCGCGAAGCGGTTGTTTCCCTTGCCGCCTCTGCCGCCTTTTAGAGCCACGAACGTTTCGCCGTCGTCAAAGAGGTCGGCTATGACCTTACCGCTCTCGGTGTCGCGTATAACCGTTCCGACGGGCACTTTTATGACAAGGTTAGGAGCGGATTTACCCGTACAATTCTTTGCCTCGCCGTCGCCGCCGTTTTGGGCGCGATAGAACTTCTGAAATTTGAAATCGATGAGCGTATTGATTTCCTTATCCGCAACGAACACGACGTCGCCTCCGTTGCCGCCGTCACCGCCGTCAGGACCGCCGTTGGGAACGAATTTTTCGCGATGGAACGACACTTTTCCGTTGCCGCCGTTGCCTGCTTTGATGAAAATTTTGACGTAATCTAAAAACATATTTGCCTCTTTGGTGTATTGATGATATTTTGCCGTTTATTTGAAGGATTCTACGATAGCCTTTGCACTGCGTTTTCCTGCGCCCATAGCGAGAATAACGGTAGCCGCACCCGTCATGGCGTCGCCGCCGACGTAAAGGCGCGCAATATTGGTAAGTCCGTTTTCGTCTGCGGTTATAGTGCCTTTTTTGCCGATTTCAAGAGAAGGCATACTGCGTTTGATGATGGGATTGGGCGTAGTTCCGAGAGCCACGATAACCTCGTCGCACTCTATATCGAACTCGCTTCCCTCGATTGGAATCGGGCTTCTTCTTCCGCTTGAATCGGGCTCTCCGAGTTCCATTCTTACGCACCTGACCTTGCAAACGTTGCCTTGCTCGTCGCCGACGATTTCGACGGGATTTGCCAAGAGCAAAAACTCGACGCCCTCTTCTTCGGCGTGATTGATTTCTTCCTTTCTTGCCGGCATTTCCTCTCTGCCTCTGCGGTAAACGAGTTTGACGTTTGCACCCATACGCACCGCGGTTCTCGCGCTGTCCATAGCGACGTTGCCTGCGCCGACCACGACCACGTTTTTCCCGCGTTTTACGGGCGTTGCAGAGCCTTCCTTATAGGCTTTCATAAGGTTGATTCTCGTGAGGTACTCGTTTGCGGAGTACACTCCGTTGAGGTTTTCGCCCTTGATTTTAAGGAGCATCGGAACGCCTGCGCCCGTGCCTATAAACACAGCGTCGTACTCGAAGAGCAACTCGTCGATAAAAATAGTTTTTCCGACGACGACGTTCTTTTCGATTTTCACGCCGAGAGCGCAAACCTTGTCGATTTCCTCTTTCACGACGCTTTTTGGCAGTCTGAATTCGGGAATACCGTACACAAGCACGCCGCCCGCTTCGTGCAAAGCCTCGAACATAGTGACGTCAACGCCCGCTCTTGCGAGGTCTGACGCGCAAGACAGCGACGCAGGTCCTGAGCCGACGACCGCAACTCTCCTGTCGATTTTTGCGGAAGGCTCGGTCTCTTCGAAGCCGTTTTTTGCGGCGTAGTCTGCAACGTAGCGTTCGAGATTGCCTATCGCCACGCTACCGCCGAGTTTATCCTTGCGCACGCAATGCTTTTCGCATTGATTCTCTTGCGGACACACTCTTCCGCATACGGCAGGCAGATTGTTATCCTTTTTGAGAGTGCGATACGCACCCTCGATATCGCCCTTCTTTACGCACGCGATAAAATCGGGGATATGCACGCCCACGGGGCAACCGCTCATGCACGGCGCATTCTTGCAATTGAGGCATCTATCTGCCTCTTCCTTTGCTATTTGCGGCGTATATCCGAGCGCAACCTCGTCGAAATTGCGGATTCTTTCCTCTGCGGATTGAGACGGCATACTGTGTCTTGGTTCTATCATATATCCCTCCTCAGATTGCAAAGGTGATCCTTTTCTTCCTTTATATAAGTTCTGCTTCTTGCGATAGCCTCGTCGAAATCCACGGCGTGACCGTCGAATTCGGGCCCGTCGATGCAAGCGTATTTGATTTGAGAATTGACGGTGAGTCTACAGCAAGCGCACATACCCGTGCCGTCCACCATCAGCGAGTTCATACTCACGATAGTGCGAATACCGAGGTTTTTGGTGAGATTGCAAACCGCCCTCATCATCGGAAGCGGACCTACCGCAAACACGCAATCGTATTTTTTTCCGCCCTCAACGAGTTTTTTGAGCATATCGGTGACGAATCCTTTTTCGCCTTTCGAGCCGTCGTCGGTGACGATATAAAGCCCCTTGGAGTTCGCCTCGAACTCGTCGAGATACATAAGCAAATTCTCGTTTCTCGCGCCGAGAATCACGTCGGCAGGCTTATTGCTTGCAAAAAGTTGCTTCGCTTGCGGATAAATGACCGCCGAACCTATGCCGCCTCCCACGAGACAAATATTCTCGTACGCCGACAAATCGGTAGGATTGCCGAGCGGACCTACGAAATCGCAAAGAGCGTCGCCCTCGTCAAGAAGCGCGAGTTTTGCCGTGGTATATCCCACCTCTTGCACCATAATCGACACCGTGCCGTTTTCTCTTGAATAATCGCAAATCGTAAACGGAACTCTCTCGCCGTCGCTATCCACGCGGAGTATGACGAACTGCCCCGCAAGGCAATGCTTTGCCACGAGCGGAGCGTAAACGACGTACTCGTTCACGTTTGGCGCAAGGCGCTTTTTTGACACTATCTCATACGTTTTCATTTTTTCTTTCAATCGGTTCACCCGACGTGATTTTCCTATAATATTCGCAGTATTCTCTCACGAGGCACTTGTCGCATTCGGGGCGTTGCGAGTGGCAGGTATATCTGCCGTGGAAGATGAGCAAGTGATGCAGATGCGACCAAAGATTCTCGTCAAACGCCTGCATAAGCGCGTTTTCGGTCTGTTCGGGAGTCTTTGCGTGCGCAATACCTATGCGATTTGCGACTCTGAAAACGTGAGTGTCCACAGCAATGGCGTTTTCTCCGTACGCAACCGCCGCAACGACGTTTGCCGTCTTTCGTCCGACGCCTCGAAGTTTCATAAGTTCGTCGCGAGTCGTCGGCATACCGCCCATATCCAGCACGCTTTGGCTCAGGCTCTTTATCGCCCTTGCCTTATTATGATAGAATCCGCAAGAAAATATATGTTTTTCAAGTTCCTCGACGTCCATATTCACGAAGTCCTGCGGCGTCGAAGCGATTTTGAAAAGTTCGCTCGTGACCTGGTTTACTCTCTTGTCCGTGCATTGCGCAGACAGCACCACCGCCACGAGCAACTCAAAAGGCGAGTCGAAATTCAACTCGCAGTCCGCGTCGTAGTGCATTTCATCGAGCAATTCGTATATTTTCTTATTATCTTCCGTCATATTTTCGATTATTGCATAATTCGTCGTTTTTTGCAAGAGCGTTGAGCCATAAACGGAAAGAAATAATAATTGAATAATTATTAATCCGCAAAACGACCGTAATTACAGTCGTTTTTCACTCGGAGTATTCTCATTTGCAAAAGTGCGCATATGCACGCTTTTGCAAGCGAGAGCGGTTTGATACTTTCAAAGTCTTATAGCGTTTCCGCTCGTGCCGAAATAGAAAAAACCGATAGCGGATGAGTATCTTCCCCTTTGCAACACGACCTTTGCCTGTTGCATATCCTTGGCAAAAAGTTTCACGGACAATCCGCACCCAACCTTTGCCGAGGACGGAGTGTTGATCAGTTTGCCCGAAACGTGATACGAGGCAAGTTCCTCATAGAATCGCACGGCGTCGGCGCGCGAGCGGAACGCAACGAAAAATTCTCTCATAAATCCCCTCCGAAAATATATGTAACCGCTCTCGATTTTAATATATTGTTCATACACATTTTTCGTGCAAAATCGCATAAGTTGCATAGATAAGGACAAAAAATGGTATATCTCGACAACGCCGCAACTTCAAGATTCAAGCCCAAAAGCGCGATAGACGCTCTGCTTTTTGACGTAACTCACTCGGCAAACAGCGGACGAGGCGGGCACGACGAAGCCGTGGACAAAAGCGTGCGCATACAAAAGTGCAGAGATTATCTTTTATCTGCGGTTGGAGCGAGCGATGGTTATTCTCTCGTATTCACCAAAAACTGCACCGAAGCGCTCAATCTTGCGCTTTTCGGACTTATAAAAGGCGGCGAAAAAGTGGTGACGAGCACCAACGAACACAATTCCGTGTTGCGCCCTCTCTTCCTGCTCGAAAGTCAAAAGAAAATATCTCTTCAAATCGTCAAAGCACGTCACGACGGTCGTATCGATCCAAAAGACGTCGAAGTCTATGCTCAAGGTGCGGATATAATGGTTTTCGGCGGCGCGTGCAACGTCACGGGAGCGGTTTGCGATATGCAAAGTATAACCGAAATCAGTCAAAAACACGGCACGATTCTCATCGTGGACGGAGCGCAAAGTGTGCCGCTAATTCCGATAAATATGAAAGAAAGCGGAATAAGTATGCTTGCATGCCCCGGGCATAAAGGACTTCACGGCGTGCAAGGCACGGGTTTTCTTATCGTCAAAGACGACGTTCCGCTCAAACCGTTGCTATACGGCGGCACGGGCACGTCATCGAACGAACTTCTCCCCGACCTTCAAATGCCCGAATCTTACGAAGCGGGAACGCTGTTTTCGGGCGGCATATGCGCACTGCACCAAGGTGCTAAATGGACGTTCGACAATCTGCCGAGAATACGAAAAAACGTTGATAGAATGACCAAAACGATCATTTATTCGCTCGAAAACGCAGGCGCAACCGTCTACGGTCACAATTCGCAAGTGGGCGTGGTTTGCTTCAATCTGCGTGATGCGGACAGCGGCTTCGTTGCCGACAAACTCAACGAGTACGGCGTATGCGTGCGCGGAGGCATACACTGCGCGCCGCTCGTTCACAAAACTTTGGGCACGACGTTGCAAGGCGGCGTCAGAGCAAGCGTCGGTTGCGACACCACCGACGGCGAAATCGCATACTTCGTCTCTTGCGTCGAGCGCATAATGCGCGAACTTAAAGCCTGAATCTCTTTGCAACTTTCATATCACTCGTATCTCTCTAAAGATTAAGAACGGCGTTTTTTGAAACGCGCTGTTGTGGAACGGCGTTTTTGGGAACAGTGTTTTTGGGGAACGGCGTTTTCGCTCAACTCTATAAAACCGCTTTCTGCGCTTTTACTTCCGATTCCGCAATTCGTTAATTCACAAACTAAATATCTTCGTTCCGTTTATATCGATTGAGGCGTTTAGAATAGCGTTTTTTGCTTGAAACGGCGTGATTTTGCTATACTTTTGGCAAAGCAGACAGCACGCCCCAGCAACGTACGGAGCGGCAACCGACGTTCCGCTCATACTCGAATACGCTCCCCCGACTTTAATCCCCCTCACATTCGTGCCGAGGCAGTACACGTCGGGGCGTTTGATTCCCTTATAACTTCCTCTCGACGAAAATTTTGCGATATTGTTTTGCTCGTCGACAGCGCCAACGGCAATCACCTCGTTGCTGATTGCAGGTGATTTGAGCGAATTTTCGCCACTGTTTCCTGCCGCCGCAACCACGATAAGTCCGCTCCTCGACAGCATTTCCGCACCGATTTTGAGCGGATCGGCGTAATCGAGAGGCTCTGCGCCGAAACTCATACACACCACGCGCACGCCGTACTGTCTGAAATTGTCAAACAGCCACTGCATACCGTCGAGGATCTTGAACGTGCCGCTCTCCCCCTTTTTCTCTATCACTTTGACGGACAGCACGTTTGCCATCGGAGCAACGCCCCTCACGCCTTTTGCCGACAGCGTTCCGTTCCCTGCGGCAACTCCCGCAACGAAAGTTCCGTGACCGTTATCGTCGTAGGCGTATTTCTCTCCGTTGACAAAATCCACCGCTCCTATAACTCTGTTTTTCGGCACGGACAAATCCATATGCAGTGACACGCCCGTATCCATCACGCACAGTGTCACGCCCCTTCCGTCAAGCGTATCGTCAAACGTCGGGATAGGATAAAACGAGCGGTTAGAATATCGAAAACCGTTATTATAGTCACTTTTATCGTCGTCGAGCGTAAACGCTTTGCTTTGCGCAAAAACGTATTCCACCTCGTTCATTCTCTCAAGGCTTATCGCCTCTTTAAGTCCGCATTTTATGCCGACGGAGCGGATAAACGGATAACTTGCCACGACGTCGAAGTTTCGCTCCAACAGCCCTAGTTGTAGCGGATTTCGCACCCTTACGAGCGCGTCCGCCCTATCCTCGCCGTTTTCGAGCGTTTTGACGATTCCGCCGCTTATTTTGTTTGCGTTTTTGAGTTGTTCGATAATGCGCGCGTCAATCTTATCCATACCGCCTCGACTAGTTTTTGAGCATATCGATGATGCTTCTCATACGCTGTCTTTGCGCGTCGTTGAGCATGGGATAAGCGGTGTTATACAGATTTTCGAGCGCTTGCGAGTCGAAACTCCCCTGCGCTTTCATACGCTTTGCCGACTCGAGTAATTGCGCCGTCAACTCTTCTTCGCTTTTTTGCGCGAACGAAGCGAACTTTTCCTCGAAGGATTGACTTTCCCTCTGCCCGCCGCAATTAACTTTATATCCGCCGTTTTGACCGCCTTGCGAGCCGTCGCTCATTCCGTTGAAGTCGTAAAAATTCATAAATTCCTCCGCACATTCAATATATGAGCGCATAAAATGGTTGTGACAAGGTGGAATATGAATTTGGATATGAACGCAATCTCGATGCTTATGCAGATGATGCAGAAAAACGGCGACGCAAAACCTCCTCAAAAGCCACAGGAGGCGCAAAACACGCATATGCAAGCGCGTGACGATAAATCTATTGGAAAGTCGGCTTTTACGCTCCAAAACGGCATAGGCGAGCAAATACGGCTCGATTTTTCGGGCAATTCCGAGCCGACCGATCCAAAAACCGATTTCATAAAGAGCCTGTCCTCGCAAAATCCGATGCTTGCGCTTCTTAGCGGCATGCAAGGCGGCAAAGCGGATATATCGTCAATGCTCCCCCTCTTTATGTCGCTTATGCAAAAGCCGAAACCCGAATCTCACCGAGAAACCGCTCAAAGCGCAAACTGCGCTTGCAGTGAGCAACCCGCAAACGAAAAATCCGAAATCGCGAAAAATTCAGCCGATACTGCCGCTATTTCGAACAAAAAAGAAACGCAACGAGGGATATTTTCTCCCGTTGCGTTTGCAGGATACGAAGTTATTTCGTCGCTTTATTCGCTTCTCAAAGCATCACGGCGTCCTTGTAGATAGGATATTTATCGCAAAGCGCAATTGCGCGCGCCTTGACGTTTTCGATCGCACCTTCGCCGTTTTGCACGATATCGGCGATCATATCCGCGATCTCGATCATATCGTCCTCTTTCATGCCTCTTGTGGTAACCGCAGGCGTACCAACCCTTATACCGCTCGTAATCATAGGCGAAAGCGGTTCGTTGGGCACGGAATTTTTATTGACGGTGATATGCGCCTCGTCGAGCCACGTTTCGAGTTGCTTTCCGTTCACGCCGCTTCCCACGAGATTGACGAGCATCATATGGTTGTCCGTACCGCCGCTTACGAGCCTAAGACCTCTTTTCATAAGTCTTTCCGCCATAGCCTTTGCGTTTTTGAGGATTTGCTCCTGATAGGTCTTGAAATCGGGTGACAACGCCTCTTTGAAAGCGACTGCCTTTGCGGCTATGATATGCATGAGCGGACCGCCCTGACTTCCGGGGAAAATCGCCTTGTTAATCTTCTTTGCGATCTCCTCGTCGTCGCAGAGGATAAGCCCGCCGCGAGGGCCTCTGAGGGTCTTGTGAGTGGTTGAAGTTATCACGTGAGCATAGCCGACGGGGCTTGGATGCAATCCCGTTGCAACCATACCCGCAACGTGTGCGATATCCGCCATAAGATACGCCCCGACCTCGTCCGCAATCTCTCTGAATTTCTTATAGTCGATAAATCTCGGATACGCGCTTGCGCCCGCAACGATGAGTTTGGGCTTGCACTTCAAGGCGATTTCACGCACCTCGTCGTAGTCGATAGTTTCGGTTTGCGGATTTATTCCGTACCCGACGCAATTGAAGAGTTTTCCGCTCATATTCACTTTTGCGCCGTGCGTAAGATGACCGCCCTCGGCAAGAGTCATACCCAAAATCGTATCGCCGCTGTTGAGGAGCGCGTAATACGCGGCAAAATTTGCGTTTGAACCGCTGTGCGGTTGCACGTTCGCGTATTTTACGCCAAACAATTCCTTCGCACGCTCGATAGCCAGTTGCTCGGCAATATCGACGTATTCACAGCCGCCGTAATAGCGTTTTGAGGGATAACCCTCAGCGTACTTATTCGTCAAAAAAGTGCCTGCCGCGGCAAGCACCGCCTCGGATACGATATTCTCGCTTGCGATAAGTTCGATATTATGCTGTTGACGCTCGAGTTCTTTGAGCATAGATTCGTAGAGTTCGGGGTCAACTTGCTTTATGCATTTCAAATCAATCATCTTCGGTATTCCTCCTTAAAACAATATGTGCGGCAAAACGCCGCCGTCATCCCCTCAAACAAAGTTTGAAAGGAAGATTTGCCGTTTTTGATTTCAATCAAAGATACTTATCGAGAACCTCTGCGATTTGCATTTTCAAACGATAGCCGACAAGCACTTCTTTTTTCTCGCCGTCCTTAAAGACTATGAGCGTCGGAATTGACATAATTCCGAAACGGCTCGCAAGATTCGGACACTCGTCCACGTCAACCTTGCCAACGGTCACTCTTCCTTTATAGTCGGTTGCGGTTTCTTCGACGTTCGGAGCCATCATTTTGCACGGACCGCACCAAGTCGCCCAAAAGTCGACGAGAACGACGCCGTTTGCGATAGTCTGATCAAAATTATCTTCGTTCAACACAACGTAATCTTGCATATACATACACTCCTTGATTTAATATTCGAAGTCGCACGTTGCGTTTACAAGTACGCTTCGAACAAGTTTTCATTCGGGTGCGGGCAGCGCCCACCCTCAATTATTAATTATTTATTATTAGTTTTCTCGTATTCCTCAACGCTGCTCGGACAAATGCTCTTCATAGTGGGCACAAATCCCTTCTTCTTGCGTATAACGAGCCTATCGAGCAGAATTGCGATAACGAATCCTATCACAAGTCCGCCGAGCGCCATAAGCGCTTGCGCAAGTTCGTTGATAAGCGTGCCGAGTCCGATTCCCACGCCGATAAGAACGAGCGGAATAACGTAGACGATTGCCGCCGCCGTGAGAACGTATCTTTCTCCCATTTCCACTTCGACGAAATCACCGACGTTTGCGCCGAGAGTATTTTCGACGACGACTTCCACTTTCATACCGTCCTTGGTTGTGGCGCACATATGGCACTTGTCGCACGCACTGCGCCTGTCAAAACGCACGGTGGCTTTATTGCCCTTGATTTTTGCAACGATTCCTCTTTCGGTCATCTTTCAAAATACCTGCAAAGTTCGTCGATACGGCACTGTTCGGTTACCGAATCGCTCATTCTCTTCACGTTCACGACGCCGTTTTCCATTTCGTCGTCGCCGATAACGCAAACGTATTTCGCGCCGATACGGTCGGCGTATTTCATCTGTGCTTTCAAGCCTCTTTGCATAATATCCGTTTCCGCTTTGATATCTGCGTTGCGCATATCGTACACGAGTTTTCTCGCAAGTTCGCTCGCCTTATCTCCCATAGGAGCAATATACACGTCTATACACTCTTGCTCTGCGGCAAGGTTATTGGTGTTTTCAAGCACGAGAAGGAGTCTTTCGAGTCCAAGCCCGAATCCGACGGCAGGCGTAGGCTTACCGCCCACTTCCTCGACGAGATTGTTGTATCTTCCGCCGCCGCAAACCGTGCCTTGCGCGCCTATATCCGTGGACACGAACTCGAATACCGTGCGCGTGTAATAGTCAAGACCGCGTACGATGCCGGGATTGACCTTAAAGTCGATACCCAAAGACGTGAGAATGCGTTGCACTTCTTCAAAGTGCGCTCTGCAATCGTCGCAAAGATAATCGGTGATTTTGGGTGCGTTTTTGGTGATTTGCTTGCATTTTTCCTCTTTGCAATCGAGGATACGAAGCGGATTTTTTTCAAAACGCGCTTGGCATTGACCGCACATAAGGTGCAGATTTGCGCCGATATACTCTTTGAGAGCCTGATTGTATTTCGCGCGGCACTCGGGGCAACCTATGCTGTTAATATTGAGTTCGAGGCTCTTAAGTCCGACTTTTCTCAAGAAGGTCGACGCAAGCGTAATGACTTCCGCGTCTGCGCTCGGACTGTCAGAGCCGTAGCACTCCACGCCGAATTGATGGTGTTCTCTGAGTCTGCCGTTTTGCGGTTTCTCATAGCGGAAAATGCTTGCGATATAATACGCCTTCATCGGCATAACGCCTTGATGCAAACCGTTTTCGATAAAGCAACGAGCAACGCCTGCCGTGCCTTCGGGGCGCAAAGTCATGCTTCTGCCGCCCTTATCGTCGAAGGTGTACATTTCTTTCGTGACGATATCCGTCGTTTCGCCCACGCCTCTCAAAAAGAGTTCGGTGTGTTCAAACATAGGCGTGCGGATTTCTTTGAATCCGAAACAAGCCGCAACTTCTCTTGCGACGTTCTCGACGTAGTGCCACTTGTATGCCTCTTGCGGAAGCATATCTTTAGTTCCCTTGGGTATGTTTATCATAATAGCCCTCGAAGTATTTATTATTCGTGTTGGTTGAAATTTTTTTATTGAGGATATTTTATTCTCCGATACTTTATGCTTGAGAATATTATTTTGGGGCGTGGGGCAACGCCCCGCCCGCAATTATTAATTATTCATTATTAATTAAATAATGAATCTCCTCAAGTTTCTCTCTTTCAGCGTCGTGCTCAAATGCTTTTCGACGTACTCTTTGTCGATATTGATTTCCTTTGTGACGTTGTCGTCCGCTTCGTACAGCACGTCTTTGAGGAGTGATTCGAGCACTGCGTGCAAACGACGAGCGCCGAGGTTTTCGCTGTTCTCGTTTTCTTCAAACGCAACTCTTGCGATCTCGTCTATTGCCTCGTCCGTGAAGTTGAGAGATACGCCGTCCACGCCGAGCAACTCTTTATACTGTTTGAGCACCGCGTTGTCGGGTTCGGTGAGAATCTTGATGAAGTCCTCTTTGGTGAGGTTGTCGAGTTCCACTCTAATGGGGAATCTGCCCTGAAGTTCGGGGATCAGATCTTCCATTCTCGAGATATGGAACGCGCCCGCGGCGATAAACAGAATGAAATCCGTGCGGATAGAACCGTATTTTGTTTGCACGGTGCTTCCTTCGACGATGGGAAGAATATCTCTTTGCACGCCCTCGCGCGACACGTCGTGACCGCTCTGCCCCCCTTGATCGTTTGCGGCGATTTTGTCGATTTCGTCAAGGAACACAACGCCGTCCTGCTCGGCTCTTTGCAACGCTTCTTGCGTGATAGCGTCCTGATCCACCATCTTTTCCGCTTCCTGATTCACGATGAAATCCATAGCCTGTTTGACGGTGAGTTTTCTCTTTTTGACGGGCATTTTGCCCATCATGCCGCCAAAGATGCTTCCGAGGTCGATTTCGTTGCCGGGAGCGTTGCCGGGTTGAAGTTGAATGGGCTTTGGTTGTTGTCTTATCTCCATCTCGATGGTGATTCCGTCAAGATGCCCTGCGCGGATTTCCTGCAAGAGTTCTTCTTTGAGTTGAGCGTCGCTCTTATCGGTTGCGCCTGCGGCGTTTTTACGCACGGGCAAAAGAATATCGCACAGTTTATTCTCTGCAATTTCCGTCGCTCTTGGCATGACCTCTTTGAACTTCTCGTCTTTGACGAGGCGGATAGACACTTCCACGAGGTCGCGGATGATGCTTTCCACGTCTCTTCCGACGTAGCCGACTTCGGTAAACTTTGTTGCTTCCACCTTGACGAAAGGCGCTTTCACGACTTTTGCAAGACGTCTTGCGATTTCCGTCTTACCGACGCCCGTCGGACCTTTCATAATGATGTTCTTTGGGGTGATTTCCTCTCTCATTTCCTCGGAGAGTTTGCTTCTTCTGTATCTGTTGCGAAGTGCGATTGCAACCGCAACTTTTGCCTCGTGCTGACCGATGATATATCTGTCAAGTTCGGCAACGATTTGTTTCGGGGTCAATACGTTTGAATCCATAGTTTGCCTCCTCAGACCGTTTCGACCGTAATGTGGTCGTTCGTATACACGCAAATCTCGCTTGCTATTTTGAGTGCCTTGTACGCAATATCTTTTGCGCTCAAATCGGTTGCGTCCGCGAGAGCGCGAGCGGCAGCCAAAGCGTAGTTTCCGCCGCTTCCGATAGCCACGATTCCGTTTTCGGGTTCGATAACCTCGCCCGTACCCGAAATGACGTAAATGCTCGTAGAGTCGGCGGCGATGAGCAACGCTTCGAGACGTCTGCATCCCTTGTCGTTGCGCCACAATTCTGCGAGTTCCACAGCCGCGCGCATAAGATTTCCGCTATATTTTTGAAGCATTGCTTCAAACTTCTCGCTCAAAGCAAAAGCGTCAGCAACCGAGCCTGCAAAACCCACCACGACTTTATCGTTGTAGATGCGTTTGACTTTGACTGCGTTGCCTTTCATAATGACGTTTTCGCCCATAGTAACTTGTCCGTCGCCTGCAACGGCAGTTTGACCGTTACGTCTTACGGCACAAATAGTAGTTCCGCGAAATTCAACCATAGTTTTATACCTCCGTTATGGATAGTTAAATTTATATTACACGTTGTACATTCGAAGTCGCACGTTGATTTTATAAGTAGGCTTCGAATGTGTTTTCGTTCGGGGCGTGGTGCAACGCCCACCCGCAATTATTAATTATTAATTACTAATTCAATCGCTTCCATCGCCCTGTCGTGATACGCCTGTTTTCTCCTTGACTTATCTCTTATTCCCTCGATAGGCGGCAAGATTCCGAAGTTTGCGTTCATAGGCTTGAAATCGATGGATCTCGTAGCCACGTACTCGCACAGCGACCCGATTATCGTGACGTCGGAGGGGACGTTATATTGCCTTCCGTCAAGTTCGCTTGCAAGAGCCTGCGATGCGATAAGACCGCTCATTATGCTCTCGACGTAGCCTTCCACGCCCGATAGTTGCCCTGCTATATACAGCGTTTTTTCGCCCTTCACTCTGAACGTTTTTTCAAGCACGCCCGGGGCGTTAATATACGTATTTCTGTGCATAACGCCGTATCTTACGAACTCTGCGTGCTCGAGAGCGGGAATGAGGCTGAACACCCTCTTTTGCTCGCCGTAGGTGAGGTTAGTCTGGAATCCCACTAGGTTGTAGCAATCCCCCGCGACGTTTTCTTTGCGCAGTTGCACGACCGCATATGCTTTTTCGCCCGTAACGGGATTGCGAAGCCCGATAGGTTTGAGCGGTCCGAAGCGGATGGTATCGCTGCCGCGTTTAGCCATTTCCTCGATAGGCATACACCCGTCGAAGAGTTCGCTTTTTTCAAAGTCGTGAAGCACGACGGTCTTTGCGTTCACGAGTTCGTTATAGAATCTCTCGTACTCGTCCTTTTGCATAGGCAGATTGAGATAGTCCTCTCCGCCCTTGCCGTATCTTCCGCCGAAGTACGCTTTTTGCATATCTATGCTGTCGAATTCCACGATAGGCGCGATAGCGTCGTAGAAAAACAGCCTGTCTTTGCCCGTAAGTTTCCCCACCTCGTCGGCAAGAGCGTCGCTCGTGAGCGGGCCGCTTGCAACGATCGTCGGGATATCCTCATCGAGTGATACGACTTCCTCTCTTACGAGCGAAAAATCGGGATACGAGTTCAGTTTTTTCTCGACGGCTTTTGAAAATGCGTCTCTATCCACCGCAAGCGCGCTTCCGCTAGGCACGGCGCACTCTCTTGCAAGCGGCAGAAGTTCGCAACCCAAAGCGTCGAGTTCCTCTTTCAGAAGTCCCGAAGCCGTGCACGGCTCGCAGGATTTGAGCGAGTTGGAGCAAACGAGCTCAGCAAGAGAATCGCCCTTATGCGCGCCCGTATTTTTGACGGGACGCATTTCGTACATTCTGACGGCGAACCCTCTTTTGAGGAGTTGCAACGCGCTCTCGCACCCTGCAAGTCCCCCACCGATAATTTTTACGATTCGTTTGCTCATATTTCGTCTGTTTAGCAGCGTTTTTAGTATTTTGTTTAGTATTTTGTTTTTTCGTTAAGGAAGCGGTGTTTGGGCGGCAACCCTAATTTACTAAAGCGTAAATGAGTTGACGAACAAATATCGCTGACGCAGTTATTCGCTCAATAGCGGCGCGAGTTGCTCGTCTTTGACGAGTTCGCGATGCTTGCACCCATGATTCGTGCACACGTAATACGTCTTCTCATCGCGCTTTACGACCTTCATAGTAGAGCCGCAATCGGGACAGAAATACGGAGCAGGCACGTCCCAACTGATGAAGTCGCATTTGGGATAATTGGTGCATCCGTAGAAGGTTTTTCCCGTCTTTGAAGTGCGTTTGCTGACGTCGCCGCCACATTTGGGGCATTTGCCGACCACTTCGACGATACGCTTGATATTCTTGCACTTGGGATAGTTCGGGCAAGCGAGGAACGGACCGTATTTGCCGTGTCGCACGACCATTTTTGCGCCGCACTTATCGCACACGACGTCGCTTTCTTCGTCCGGGAGATAGTTCCCGCCGCCCTGTTTTGCCGCGCGTTCTACGAACTTCATAAGGCGAGGATAGAACGCACCGATGAGTTCCTGCCACTGTTGCTTACCTTCCGCGACCTTGTCGAGAGCGCCCTCGAGACGAGCGGTAAAGTTGAGGTTCATTATATCGGGGAAATTCTTCTCCATATACTCACAAACCGCCTCGCCGAGTTGAGTGGGAACGATTGCTTTTTGTTGTTTTTCGGTATATTCGCGCTTTGCTATGACCGAAATAATGCTTGCATAAGTGCTCGGACGGCCGATACCGTTCTCTTCGAGAGCCTTGACGAGCGTAGCGTCGTTGTATCTCGCAGGCGGCTTCGTGAACTTTTGTTCGCACCCCACGTCGTCGAGATTGAGGTGTTCGCCTTCGTTGAGGTCGGGCATCGTATCGAGTTCCTTATCCTCGTCGTTTTCCTCGACGGTAGCCGAGTACACGGCGGTAAAGCCTTTAAACTTCACGCTCTTGCCCTTGACGACGAATCCGAGTTTTTCTCCGCCGTTTTCACCGAGAATATGCACTCTCATCGTGTTGTACTGCGCGGGCGTCATCTGCGAAGCCATAAAGCGTTCGTACACGAGTTTGTAGAGCCTGAAAGCGTCTCTGTCCATCTTGCCTTCGAGCGACTTTGGCGTGCGATTGAGGTCTATAGGACGGATCGCTTCGTGCGCGTCTTGAGCGTTATCGCTGGTTTTGTAGACATTCTGCACTTTGGGAGCGTATTCGCTGCCGTAGTTCTTTGCGATAAAGGACAAAGCAATTTTTGCAAAGTCGGGAGAAATACGCACGCTGTCGGTACGGATATACGTTATGAGTGCGTGCTGCCCTTCGCCCTCGATATTCACGCCCTCGTAAAGTTGTTGCGCGACTCTCGAAGTGCGTTCTGCGGTCATATTGAGTTTGTGGCTTGCCTCTTGTTGCATCGTACTCGTGGTAAACGGCGGTGCGGGTTTTGAGAAAGACACGCTCTTTTTCACTTCGTCCACGCGGTAATCGCACTTTCTCATAAGGTCTGCGATTGCGTACGCCTCGTCGGCGCAGGACGGTTTGATTTTCTCTCCGTTCTTGTCGTTGAGAGCGGCGACGAAAAGATTCGCTTTGGTCTTTTTCGCGCCGTCTTTGAGCAACATGGCGTTGATGGTCCAATACTCTTCGGGCTTGAAGTTGCGGATTTCCTTCTCTCTGTCCACGATCATTTTAAGCGCCGCAGACTGCACGCGACCTGCCGAAAGACTAGGTTTGAGTTTTCTTGAAAGTATGGGCGAAATTTTATAACCCACAAGCCTGTCAAGCACACGGCGCGCCTGTTGGGAGTTGACGAGGTCCATATTGATCTCGCGCGGATTCTCCATAGCGGCACGCACTGCTTTTGGCGAAATCTCGTTAAATTCGATACGCACCTTGTCGCCTTGAACGCCGAGCGTATTTTTCAAGTGCCACGATATAGCCTCTCCTTCGCGATCGGGGTCGGTTGCGAGGTAGACTTTGTCGTACTTTTTGACTGCTTGCGAGAGTTGTTTGATGGTTGCTTCTTTGTCCGGCGTGACGATATACTGCGGTTTGAATCCGTTGTCAACGTCGATGCCCAACGAGCGAGTAGGCAAATCGCACACGTGCCCTTTGGACGCAAGCACCGCGGCGTCGTTGCCAAGATATTTTTGAATGGTCTTTGCCTTGTGCGGTGACTCAACGATGATGAGTTGTTTCATTCTATCTCCTAATTTTCGATATAAGTTTCTTGCTTATATTCTTCGAGCGTGGTTGCCCCACCCTCGATTATTTTGTGTAATTTACGTTCGATTGTAGAGTAGTGTACCTTTTATGCAACTTTCCCCCTTCCTCACGTGTTTGGACTTCGGCGTTTGCGCAATGCAATCCGCATCGTTCGCTTTGGCTACAATTCGTCCACCGGACGGATTGTTTAACGCGTCGCGCC